>DATDXQ010000001.1:0-46010 GCA_036517175.1 Minisyncoccota bacterium
TTTGGCAATTGCCAGAACTGGGGGTTGGCAAAGATCCGCAGGCCGTCTGTACAGTTGCTACACTGGTTGATGTGTTGGTACAATTCCACCAAAAACTGTAGTTAATTGTACCTGTAGCTGTGCCTCCGACGGAGGCGGATAATGTAGAATTTACTGGGGATAAGCCAGAATTAGGATTGGCAGTAAAACCGACTGAAAGTGTTTGCGCATTGACTGTGATCGGTGTAGTAGTCTGGCAATTCATAAAAGAAGCGCGTACATTTGTAGTCCCCTGACCTACGCCGAGATATGAAGCAACATTGTTACCACACTCTACGTTCGATAAGCTAGCCACCGATGGATTATCGGAAGTCCAAACCTCACCACTACACGATAGCGGTTGCGGACCGTTTCCATCGTCATAGGCTAAAGAAAAATAAGCTGTTTCACCAACATTAATTGTTGATGCTCCAGTCGGATAAACACTGAGGTCACCCTGGCAGGAACCAGGTGGACCAGAACTAGTTGGTGTCGGAGTGGGGCTAGGGCCTGCACAAGTCCATTCTGATTCACAAACCTGATATGGAACCTGATTTCCTATGCCATCAGTGTAGTAATAACTTGTACCACCCGTGCCGTCAGGACCTCTACATTCAAAATCCTCGCATGACCAATTAAAACTACCACACTCTACAGGATCACATTGGGGAGGATACTGTGACGCTACCGCGTAAGCTTCACAGGTTGTGCTCTCAGAGGCAGTACCACATTGGTTAGAGACCTCGGAGGTTAGGACTTCACAATCATAATAAAAACAGGCATTAACAACATCGTAACTTGAGCTACAAGCATAAACAGCCGGAGCTGTTGTGGTGCAAGCGTAATAACAGCTTGCGTTTTCAACCAAACCACCAGTCAGTCCCAAACAACCACTGTATGTAGTATTGCCATACGTACCATCTGTATTAGGTGTTGGATCATTGTATGCCCCGCAGATTGGATCGCCAGGGTAAGGAGGCTGCCCAGAATTTTGATCGACAGTAGCTGGATCGCCATATCCACACTGAGTGACCGCACGTACTAAATTAATATCTAATAAAAAATAAACCGACAAACCCAAAAACAAAATCACCACAAAAGTAGTTCCCAATGGTCTTTCTCGAAAAAGATTCTTATTTAGCATTCGTCATTTAATTTTATCACAGCCAGAATATAACATTATCAACACTTGCTTTTTTTATAAAAATATGATTTAATATTGATAGCTTAGATACACATTGGAGCAAGGAATGAACCTTAAAAAAACAAGTATTCCGGCCATATTTTTACTTTTTGCCGGCCATTCGTTATTCGCTCAAGGTCCAATAGAAGTTGGCCATAGTATCATAATGACCGTCGCCTCTAGGCCTGTTCAAAAAAATGTTTACACAGTCGGAACTTATGTAAATGGAACTTGGTTCTTATCAATTGGGAACAATAATACTTTCTCGATATATGCGCTTGATACCCAATCGAATTTGGTTTTAGACAACAACAATCCATTGATACCAAATAATCAGCAAATCTATTTAAGAAACATCTATTCAACTTCTACAAATCTTTACTTCTCAACCACACCTAGCGAAATTTTGCACCCAACTTTCTTTAAATATGACTGGCGACAGCGTTCTCTTTCAAGACAACTAAGCCCAGGAGATAAAATAAAGATAAAATTTGAGGACAATATTGCTGATGCTGAAATTATATCGAGAAATCATGCACTTATAGAAAAAGGTGGTTCTGAAATAGCTATATTAAAATTAAAAATTAATCAAATAGAAAGTTTTGGTTTGTATAGAGTAGGTATTAGCCCACTAGAAAACTTAATACACATACCAGCCTCTATTGGCAACGCTGCTTATTTTTGGCCATTCAGTTGGGATGGAAATTGGCTAACTTACATATCTACCAATCCTCCTGGGTTGGCAAGATATTCTAAGAATGGTCAGCTTGAACGAATTACTTATGACAGTCAGATAATTGATGGCGAAACCGTGTCAGGACAGGAAACTTCGAGTTTTGATCTAGATCCGGTTACCAATGAGTTCATTTACGGCTATAAACTGGCCGACGGCAGAAGCCGATTTGCTCGCATTAGCAATGGGCAAATAAATGTGTTCTATAGAAATGACAATGCACAAATTCAACCGGACTTCAGATTCCGAAGCTTCATGTTTGGAGCACCATACTTCTTTGATCTAGTCTCCCTTCCTTCTAGCAAGACTGGGATCGCCCTATTGGGACCAAATAATGACATGAGAGTTGTAACCCCTGATGGAATTTTACCGGACGGAAATCCATCACCTGGATTTGCCCCCTACCTACCAGTTGCAAACCTATCAAACGGATGTGGAGCGCTTATCGCCTCCGGCGATACTCTCTGGAGAGCCGAGGTACCTTATGTAAAGGAATACCCTAAGCAGGCCATTCCTGCCGGACTGCCGATTACAATAAAAGGGTGCAACCTTGGCGGTTACCAGGGATTAAGCACCAAGATTATTGATCAAGACGACAGATCGCTTGCCATAAGTCTGGCAACTGCCGATTCTGTTACATTCGTTGCCCCATTTTACGAGGGCACATATTCATTAAAACTTACTGTCGGCAAAGTTGAGGCGCTGCCATTCAATATATCGGTAGTTGGGCCTCCGCAGCCACCCCCAAGAATTGACAGTATTACTCCGGCAACAAATGTTGCCGGCAGCGTAGCAGCTGGAGGGTTCATGACTGTGCTTGGAAAAGATTTTTGCAGTAACCAAGCATATACTGCAACAAATACCCCTTGGCCCACGACCTTGGGCGACGCCAAATTAATTGTTGATGCTGCAACAGTACTACCACTACATTATGTTGGGCCTTCTGGAGACAGTAAGAACTGTCAGATAAACGCCCAATTGCCATGGGAAACAAACAGCGGCACACATACGGCAAATATTTCAGTAGTCAGCCCGAGTGGCAAAGTACTGGTTAGTCAACCATTCCTATTTGAAAGCGTACTTATAAGGCCGACATTTTTCTCGGCTCCACCGGCTTATCCGGTGCTGCTTCAAATATATGATCGCGGGTATTCACTGATGAGCGATCTCAATCCGGCACGTCCCGGAGAAGTATTAATAGGCTACGCCGATGGATTCGGCAAAACGAGTCCGCCAATGCTTACTGGACAAGCGTCCAGCTCTCAAGGAGGATTCTCTGAAGTAAGGGCTTCGGTAAGCGCATATCTTAACTCGTGTGTTCAAAATCAAAATATATGTAATTCGACACCAGCAGAGGTTCTGTGGGCAGTAAGCTACCCCCAAAGCCCAGCAGGATACATGATTGCAATCAGAATTCCTGATATTGTAATCGAGAATAACAAAACATACTACTTAAGCATCTGGGTAGACAAGATAGCAGCCCAGGACATGAAACTATTTTTAGAAAAGTAAAAAACAACCCCGTCACAGTACGGGGTTTTATTTATTATAAAACAAGTTCTCACATCAGCGCGCCCTTGAAGGCGCTTTTTTGTGCCTGAAATATACTCTCCAGACATACCAAAAAAGAGAGCGTAATTGCAAATCTACTTGGGTTGATAAAAAGTTATGGTAACAGCAGGATTGTCACCGCTACCGACAAGTTCCCATTTTATCATAACGCCAACACTGCCCCTTGAGGCGGTGGCAAAAACAGTTGACGTGCCGGGTGGAATATCCGGTCCGCGCCTCCAACCGTTTTGATCAAAAAAATCATTAAATGCCTCGCGATTCTCGGCAAGGTTCAGGCGGCTCTTATATGACCTGATGAAACTTATTTTTGAATCTGAATCCTCCCTTGAATCCATAAAACTAACTCCACGCTCTCTTGGAAAATCATCAGGATATTTCGATATGGAATAGGCCTCTCTAAATGGCTGCTTCAAAAATTCGATGGCAACACCCGTCAAACCGTTGCTAGAATCAGGATCAATTGTTATTGTAATTTTCTCTCCAGATAAATGATTGCTTGCATTTAAAATAACCTGAGTAGAGTTATCGCCAGCCTCTAATACTACCCACTTTTCTTCTCCAAAGTATTGCTTATACGCGCTCTCTACCGCTTGGGCAGTTTGGCTTGAATTATATAAGTAACTGACTCTCAGTATGTTATCGTAAGGATCAACATATTTGCTCGCATTCCCCGATAAGCCGACAGGTAGGGCAACTGGCAAAAAAGGAAGCACATCTTTTTGAGTTATTTTTGTTTGTATTAAATCAAAACCCTTTGGCTTGAACCCTGGCAACAAGTTACTAAAAAACAAAACAAGAACAACAACCACCACCACTACAATCGCACCGATAATCTTTGTTATTTTATTATAATTCATAATTATTATCTACTATCTTATTTTAGCACAACCACAACAATCCGGAATCCACAGTTAAAAAAATTAAAAACTAGCCTGAAAGGCCCGACTCACACCTTGGAAAGTACCGATTGACTTAACTGGGGAGATTAAACATTCTGCCTCAACAAAAGCCAAGCCCGTATTGCCGTTTATAAACGTTGCCCCGTTTGACATGACCGGTCTTGCCACCGAACCCTTTCGACTTACATATAAACACCATTCTATTGCACTCTCTGAAGCATATGCAGCAGCAGCAGAACGCTTAACGTCTGCAGCTATTCTTAGCTTAGGTATAAAAATAAGCGACAAACTAAAAACAATGGAAAGAATTATGCCAATCAAGAGCACTGAAATTATCATAACCACACCGGACTGGTCATGAATCCATTTATTGTTAATATTATTTTTAATATTTTGTATTTTACTTTTCATGATTTAATCGCTTAAAAATCTCTGCGAAAGAGTTGTTTGAAAATTAATTACAGCCTGCTGCTTGGTTTTAGAACTTCTTACAGAACCAAAAACAATAACCCTAGGCTGTCTATCATCGTTTACGGCATTTCCGGTAATACAGAACTTGATATTAGTGAACTCAACAGTATTAGAACTCACGATAGTATCGCTACCTCCAGCATTCCGATGTATCGCATTGCCAGACAGAGAATAAGTAATACTGCCGTTTATTGGGTGGTTTAGACTAAGCGATAAAGCAGGTGCAGAGGGACAGTTCGTGACACCACTGGTTATTTGACTAACTCTTACCTCTTTTGCCATAGATTCTAGTATGAAAGCAGCATTGTCTTCCGTTTTTTGCAGATTGAAGGCACGTCTCTGTAAATTTAGAGAACTGACAAACACACCGCCCATTAAAACCATAATCACAGAGAACACAAAAATCACTAACAATGTTTCTACAAGGGTAAATCCGTTATTATTTTTTATTATACGCTCTATATATTTCATTGTGTTATAGATTTCTAACGCCAATTAAAAAGGTGGCTCTCTGCGCTTAGTGTTTTAACCGCCCCTCCCCTTTCATTCCAACTAACCGTAACAATCACTCTCTTTTCTATATTTGCGGAAACAGTGGTAATGGTCACAGTTCTTTTAAATATCGTGTCGGGACCAGAATCATAACTGAACAACCCATTAGTTGAATCGAGCTTAAGACTTGGATTTAAACCAAGAGCAATGAGCGATTCCGAGTTCCATTGCACTCTATATGTACCGTTAGGGATTGATGTACCAAAAGAATTGCCCAAAAACCAATCTCTATCCCTAATATTTCTAACTACTTCTAGACCCTCTTGAGCTAATCCGCTTGCTACAAAGCTGTCGCCCACGAAAGAAGCGCTGCGCATATTAGTAGTTAATACAAAAGATGTCGCGGTAAACGCCAAGCTAAAAATAAAGATGGATATCAACACTTCAACCAAGGTAAAACCTCGACTAGACGTAGTGAATAACTTGGTAAAATACTTAAATTTATATTTTAGAAACCTAGGCATTTTTATTTTAATTATTAATTAAGTTTATGCGCCCCGTAGGATAAACAACGACATCCGTGCAAGACTGCTGATTGCAATTTACTTGTCCTCTTAACTCAATTGTTATCGTAATCGGATTACCAGTTAGTAACGGATTATTGTTTATGTAGGTTTTAGGATCAGGAGATTCAAAAAAAACATCAGAAAAAGCAGAACGAATCTGCATGTTGGAGTTTGGCAGATTTTTGGTTTCAACAATCAGATCGACACCAGCTTGGTAATTGTGATTGGAGTTTTGACACTGAGTAATTCCGCCACCCAAAACGCCTGCATATAAAATATAACTAGTAATAGTATTGTAATGAATACCATAACCACAAACACTGGCTCCCTGAAAACGACTACCAGCGAAAGCCATAGCCTGCATTCTTCTGACATCAGATTCAACAACACTTGCTACTTGGCTTCTGCCTATCCTGTTTTTTGGAAATGCACGAAAATTTAAAATCAAAGCCACTGAAAAAGTGGCAATGATTGCACATACAATAATTACTTCGACTAGAGAAAATCCACGGTTCAACAAGGATTCGACTCATAGCCCCCAACTTATAAACAAAAAACAATTTATATTAAGCTGGTCAGCCGATAAGCCAGTTATTGATACTTTGCATCTATTAAGTCGTTTTCTTTAATTACTTTTTTATACAAATCAACTTCATCAACTTCAGTTCCATTAACATAAAATCGCCAAGAAAAACCATTTATATAATTAACATCATCTCCAATCTTTAAAACCTGTGAACTTCCCTCTTTATCCACAAAATAAAGGAAATCAAAATGGTCGTGGACAGAAGCAGAGTAGATTGCCTCCAATAATGTTAGTCCAAAAACAGCACTTCCTGAAAATTCACGAACGTTACCTTCTCCAAAATACAAAATTAGGCGGGCAGTTCCAGGTTCAACTTTTTTTTGATCATCTATGTCTATGTTTATAAAAAACAGAGATATGCCTAAAACAATAACCAGAACAACCAACCCCACTAATTTTTTTATAGAATTATTTTTCACTTAAAGATATGAGGAACACTGTAAAATATATAATTCAATTTTAATAACAAGCTATCGCCTCCCAACAAATAAAATATAACGCTCAGACACACAAAAAAGCCAAGTGGCAATTTAGTTTTTAGAGTTGCCCTTCTAGAAATAAGCAAAAATATCGCCCACACAGCTCCAAAAACTATACCCAAATAAAGGATCTTGAGACCATCCCAAAAACCAAATATAAAACCCGTAGCAGCAGCGAGTTTAACATCACCAAAGCCCAAACCCTTACCCTTCGAAAGTAACCAAACTGCCATCATTAAACAAAATAACAATATCGTACCCCAAAGATGATCTTTGTTAAACAACCACCACTTATCAAATTTGTTAAAAAAATATGCAGACATTATTGCAGCGCCCCCTACCCAAAAAATAATAATCGAATCAGGCAAAATGAGATGTTTATAATCTATTGCAGCCAGCACTAAGGCACACTCAACAACAAATATTAAAAAGATCTGCAAAAATACATTTGACGTTATGGAGGTGCAGACAATCAAAAAAATCAATCCCGAAAAAATCTCAACCAATGGATACGTCCAGGATATTCCTTTTCTACAATAGCGGCATTGCCCTCTTAAGAACAAAAAACTGAGCACTGGAATCATATCGAACCATGCGAGTTTATTTCCGCATTTTGGACACATTGAACGGCCATTAATAAATGGCCGTCCTTTGGGAACCCTAAATATAATTACATTAACAAAACTACCGACAACGAGACCAAAAATAAATATATAAAGGGACATCTAGGCCTATGGCTGACCTGAATCGTATGTGCAATCGCTTGCAGTTGTAGTGGTACAGGTCTCCGTGGTGCCATTTTTTACAGCACCGGACCAACCAGTTGAGTTAATGTCAGCATCATTGTTTAGGGCATTCGTGTTCCTCTGCTCAAGCTCTGCCCAAACCTGCATCCTAGTTGGATTTGCAGCAGGAGTATACGCATAACCGTAACAATTGAGTGCGGCAACAACGGTTCCGTTGTAAGTTGATGTACAACCAGACGCAAGCGGGTCTACTGGAATATTTAACAAGTAGCTTGGAGATAGAGCCGTCATTACGTTAGTTGCTAAATATGAACCATTGTCATCAAAATAAAGCTCTAGGGCAGACCTAACTTGGTTTATGTCTGCGATTCTTCTAGCATCCCTAGCCTTGGCTCTGGCAACACCCAACTGCAAGAGCAGGAGAGTTGCTAATATAGAAATTATGGCAATAACAACTAGAAGTTCGACCAACGTAAAACCACGAGAATCCTGGTGACGCCTAGACACACCACCACTAAAATCAAAAATATTTAAAAACTTCGACACTTTTGGGATAGCTTATAGCTTACACTTATAGCTTGTAGCTCCAGGCTAAATTCTAAAGTTTAAATGCTATTAGCTCATTAATGACTGATAAAATTATAGTTTTAAATAAGATTTAAAACAACAGCAAGTTATACACAACCATTCAAATCATCCTGCTCCAACAAGACTGTAAATGGGTAGCAATACAGCCGCAACAAGAAAACCCACTCCTAAACCAAGTATTAATATAAGGACTGGCTCTATGAGTTGGGAAAGATTTTGTATGTTGTTCTCAGCCTCAGCCTTATAAAAATTAAATATATTTTCTAACATGAAGTCCGTACGCCCAGTTTTCTCTCCTATGGCAAGCATTGAAGAAACTAGTGCCGGTATTTCTTTATACTTCTCAAAAACCTCTGATATGGTACCTCCCCCCTGAACATTTTCTCTAGCCTGAAGTATAATATCTCTGTAAATAAAATTTCCTACCACTTCTGAAGTTATGCTTAAACCCTCCAAAATAGGGATACCTGACTTAATTAATGTAGCAAGTGTTTCTGCAAGTCTCGCTATATATAATCCCTGTATGATACTGCCGAATTGAGGCAGATTTATTTTTAAATTATCTAGCCAATATTTTCCTGCAGGCGTTTTAATATAGTAAAACAAAGAAACACCAGCAAAAACCAGAAGTGCTGCCCACAAGATAACATATTTATTGACCAATTCTGTAACAAGGATCAACACTTTAGTTGTTGGTGGTATATCCTTAACCCCAGCATCTTCAATAATGGTAAGGAGCTGTGGTAAAACCGTAGTCATCATAATTATTGTTACGGTAACCAATGCAAATAACACAAAGCCAGGATATGCAAGCGCACCCTTAATCTTAGAGTTCAAAGAAGAGCTGCGCTCTAAATAATCCGCAAGATAAGTAAGTGTGGTCTGTAATTTTCCGGCCACCTCTCCTGCCCTAACCAAACTTATGTAAAACCTACTAAAAATCTTTGGGCTGGCACTCAAAGCGATAGACAGGGACGCTCCACCCTCAATAGCTGAAGAAATTTCTAAAATCACCTTTTTAAATGATTCTTTTTCAACCTGTCTGTGAATTGCATGAAGTCCCTCAACTAATGGCACGTCAGCTTCTATTAATGTGGCTAACTGCCTTGTAAACATGACTACATCTTTCTGAGATGGCCTCCTGAAAGACTGGCCCAAATCTTGAGACAAAAAACCCTTTCTGGATTCTTCAAGACTCAAAATAATTAAGCTCCTCTGATGCAACACATTAACCGCCTGATCTTCAGTCGGCGACTCAATCTTACCAGATTGAATTTGTCCTTCTTGTGTTTTTACTTTATATAGAAATTCCATGTTACCTTACTAGAGTCCTTAGTTCTGCTGGATTCAAAGAGTAAAATTCTGCCTGCTCAATAGATATCTCTCCACGCCTTACCAAGTCAGCCAAAGAACGATTCATAGATATCATACCAGACTCAGAACCCGTATCTATGGCTAGCCCAAGCTGTTGAACCCTCTCTTCCCTTATCAAATTACGCACAGCAGCATTGGCTATCATGACCTCGACAGCAGGAATAAGCCCACCCTTTATTCTTGGTATAAGACGCATTGATATAACACCAGAAATAGTATTAGCAAGCTGAGAAACTATTTGTCGCTGCTGCTCAGCTGGGAAAATATCAATAATACGCTCTATACTCTGGGCTGCGTTATTGGTGTGTAGCGACGCAAAAACTAAATGACCAGTTTCAGCTGCAGTAACAGCGGTACTTATCGTGTCATAATCTCTCATCTCTCCAACCATAATCACATTAACATTCTCCCTAAAAGTTGATCTGAGAGCCTTGTTAAAAGACACGGTGTCAAAATAAACTTCTCTCTGATCTATAATGCTCTTGTCCGGAGTAAAAACATATTCTATCGGGTCTTCAATTGTAATTATCTTCTCGGCTCTCTCGTGATTTATCAAATCGACTATAGCTGCCATAGTCGTAGACTTACCATGACCATTAGGACCTACGACCAGAACAAAACCCTGAGAAAGTTTGCTAAAAATTTTAACTATAGGCGGAAGATTAAGTTCTTCTATGGTTTTTATTTCTGGGGGTATTAGCCTAAACGCTGCTGCATAACTACCTCTAGTTTGATAAAAATTAGCCCTAAAACGCAGTTTATCATTCAATTCATAAGCAAAGTCTAGTTCCTTCTCAGAAATAAACTTTTCCTTAGGTCCATCAGTCAAAAGCGACAAAATCAAATCTCTTAAATGCTCTTTACTCAATATTTTGTACTCAGTAAGCGGCACCAATCTTCCATCAATTCTAATTGTTGGATAGTAACCGGGAGATAAATGCAAATCAGATCCTCCCTTTTGAGCCATTTCGGCGAGAAGTCCATCGATATCTTTTTTATTTTCGTATTTGTTGGGTGAATTTTGATCCATGTTTGTGATTATTTTTCGGGTTCCCCCGCCTCAACTTCTTGAGCAACCGTCAAAAGTTCCTCCATAGAAGTAAGGCCCTTAATAACCTTAATTATACCGTCTTCGAACATTGTTATCATCCCCTGATTTTTAGCTTCCTTGCGCAAATCTTCTTCAGAAATATTTGTTAATATTATTTTTTCCAATTCGTCGGTCATAGCCAAAGTTTCAAACACACCAATTCGTCCTTTATAACTCTTTCCATTACATTCTTTACATCCATCCCCCGCCTTGAATATCTCGAAATTGGATTCGCCAAGGCCTTTCTTAGATTCCTTGGGCATTCTATCGAGGGCTTTTTTAATACTGAATTCCTCTGCCGTACTCGCCTTGACTGCCACCTTACAAAACTGACAAAGCTTCCTGGCCAATCTTTGAGCTAACGCCAAATTGAGTGTAGGAGCCAGCAAATATTTTTCTACTCCCATATCTATAAGCCTCGGTATTACACCTATTGTATCATTTGTATGGAGAGTTGAAAGAACAACGTGACCAGTCAAAGATGCTTGAGTAGCCAAAGAAGCTGTTTCACCATCTCTAATCTCACCAACCATTATAATGTCTGGGTCTTGTCTTAATATATGACGCAAACCACTCGCGAATGTGTAGCCTATTTCTTCATGGGTCTGGGACTGGTTTACCCCGTTGACATAATATTCGATAGGGTCTTCTAGGGTAACGATGTTGACCTCGTCACTGTTTACTTCTCTTAAAATTGCAGCCAAAGTAGTTGATTTTCCGGATCCGGTCGGTCCAGTTATTAAAATCTCTCCAAAAGGTTTTTTAATATTCTCTCTGACCAGATCTAATGACCTACCTTCTAATCCAAGGTCGATTAGATTTATGTCTCCAACCATGGGGTCTAGTATTCTCAAAACAACTTTCTCACCGTTCCTGGTAGGAAAAGTAGATACCCTAAAATCAACCTTTCTGTCGTTTATTTTAGTAGAAAACCTACCATCCTGAGCTAATCGAATCTCGTCTATTTTAAGATCTGAAAGAATTTTAATCCTGGTTGCGAGGGCAGACAAAAGACTCGTTGGGAGTGATAATACAGTCTGAAGAACTCCATCGATACGGAACCTTAGCCTTATCCTATCCTCAAAGGGCTCAATATGAATATCAGAAGCTCTTGTCTCAACAGCATGCTTAACTATGGCAGCAACCACTCTTGTTATCGGAGCTTCGGCAGTTATTTGATCTAGACCAGCTGTCTTGTCACTGATTTCTAATTGCTTTCTCTCGTCACCAGGCAGAGACTCCAACACCCTACCAACTTCTGAAGTCAATGTTTTTAAATTTTTACTAACATTTGAGAAATCCTTATAACTTATGAGATATTTCTCAAGGTTAAGACCACGATCCGAAGCAATGAATTTAACTGCTTCCAATGCTGCGATATCTTCAGGATTTATTATGGCTACCTTAAGAACAGAGTTTTCGGTGCTAATCGGCAATATTTTGTATAAACTTATGATATTGTCGGGAATATCTTTGACCAATTCTCTGTCAACTTCAACTACTGCCAAATCAACAATTGGAAGCTGGTAAATCTCGGCTTTAATTTTCAAAAGCTCAGAATCGCTTATTAAATTTTTAGTTATCAAAACTTCTCCAAATTCCTTTTGATTTGATGCAGACTCCCTGCTTACTTCATCAGCCGATTCTTGCGTTAAAATCTTGCGCTTTACAAGTTCTTCTATTAATAGTTGGGGTGGTTGATAGGCCAATTGGATAGATCCTGGATTTTGGTGCTTAAGTTTTGGCTTAATTTTATTAAAAACCTAAAAACTAATACCCAAGACAGAGTTTAGAACGGTGCAAAAATATCTGGTCTACCACTTACCCCGGCCTGAACCGGTGATTCACCGAAAACACGCAATGACTTAAAGTTTAAATTATCAAAAGGACCGAAATCCAAAGTAAGAGAGTTAAACTTGGTCAAGTTGTCATCCTCAGGGATAGCCAGTGGGGCCGACTCTAAAATATTCTGAGATGAAAATTGAGAATAGTAAAAATAGCCGACTATAAAACCTAGGGCTATTATAGCAAAAAGTATTACCGGACTAGTTGTGCTTTTATTAGAGTTGATATCCATTTTTATTTTTTATTCATTATAATAAGCGTGCATTTTAACTGTAAAATTAACGTTGTCAGTCACGCTATTGGCAGCAGTAGATACACCCGCAGATACCTCAAAACCGTCATACAATCGCAAACTTTTTTCCAATAATTTAAGAAATTCCACAAAAGCAGGATACCTACCCACAACATCAATACTTACTAAGACCTTTTTATAATCAACGTCCTCAAAACCAGAAACATCTGATGTCGTCATGGCCAACAACTGAAGCCCAGACTCCTGTGTCATAGATTGAAGACCGGATACAATTTCGTCAATTTGCTTACGTTCGGGCAAAAAAGTCTTAATTTTTTTAATATCAGCTTGCCTTGAATTAATTTCAGCCTCTAATTCACTAACCCTGCTCACTGCAGCCTTCCTATCGCTTAATACCAGCTGTCTAACACTTAGAGATTCTTTAAGGTTGTTGGTTGTTTGATATTCAGGCCAAACTAAAACAAAAAATAAAATGGCAGAGATTGAGCAAATTATTGCGGATAGAGTATTCTTATTCATTTAAATTATCTTGGATTAAAACTACTTTCTCATTAAAAATTTATTCGTATCAAACTTAACTTCCATGGTAACTTCCAATCTCCCAGTAGACTGCAGTTGTATCTTGTTTATTATTACATCCTTAATTGAATCGAGAGAATAAAAAGATGCCACCTGCTTGGCCACCGTAGTATAGCTCGAGGCTGAAGCCTTTATAACAATCTTGGAACTGCCCATATCGGCATTAATCGATTGAAACTGAAACTCTCCTTGAGTAATGGATTGTATTTTAGTAAAAGCGTCAGACCAAAAAACATGAGCAGCTAATATCGGGTTAACCACCTGGAGTTGCGCAACTAAGTTAAGCACTCTTTGCTCAGCTTCTTTGTCTCTAGATCTTTCAACATCTAGTATCTCCTGATCAATCACACTTATAGATTGGACTAGGCTGTTTTTACGAAAAACAAGAAAAAAATAGGTAGCAATCACAATGGCAGCTATAACTCCCGCAACAACAACAAGCCTGTTTTGCCCAGGCATTTTTATTTCTATTTTTTTCCTAGTTTCTGGAAGAAGTTGCAGCCCTCCGGCATCAGCCAATATTTTATAACTTTCTTTCCCTTTAAATCCCAGACCTAAAATTCTGAGAATAAGAGCAGAAAGTCGATACTTATATATTCTAACCTAATTATGTACAATTGTTATTAACAGCCTAAACTTCCCTCATAGCCAAACCGAGTGCTATCGCGAAGGTCGAATTGAGTTCTCCTCTTATTGGATCTAAACCAGGATCCAAAACTATCCTTGCCAATGGGTTCCCTATCGCCAGTGGTATGCCAAGTCTTGCGCCAAAGTAATCGCCAAAACTGGGCATATTTGCAAGTCCACCGACAAGAAGAACTCTGTTTATTTTTGTTTTTTTTGATTCCTCATATACATGTATCGTTTTCTTAGTTTCGAACGCCATCATATCCACTAATGATGTCATCGCTTGATGTATCACATTATTATTGGCCTGCTTAATTCCAAAGCTTCTTTTGAGCTCTTCGGCTCTTTTTAGGCTTATATTCAAAGATCTTGATATTGATTTGGTTATTTCAAAACCTCCAACCTCATAATTATGACTAACTCTTTCAACTCCACCATCAACAACCAGTATTGATGTACTACGGCCTCCTATGCTTACTATAGCTATCGGACCTAGATCATTACCCACGAGAGCCCTAATAAGCGCTGCATTTTCAAGCTCGAGTGCTCTAAGGTTAACTCCGGCGTTTTTCATTATATCCCTGTAACGCTCTGTTTCTTGTTTGGGAACAGCAACCAAAAAAACCTCTACAGTCGGCGGTTTAGAAGTTCCGGTTTGGATATTTAAGGGAGAACCCTGGGAGTTGCTGGATACATTTATTATAGACCAATCTAAGACAACTTCATCCATCGGTAAGGGTATGTACTTTCTCGCCTCAAAGCTTATGGTCTTGGCCATGTCTTTTTCAGAAATGTATGGCATGGTAATTATTGTCGCAAAAGTCGAAAAAGAAGGAATTGAAGCCACGGCATCTTTAGCCGTTATCTTGCCTCTTTTTAAAATTTCCCTAATACCCCAGGCTAAATCTCTATCCGTAAGCTGAGCAACTCTGCTGCTGGGACTGTTTTTATTAACGCTTAAGGCCTCGTCTATTGACTCGAGTTCAAAAAGGCCGTAGTTTTTTAATTTAAAACGACCACCATCCTTGGACAATTCGGCTATCTTTATTGAAGCTGTGCCTATGTCTATACCAATTCTACTTTTTGAACTGAAATTAAAAAACCTCATGTATCTTTTAAGTATAACACTAGCTGTATTATTTTTATACACATGGCTAACCTAAGAGCTAGCATTGCAGACCTGATATTCCCAAGACGCTGCCTGGGCTGCGACGTTTTGCTAGAGGATACAACACCTTCGAATATCTGTTTTGTTTGTATATCCAAAATACCAGGCCAAGCAGGATTCTCGTGTGCCTTTTGCTCCTCACCAACAAGAGCAGGCCAGACATGCCCATTCTGCATAAAGGATCGGTATTTGAACCGGCTTTTTGCATTCACCAATTACGAAAACATACTAGTTAAAAAACTCATAAAGACCATGAAATACCAATTTGTTTATTCATTAGCCAACGTGGTTGGCAATCTCATGAGTCCATACTTCAAAAAAAATATTTTAAATACCATAGAACCATCGAATACCATAGTTATTCCGGTTCCACTTCACAAAAAACGACTTAATTGGAGAGGTTTTAATCAGTCCGAGTTAATCGCAAGATCATTGAGCGCCAACCTAGGCCTGAATATTAATAGTTCTATTATAAAAAGAACCTCTAACACGAGGCATCAGGCAGACATAAAAAATCGTCTCGAAAGAATTAATAACATCCAAGGTAGTTTTTGTTCTATAGATAAAAACAAAACCATTCCCAACAATATAACCTCGGAAAAGCAAATCATTCTTATAGATGATGTGTCTACTACATCATACACATTAAACGACTGCGCCCGCGCCCTAAAGGGTGCTGGCGCCAAAGAAGTCATAGGTTTTGTTTTTGCCAGAGGCAGACCTTGATTTTGATTAAAAATTTTGATATAATTTTCTAGGTTCTTTTTATTATGGAGGAGTAATGGCAGAAACACCTCAACCTAAAGCACTCGGAGGAACAAGTGTCACTGCGTTTAGCCTCAAGGTGCCACGAAGGGAAAGCTGCAGCGCAACACTCGTTTTAATACATTTAAATGATCGGGTAGGCCTTACAGAACAAGACCCGATTCGTAACGCTGCCAATCTTTGCGATTATCTAGTGTTAGCGATTGATCCACTGGAAATAACTGCCCTGAGAGATCAACTTATCAGCAGATTTCCCACCATATCCAACCCACCAAAAACTGAGTAAAGTTATAAAAAATAGCGGCAAAAGCCGCCTTTTTTAATCCAAGATAGTCTTAGCAATTTTGTTTAGTTCTTCGAGATCAGTAAACCTTATAATAATATTACCGCCACTAGCACCATGCTTAATGAGCACTGGTGCGCCTAGATTTTTAGAAAGATTGTTTTGAAGCTGATCAAATCGAGGACTAGCGGCCGCCACTGAAGCAACGGTCTTATCGCTGCTGACTCTATATTCCTTGGCTGCTCCCTCAAGCGCACGCACCGCGTAATTACCAATAAGAATTTGTTTATACATCTCACGCTGTTTGGCCTCATCTTTAAATGACAGGAGTGTCCTGGCGTGTGTCCTACTAATCTTTCCTGCACGGAGAGCAAGCTTAATGTCACCCGGCAAATCGAGCAATCGTAATGAGTTGGCTACCACCTCTCGGCTTTTTCCAACCTTTTCAGCAATTTGTTTTTGTGTCAGCTTGAACTCAGCTGCCAACCTTGAATACGCTTCTGCCTCTTCAACTGCATTAAGATTCTCCCTCTGCAAGTTTTCCACCAAAGCAACTTCGAGCCTTAGGCGACTCTCATCAAAATTATCCTTAACTATCGCAGGAACATGCGGCAACCCGGCAATTTTAGCAGCTCGCCATCTGCGTTCACCGGCAATTATTTCATAACTAAAGTCCAAACCCCTTTCTGTTTCAATCTCTATCTTAGAAACCAAAATAGGCTGCAAAATACCATATTTTTTAATCGAGGTAGCGAGCTCCTTCAAACCGTTGTGGTCAAAATCCTTTCTCGGCTGACTGGCATTCGGCCTGATTTTATTTATTTCAATATAAAATACATTGTCCTGTATTTTAGGAGTAACATTATTTTTCTTGATGGGAATCAGGGATTCAAGTCCCCTACCCAATCCTAGTAGTTTTTTCACTAATGCACAGCAACTAGTTTGCGACGACTAGATATTTCTAGCAGCCGATTGCTAATTGCTAATTTTAAGAATCTCTTCTGCTAATTGCCTATATGCTTCTGCCCCTTTTGACTTACTATCAAATTGCAATATTGTCTTGCCGAATCCCGGAGCCTCAGCCAAGGCAACTGACCTTGGAACTATAGTTTCAAAAACCCTTCCTGGAAAATTCTTCTTTACTTCCGCAACAATCTCATTAGCAAGCTTATTCCTCTTATCATACATTGTAAGCAATACACCGAGAATCTGCAATTGAGGATTTATAGAAGAACGAACTAGCTCTACTGTTTTAAAAAGCTGAGTCAGCCCTTCAAGCGCGTAATACTCACACTGTACTGGTATAATAACCTGCTCTGCCGCAGCAAGACCATTAATGGTAAGCAGGCCAAGAGAAGGAGGACTATCAATAAGTATGTAGTCGTAATTAGTCCTTATTTTTTCAAGTGATTTCTTCAGTCTATATTCGCGTTCCTCGATATCAACCAACTCAACTGTGGCACCAGCCAGGCTAGCAGCAGAAGGTAAAACATCAAAACCAAGGGTTGAGGTTTTCCTTATTATCGCACCGGGCTCCTCATTACCAATTATAGCGTGATAAAGATTGAGGTGATCATCTTCCATCTTAACCCCCAGACCTGAAGTGGCATTGGCCTGAGGATCTAGATCCACGACCAAAACATACTTGCCCATTGCGGCAAGGTAAGCCCCAAGATTGTTCGCGGTGGTTGTCTTACCTACTCCACCTTTTGCGTTTATTACTCCTATGATGCGCGCCATTATGACTTAATTCTACTCTCTGATTGAAAAATTGCAAAGAATTAGTTAGAATCTTAACGAACACGAGTATAGTTGGGGCCGCTGTGGTGGAATTGGCAGACACGCACGACTCAAAATCGTGTGCCGCAAGGCATGTCGGTTCGACTCCGACCAGCGGCACCAACTGTACTTTCTGTAATGTTTCTATCTTAAAAGATGAAGATCCTCTCATTAAATTGCCAAAAAGGACATCAACCCGGACTGGCAAATTTTCTTGAAAAAACAATCGTATCAAATGCATACGATTTTTTGTTACTGCAAGAGGCAACCGAAAACGTCTTGGCAATACTAAAAAGTCATGATTCCTACAAATTAATTACAGGGGACGATACAGATCTGGCTGAAAATAATTGGCTTTGCATTGCACACAAAAATGGTTTCCAAAAATCAAAAAGTGTATTCCGCTCATTCGGACAAATGCGGAAAGACCCAGTAAGAGGATTTGGACATCCAGCATTTGGTTTCTTGTGCGCAACTTTTGAATATGAGACTAAATCGATTGCCATGGGGAATGTTCATCTTCACTCTGGAGTAGATAAACGAGTACGTGAACTAGAGGCACACGAAGTTAAGCAGATGATTAATTATCTAGGACAAGAAGCGCCAATATTATTTGGCGGAGATTTTAATTTTGGATTTCCAGGCGAACGCCTTAACGTAATCAAACTTTTTTCTCCTGAATTTGTTTGCGCAACAGAAAGCATGGAGGCCACGCTCGATAGCCGCTATTCAGAATATGCAAATCATTTACCCAATCAGGTTGCCTTTGTTCTCGCAAAAGTAGGTTTGGGTATAAAATTAAAAGCCGACCAGATTTTCATTGACACAAAAACTGCCCAACAAAAAAAGATGTATTTCAACGTATTAAGCGATCGGGTTTCTGATCACAATCCAATAGAATTTTACATCTCCGACATTTGAAAAAAGGCCCGCCCCCTGCTAGTATCCTGGCTAGCTAAGCTCATTAAAAATAAGGGAGATCACCCTTGAAACTTATCAAGGATTCGGGCAATGGCGCGCTCAAACTAAGTCGCCAGCTAATCAGCGCAGCCAAAAAATATTGGATAATAAGAAAGCTATTTTTGGGAACCGTAATATTAATGACAGCTACAATAGTAGTAGCCCTATCACTAGGTTTATTCTCGTATTTTTACACCAAAGACCTACGAGACCAAAATGGAAATCCGATAAATTGGCAAAAAATAGGCCAGGGCAACAATATTGGAACATCCTATGTTTTGGCTTCTGACGACTCCGTTATTGGGGGGTTTTTCTACGAAAATAGAGATCCAATTAAAAGAGAAGATATTCCGGAATCAATAATCAATGGCTTAACATCGGCCGAAGACAAAAGGTTTTATTCAAAGATACAATTCGGCATAGACCCATTAGCAACAGCAAGGGCCTTAGTCATACAAATAGGTTATAAGATTGGTTTTAGATACGGCCAAAAAGGCGGTGCCAGTGGACTTCCACAGCAAACGGCTAGAACAATATACGCCCAAGAAGTTCCAGAATTCAGAAATCGAGACCAAACCCTTTACAGAAAGTGGATTGAAATGAGATTTGCGATGCAAATTATCAGACACCATAGTAAAGATCAGATAATAACTGCTCTACTGAACAATATATATTTCGGTCATGGTGCGAATGGCATAGCCGAGGCCTACCGAGTATATTTTGGCAAAGACATCCGTAAAAATCAGCCGACTCTTCAGGAGGTTGCAATACTTGTAAGTCTCAACAAGTCGGCTAGTCTATTCTGTCCGCTATTTCATGAACCGCTAATGCCAGAAATAAAATTAGGCGCCACCGAGGAAGAAATTAATGAGATCCACAGACAACACGAAAATCTAGTCGACAAAGAAAAGGCTCGTACAATAAGAGCGCGAGAAAGATACAACTGGGTTCTCCTTAGAATGAAGGAGGAAGGATTTATTAGCGAAACCGAATATAAAAATTTCTTTTTTAGCAACGAGGACCTGAGAAGGTTGACCATAATTAATTACTCACCCCTTAAACAACAGGATTCTGAATTTGATTATGGCAACAGAATGTCGAAAGAATTCCTATTGTCACTGGGCTATTCAGACGACACCATAACTCACTACGGCAAATTCAGAATCAAAACAACGCTTGACCCAAATATTCAATCGATCGTTAGCGCTGAACTCGCCAAACAGATAAATGATATAAACCAAGAAATCACAGACCCCTCAAAAAAAATAAATGGCGCTGCCGTTGTAATTGAAAACTCAACAGGACAAATCAAAGCCGTATCTGGAGGCAGTAGCTTTATGGAATCACAATTTAACAGAGCGATGGCTCGCCGCTCGCCAGGTTCAGCTTTCAAGCCCTTCACATATGCCGCAGCTTTTGAGTACTCTGGTAAAACCTTTAATGACACTGTATGCAACTGCCCATTCAGCATGAGAGGCGGCAACGGAAAACTTTGGTCTCCCCAAAACTTCAAAGAGGACAACCCTGTTCCCAGAGGCAGGATCCCCCTACCAGTAGGCCTCATAAGATCAAATAATCTAGCTACGCTAGATTTAGCAAGGACAGTGGGTCCTGATAATATTGTCTCCTTAGCTCACGACATGGGAGTTTGGGGACAAAATGGTATTTTGAGAGACACATACGGTGCCTTGATATTCAAGATGCCTGGAATTAAATATGACGATCACGGCCTAGAGAACAAACTACCAACAGCCATCGGTGCTTCTGACGTCAACTTGATTGAGCTGGTCTCGGCTTACGGGGTATTCGCTAGGAGAGGATCATATAAAGCACCAGTTCTGATAAAAGAATTGGTGAATCAAGACGGAAAAGTTCTATACCGATCTCCACAAGGAACTGTAACGAGACAGGTTCTTTCCTGGGAAACATCAGACAAAATAACCATACTCATGCGAGCAGTAACTAAGGTCGGCACTGCCAAAATCTCAATGAGAAATATAGCTCAGCAGATTGCGTGTAAAACTGGGACGTCAAACTTTGATGATCTTTCCATGGTGTGCTTCACACCTGAGTATACAATTGGCATTCGTTTTGGCACCGACTTACCGAGTGAAATTGAACTCCCTATATATATGAAAAAAATGAGCGGCAACTCAAAGCAGAATGTTTCTGGTGGCTGGGTGGCTGGTCCTGTTTTGAGAAGAATTGTAGATAGAATTTATGAGAATCGGGTAAAGGTTGGCTTTGAACTTACAGTTGAAACTGGGCTCGAACAACTTCTTGCCAGTTACCCAGAAAGGTACAAATAAGAAAATTAAGAAAACCGAGTTAGACTCGGTTTTTATTTGAAAAAGGGCTTTAAAATGTTAGGCTTACGAAATTGGAAGCGTGGGTGAGTGGTTGAAACCGCGGCTCTCGAAAAGCCGTATGTCCGAAAGGACATCGGAGGTTCGAATCCTCCCGCTTCCGCCAAAATTATGAATAAAATAAAAATAGAAAAAATACCAGAAAAATCTAACGCAGAAGAGACCGCAGAAGACATGTTCTACTATTCTTCAGTTGAAACTGAAGCTGACTTAGATAAAATTATCTCGCACGTATTTGATGAAATATGTGGAGAACATGGAAAAAAGGAATTTTTTGAAAATGCACTTCCTGCAGTAAAGCAAGTCTATGGGACTAATTATCGTAAGGCTGGATTGAGACTTTTGGAAATTATTGACAAAGGAACGCAACAAAAACCTGGAGAAATTGGACAATATTTTGTAAACGCCGTTTCTCAAAGTGAATTGGAATATTCAAAAAAACCCAAGCAAGAAATAGTGGATGAAATAATTACAGCAATAAACAATCTTATTTTGGAGGAAAATAGAGAAGATCACAAAGGAATAGCCGCAGTTATTATCTACGGTAGTTTTGCAAAAAATAATTTTTCACTAACAAGTGACCTGGATGTAATTTTTATTTCAGAATCTGAAGAAAATGAAGATTGTGGAGAAAAATTTGAAAGTAGATTGAATATAAAAGTTAGACCGCCAGTAGAAAATTTTTATGGAACTTTTTACATAGGCGAGGAAGATAAGTTTAGAGAATTGGTCAGTGGAAAAGACACGTTGGTAAAGGGCGGACACATTGTCGTTAGTCCATATCCAGAAATTAAAACAAGGATTCAAAAATTATTAGTACAACAATAAAAAACCTTGGCTTCTTCTGTGCGTTAGACATTATATGTTCTGGACACAAATAATATTATCGTTATACTTGCGGTAACATATTGCTGTTTAAAAAAATGGAGAAGTAGTGACACTTCTACAAAATCACCTTCTGATTTATAGATTCATCAGCACGGTAAGGATACTGGGGTTGTTCAATTTCGTAGCCGCGATTGTTGGAATCGTGCAAGCCTTTTTTATGATTTTAATTTTTGGGTTTACACCGGAAATAATACTTGGATTATTCTTCTTTCTAATCTGCCTGGCATCAGAAATAGCATACAGACAATCAACTTCATCAAAGGAATCTTTGGCTGATTCTAGCAATAATCTACTGGCTGCCATTTCAAGAATCCCCTTCCTATTTCTTGCTATTTGCATTTTCTACGGTCTATATATAGATGGCGGCCTCAAGTTTATTGAGATATTTAATGAGTATACGGTAACTCTCTTCATACTAATAAGTGTCAATTTACCACCTGCACTGCTTCACTTATATATATATTTCCTTCAGAAAAAAACCCTGGACAAAACGTCAATATAAAATAGAAGCTGCTTAAGGCAGTTTTTTGTTGTAAGTTATAGCCAAAAATGCTAACTTTTACTGATGGCTCCAAAAACAAAACAAGAAAAAACAGATGCTATATCCAGGCCACCGGTTGTGGTTATTTTGGGTCATGTTGATCATGGCAAGACCAGCATACTCGACAAGATAAGACAGACGAAGGTTGCAGAGGGAGAATCTGGTGGCATTACCCAGCACATAGGTGCTTATCAAGCTCAACACAACGGCAAGAGTATAACCTTCTTGGACACCCCCGGCCATGAGGCATTTACAGCGATAAGATCACGTGGTGCTAAGGTCGCAGACATTGCAATACTTGTTGTAGCCGCCGAGGAGGGAGTTAAGCCACAAACTAAGGAAGCAATACAAATCATTAAATCAACTGGCATGCCTTTTGTAGTAGCAATAAACAAAATCGATAAAGAAAGTGCGAATCCGGCCAGAGTAAGACAAGAACTGGCTGAAGCAGAGGTTCAAGTTGAAGATTATGGAGGCACTGTGCCCGTAGTAGAGATGTCCGCCAAAAAAGGCGATGGCATAAACGAGCTATTGGAAATGATTATGTTGGTTGCCGAATTAGAGGATTTAAAGGCATCCCCTTCCGGCCCAGCAGACGGTGTTGTAATAGAGTCCCACATGGACAGCAGACGAGGCCTCGTGGCAACAATGATCGTACTGGAGGGAGAACTGAGTGTTGGTGACTGGGTAGTGGCAGGCAATTCAATCTGCAAAATCAAACTGATGGAAAACTTTCTTGGCAAACCAGTCCAATCCTCCCTTCCCTCACAACCATGCCTGATAACCGGCTGGGAAATTTCTCCTAGCGTAGGTCAAGAATTTTTAGTTGTTTACAATAGGGAGGAGGCAAACAAACTTGCTGTTGAGCAAACACAACTAGGACCACAAAACCTATTTACCAAAGAGACGAGTACTGATGATAAAAAAAATAGCAAAAAAATTGCCAACCTAATAATCAAGGCCGACGTGCAAAGTTCTCTTGAAGCCATAGAACAAACTCTAAAAACAATTAAATCTGATGAAATAGATTATAGTGTTGTAGGCTATGGTCTTGGAACTGTTAGCGATAACGACGTAAAAAAAGGAAGGGCAACAAAGGCTGCAGTTTTAGGATTCCACGTAAGCATAGATTCGAATGCGAAACAAATTGCAGAAAGAGAAGAAGTTAGAGTTCAAACATTTAACATAATATATGAATTGGTTGAAACCGTAAGGTCAATAATGAGCGATCTTCTTGACCCAGAAATAAGACGCACTTCGCTCGGCAAACTAAAAGTTTTAGGAGTATTCAAAAACACAGGCAAATCTCAGATAATAGGCGGAAAAGTATCGCAGGGTAAAATAACAAGAGGAGCATCAATAGATGTACTCCGAAATAATAACGTCATAGTAACCGGTAAACTCGGTCAACTTCAACACAATAAATCAGACACACCCGAGGTAAGTGAAGGACTTGAAGCCGGCATTCGCTTTGACGCACAGGCTAATGTTTCGCCTCAGCAATTAATAAGAGAGGGTGATGTGTTGGATGTATACGAAGAAGAAAAAATAAAAAGAACTATTTAATAATGAGTGAGCGCATAAAAAAACTCAATGATCTAATTCGTGATGAAGTCGGTAAGATACTGAATATCGAACTTGAAAACGAAAATAATATTCTCGTAACCGTAGTCGCCGGAGACATCTCCCCAACTCTAGAACATGCAACGATAAAGATATCCGTATTCCCCACTGACAAGGGCAAAGAAATTATCACTAAAATAAATAGGATAGTTTTTAAAATACAGAAAAAACTCAACAGCAGATTAAAAATGAGGCCAATACCTAAAATACGTTTTGAAATTGACACAACGGAAGAACACGCTGACAGAATAGAAAATATGCTAAAAAATATTAACTAAGTCATGGCGGCATAGCCCCACCTGCGCTGCAATCTTTTGATAAAGCTTTGGCGGGCAGGCAAGTGGGTCAAAGCATTTAAATAGCTTCGCGGGGTAGATTCGAAAAATTTAAAAAAGGCCACCCCGGAAAGGCAAGGTCTGGCCCGAATAAACTTTTGGCCGGGTAGCCAAGTGGTAAGGCAAGAGTCTGCAAAACTCTTATACGTGGGTTCGATTCCCATCCCGGCCTCCGGTCAAAAGTTTGTACGGGCTAAACAAAACCTTTATTCAGAAGTTCGCCTACCTGCCTTTGGCAGGATTCTCCCTGCCGCCTCCAAAAAAAATTAAGACAATACTCAAACAAACCAAAGAATCCTGCGTCTTAGATAATGTGAATATAAAATGAAGGGTATAATCCTGGCCGGTGGATTGGGCACTCGCCTAAGACCGCTAACATTGGTAACAAACAAACACCTTATTGCGCTTTACGATAAGCCGATGATTTTGTATCCCCTAGAAACGCTTAAACAAGCCGGTATAAACGACATATTAATCGTGTCTGGCCGTGAACATGCGGGTCACTTCTTGGAGTTCCTGGGATCTGGTGCAGACTACGGCGTTAAACTTACATATAAGGTCCAAGATCAAGCAGGCGGCATTGCCCACGCCTTACTTTTGGCTGAAGATTTTGCAGACAGACAAGCCATAACCGTAATTCTGAGCGACAACATTTATGAAGATAACTTTCGCACCATGGTTCACAACTTTAAAAAGGGGGCAAGAATTTTCTTAAAAAAAGTTGAAGATCCGGAAAGGTTCGGGGTACCGGAATTGAAAGGCAAAACTGTAACTAAAATAATAGAGAAGCCCACCAATCCCCCCACCCCATATGCCGTCACTGGACTTTATCAATATGACTCAGATGTTTTTAAAATAATAAAGAAGCTAAAACCATCTGGACGCGGTGAACTTGAGATTACAGACGTCAATAATGCATACATCCGTAAAGGCAACATGAAGGCCGAATTTGTTAACGGCTTCTGGTCAGATGCTGGAACATTTGAGTCTCTAGCAAGAACAACGTTGTGGATCATGAACAAGAGATTGACCCATTCAACCGGACTCAGGGTCAATGGTGAGCCTGCCTGCCCTGAGTTTATTCGAAGGGCCGAACCATTGAAAAAGAATAAAAAATAAACTAAACTTGTGTTGACATACTCTGAATAAATGATGCCGCGGTGGCGGAATGGTATACGCAGAGGACTTAAAATCCTCCGGTCGCAAGACCTTGAGAGTTCGAGTCTCTCCCGCGGCACCAGAACAATTTGACAATATTATTAAAGCTGTTATTATGTAATTGATTTGTTTTTTCAAAAGGAGCCGGACATAATGCCTAGGGTTATTAGCAAGTCAGATATTGATTTTATAATTCAGGACCATATTGGTAACATAATATTTGAGGAAGCCTTAAGGAAAGGCCGGGAACCCGAGGATCTTCTAATTGATCTCGGGCACTATATTCGTTTCAATTCGATCTTCGGTGGTGGAGTCGCCAATCTCGCTGGAGAAATTGGCTTGAGACAAGAGTTGTTTATAGACCACTCCGAAGCAGTACGCATAGTTGCTGACCGAAGCATGGACGTAGCTGCCAAGATATTTTTTGCCGCAGTAGATGAGTTCGGCAGGTACAAAACTCATCGTGCAATGGCTCAAAACACCTTCCTTGAATCAGGAAAATATTTTGGTTTAACTGGCGAAGAGCTTAATCAACTTGTACAGATTAACCAAGCAACCAATGATGCGGTTGGAGAAGTTGCCAAGGGTTATGGTATTAATATGAAACTAAATACTTCTGATTTGTTCACAGCAATAGGGTTTCACATGGGTTCTGAAATCCTGGCCGATGAAGAGTTTAATATATTGGATAAATATTTGCGTGAACAACATCCAGATCTAGTTGCTCATCTTGAAAAAAATGGCGCATATCACTGGGTCAATGTTCACACGACCGTTGAGGCAGACCACTTTGAATCTGCCGTTCAAGGCGCTAACCTCGCATTAAGATACTGCGATACCACCGATCATGATTGGGTATGTAATCAAATTGTCACCGGTTTTGCAAATTTTGCCAATGCGCAAACCGGATTCATGAGATCTCTCCTAGCTGACTGATCAGCCAAAAATACAAAAGCCACTGCATTGCAGTGGCGATTTTTTTACCTTTTTTTCATAGAGAGCAGAGTATCCTCAACCTGACTAACAAGATCCACAAAGCGAGAACTGCGCTTAGTTTCGCGATCCCTGTGAAGTGGCAAATCAACAGGAATGTGATGGGCAATAAATCCTGGGTTGGCAGACATAATATAAATATCGTCTCCCATAAACACAGCTTCTTGCATGTCGTGTGTTACAAACACAATAGTACATTTCAGGCCTTCCCAGATATCAGCCAAAAGAAATTGCATCTCGGCTCTTGTATTTGTATCAAGAGCACCGAACGGCTCATCCATCAAAATAATGTCCGGATTAGATATTAGGCTGCGAGCTATGGCCACCCTCTGGAGCTGCCCGCCGGATAAAAGCGGATACTTAGCATACTTATTCTCATGCCCAAGCAAACCAACTGCTTCAATCATGGCCATTGCTTGTTCTCTTGATTCTCTTTCACGCATGCCCTGAAATCTCAACGGAAGCATAACGTTTTCAGCCACCGTCTTCCACGGCAAAGAAGAATATTGCTGGAAAACCATGCTCACCAATCTTTTGCTTTCAGAACGGGGCTCCCCGCAAATCAAAACCTCTCCAGAAGTAGGCTGTTGTAAACCCGCAACATAACGAAGGATAGTTGATTTTCCACAACCTGAAAGACCCATAATAACAACAAATTGTCCTTGGCCCGGCTTATCTTCAATTAGCAAATTGAATCCATCGACTACAAGCGTCTTGCCACCATTATAAGTCTGGTAAACATTTCTAAGCTCTATTATATTTTCACGCTCCGGAGAATCAGGAAAAGATACACGGTTTAATTCGCTCATATTGTTCTCCTATGCATACTTATAGCGAAATAATAAACGATCTAAACCACCACTTATTTTGTCCTGCAAAAAACCGATTATCATGATCACCATAAGAACCGCGTAAACCTTATCAGGACGACTTTGACGAGCGGCCTTATAAGCCAGAGCACCAATTCCGCCATCTGACATATTAATAATCTCGGCCATAATAATATATGTCCAAGATATCCCCAAAAGCACTCTTATGTCACCGAAAACCCTAGACACAACCGCAGGGATAAACACCGAAGTTATCGTCTGCCACTTGGAAGCCCCCAGGGTCCTAACAGTTTGTACATATACTTCTTCCACCTCATCTACTCGACTGACAGTTTGGGGGACTAGATAAACCAATAGTCCCAACGTAAGAAATTGTATCTTCATGTTGGATCCTAGGCCAAATGCAGAAATGAAAAGACCTAGAGTTGCTGAAAGCGGAGTATATCTAAGAGCCGAAATATAAGGCTCTGCTATCTTGCGAACTGACGGTATTAGTCCAACAACAAGGCCTAGCGGCAAGGCTATTAAGACAGCCTCCAGATAGCCTAAAAAGTTTAGGAATACCGAGTATGAAACATTGGAAACAAGGTGGTCTTCTTGGAAAAGATCAGGAAAGGAATAAAACACCTCCGCAGGCGATGGCAATATAGCCCTTCTAACTAAACCGAAGTTCCACGCGTAGAACCAAAAAAGTAAAACAAGAATGCCGCCTGATATTCCAAGTAAAATAGATTTTTTAGTTGACAAGGAACCACGCAATTCAAACAATTCTCTCATTCAACACCTTTTGCGTATTCTAATTTCTGATCTAAACGATACCAGAAAGTTGTTTTTATGTCAAATAAAAACCCCGACAAAGTCGGGGAAGTTTTGTAAATGCTATTCCGCCAGAAGTTCGAAGTCCGTCCTTCTATTTCTGGACCGACCCTCAGACGTTTCATTGTCTGAAACCGGTTTATCGGGTCCGTTGCCCACAATAACAAACCTGTTGCGATCAAAGGCATACTTAGTAACCAAATAGTCGGCTACGGCCTGCGCGCGCCGCTGTGACAAGCGACGATTGTCATCCAGATAACCAGTACTATCGGTGTTGCCCTCAATACGAATTCTATTTCCGCCAAAACCCTTGGAGATTTGACCATATCCCAGATCAATAATGGTTCTGGCGTTTTCATCGAGAAGCGAGCTCCCGGTTGCAAATGTTACCGTGAGCCTCTTCGTAGCCAACGCTGGTGCCGAAACCATTTTGGCGGAAGGAGGTTCAAACTTTTGGTTGCCTTCTCCGGCATTAGCACCGGTTGCCACAATTTTGACGTCCTTAATTATGCTCAAATCTGTTACAAGACGCCATGCCGGGACATTAGAGGGCGCCTTCCCAATCTTTGAATACATTCCTATCATCTTGGTATACAACTCTTCTCCGGTTACTCCCCGGAAAGAAGGGTCCTGACCAAAGAAATTAAGATTGTCGCCATAGGTTGATAGCCGCGCATTATTAATTGCATTTTCCACAAAATCTCTTGGCTGGGCCAAACCCTCGGCAAGAATTTCTACGGCCATGGCCTTCGCGTTGGGATCGGAGTTGATTTCCGCAGCCCCCCTCAGCCAACCCTCGACAAGGGCAACTAAATCATCGTGGTGATCTTCGATAAAACTAGCCTTCGCATAAAATACGTCAGCAATTATATTCGTTGCCTGCTTAGTGGAAAGCAGGACATGTGATCCTGGAACTTTATCCAAAACATCTTTATCATCGGGCGACCAAACCATGGCCGCTGAAACATTTTCTGCCTTAAAGGCGCTCGCCGCATCCGGTGCGGAAGCAGTCTCCACCGGTTGGATATCCGCATAGGAAAGTCCGCCCGCCTCAAGCAAAGACAACAAAAGTGTGTGTGAGGGAGATCCTCCCAAAAATGCCACTTTCTTGCCCCTCAGGTCCGCAACAGACTTGATGTCATGTGCGGCTACAGCCACGTCTCCGCCACGGCTGTTGTCAGCCTGGAAAAATATTTTAGGAGCGTGCTCCTTATAAAGATCCGCCGACTCCGTCGGAAATGAGTCAGCCGTAATCCACAAAACCTGACATCTGTCGGATTTCCAAGCCTCTCTTGAGGCAACGAAATCATCAATCAAAACAAACTCCACTGTAATTCCATATTCCTTATAATATCTTGAGTCTTTTGATGCCTTGAAGCCGTTGTTGAAGTACTGGCCACCGGCATATCCACCCCAAGTAACAACACAGACACTTACGTCTGCCTTGGCGTCACGCATAAACACACTCAAAATCCCGCCACCATCTGATTTATCTGAAACATTACCTGAACTTGAATTTTCGCTACCTCCAAAAAACCTAGTAGCACTCCAATAACCGAGAACTAAAATGAGTGTCGCCAACCCAATCAACATCATCTGGCCCTTGCCAGTCACTTTATATCCACTTTTGTTTTTATCATTCTTATCACCACCAAGATTGAGTCCGAGATTGTTTGCGTTCATTTTGTTTCTCCTTTTTTTTATTTACTTATATTTATTTACGAACACGTCTTAGAAGATCTTGATATTTTCTATCCCCACTGGGCATAGAAGCCCTGACAGAGGCTGAATCCATTGAACTCAAAGCCCGCACCCTCTCAACAACTTCAGCACCTGACCCGGCACCTTCAAGATTTACTATCGCCTGATCAGTTTCAGCACTCATGGAGTTTAACTCGGTGAGTAGTCTGTCTTCGGCTACATCTCCCTGCAAAGCAGCAGTCTGAATAAATTCTCTGGTCCTCTCAAAAAAACCCTCGACACGGGCAATATCATGAGCAATGCTCTGGTTAACATATGCGAGAGTCTGGTTTGCAAGTAATGTACGCTCGTCCGTACCCTGAACAACACCACCCACAACTTGAGTAGTCACAGCCATAGAACGTGCTGCCTCAAATTCGTTCGAAACCATCTCAACCGTGAAACGGGTTCTCTGTATCGACATATCGAAGGCTCGCCGAATCTTAGTAAGCAAAGCCATAAATAATTCGTAACGCTTATCCATTTTCTCATACTTGGCAAGTGTATTACGAAACATGTCGATTCTTTCCGACAACATTCGGAATGTTTCGGCAGCTTCTTCATTTGTCCACTTTCCTGAAACATAGTTTCTACTTTGAAGAGCCCTGGCACTTTCAACAGCCTCTTCTAGTTGGCCTTCCATTTTTTCTTTTCGGTCGGCCTGTTCATTTTTTTTGGCTCTTACAAAATCGACACTCTGATCGACCATCTCAAGTCTGCTATTAAGATACTCGTTGGCATATGCTTCAAGACGCTCGATGGGATTAATTGTTATCGCCACCTTTGTTAATTTCTTAATTATTCCATGGTATTGGTCTACAATAACCGGCCACATCGCTTTAACAAAAGCAAATAAAAGAAGTATGGCAGCAAACATCCCACTAAGAAAAACTGCCTCAGTGACAATCTGTCTTACTGTTTCCAAGGCCGCAACTACGGTTGGGCCAAATGAAGCTATAGCGAATATACCAAGCATACCCAATAGTATCTTGATTGCTAAACCTGCTTTTTTGCCATATTTTTGTTCGGCTTGTGTTACGAAATCTTTTGGTGAAGTTGAAGTTGGCATAATTGGTCTCCTTTATTATCAAGTTTGCTTGCGCAGTTCATATATTTTTACCCATAGCAGCTCGGACCATTGCCTGCTGCCTCTCCAACTCGGAAAGTATGGCCCTAGCGGCATTTGAATAGTCCCGTTCAGCATCCTGAAAATCAGACTCTATTGATCCGACTCTCTCCATTTCTAATCTAAGGACTTCTTCAAGCTCTCCACATGCTCTTTGCTTATCTTCTATTTCTTTTCTTAAAATTTCCAGATCTTTACCAATCTTTTTCACTTGTTCTTGCCCCCTGGAAAGCTCAGACCGTTTTCCCTCTTCTAAACTTCTTTCTATGTCTGATTGTTCAGCTTTAATAAGATTAACCCTATCGGCAATAGCTTTCATGATTTGATGCTCAGAAATACCAGCAGCTCCGACTGATTTAATGGCAGCCAGATATAGCATTTTCTGGTCAGTGATAACACCGCCAAGAGCAGCCAACTGTCTTTCCAGATTAACATAGCCCTCGACTGGTGATCTTGCTGCTGCCGACCTGAATTGCTCCAAGCATTCTTGGTTAACTCGTACCGATAACGGCACAATAGATTCAGCTGCGCTGAGCTGTTTTTCAACAATCACTGGTGGCTCAGGAAGCGAAGACGAAGCAGAACGACGCCTTAACAAAACTTGAGCAGCCGTCATTGTAGTACCACCTGTAATTGGAGGTGGGTACTGAACTGCACTATTTTCAACCTGCTCCAGTGGAGCAGGAAAATCAGTCGAATCATTTCCACCTGTGGTGGTCGCTATTAAACCAGCTCTTTTTAATAGATCTTTAATAGGCATTCTAGCTCCCTTCTTTTTTAATATTTGTTGTTAAAGAATTGGTATTCCGATTGGTTACTCCAATCAAAACAGCCATTATACGATATTTTAAACCCCAATAAACTATTTGTCAATACCCTTGATCGTTGGGTATTTTTGTGTTAAAATCATACAAATGTTGTTTTAAAATATTAATTACAGCGGAGAAAACATGGACCCAGAAACCATAGAACAAGGAATTATAACCAGAGAGGAATCAACACTAGAAATATTGGAGCGGTTAGCAGTTGATCTGACTCATAGCGCTGAAGACAATCTTCCAGTCCGTAGCGAAAAAGATAGAAAAGTAGAGCAATTAAAAATGCTTCGGACTCTTGTTAAACAAAGACGGTTTATACGCCGTCTTAGCGAAGAGCCGACTATCATAGTCCCGGTTTGTAAAATAACTCAGAGTACACAAAAAACAGAATTTATAAACGGCTCTCGAGTAAGAATCGCCTCGAGTGAAACCCGCCCCGATCTTATTGGGCAAACTGGTCAGATAATAAGCGATCCTCATGAGGATCAAAAGTTTATTGTAATAATAGATGACAGTGAAGAAATCGGGCTTTTCAGCACATCAGAAAAAGAACAAGAGCTCGAACTACTTGATACCCCGTCAAGATCAGCTATCATTCTACATCATGGAGCAGAGATGGAAATTAAGCTTCCATTAGAAATGCGGGTTAAACCTGGTCAAAGAATCAAACTGAATGCTAAAACATCACAAGCAATAGACATCGCCATCGAATCACCCGAAAATGGCGAGGTTGCCACAGTAATTCGAGTTATAGACGAATCTCGCAGTGAAGTTAATTTCAGAGGAGAACATCGAATTGTATTAAACACTAAAGCTAATAACTTATCAGCAGGTGACCGGGTAATGTTAGACTCATCCGGTTACATTGTTTTATCGAATTTAGGCAAGCAGGACAACCGCTTTAAATATTCTCTAGAAACTAACACAACATTTGAAGACATAGTCGGCCTAGAAGAAATAAAAGAGGAACTACTTGACATTGTCGATGGTCACACCCAACCCAAGGGCGTACTCCTTTGGGGAGCACCCAGATGTGGCAAAACATTGCTTATGAAAGCACTGGGCGGAGCACTCAGAACAAAACATGGGCAAGAAAAAATAAGCTCAGGAGTATATTATTTAAAGGGTCCCGAGATACTGGAAGAACTAGTTGGTCGAGCTGAATCAACGATAAGGCAGTTGTTTGCTATGGGTCGAGAGCACAAAAAGAGACATGGCTTCCCCGCGATAATAATCTTCGATGAGGCTGAATCAATCTGCCGCAAACGCGGCACAAGTATAAGCTCGGACATATTGGATAGTATAGTCCCCACACTTCTGGCGGAAATGGACGGGCTTGAACCATCTGACTCAATTGTCTTCATGCTAACAAACCGACAAGACCTTCTTGATCCTGCCATAGTAGCCGACGGGAGAATAGATATCAAGCTTCGTGTTCCCAGGCCCACCAAAGAATCATTCGAAGAGATATTGCGTAGAAAAATACTTGGGATAAAAATACAATCAGGAGATGCTCAAAGGCTGGCTCATTCTGCAGTTGAAAAGCTTTACTCTCCAAGTCTGGCATTTTTGGAAATAACCCGAAAAGCCACCGGCGATACACCCATTGAGGCAATCCCCTTCACGCTCGCCCAGATAGCCAATGGGGCAATGGCAGTAAACATCGTTACAAAAGCCGAAACATATGCCAAAAGAAGTGCACGAAAAAACCAAAAAGAATACCAAGGGATAACCGAGGATGACATTCTGCGTGCGGTTCAAAACACCTACACAGAAAATATGGGGCTGGACCATGAGGATGCGCTAATAGAGTTCACCCATGATTTTGCAGAAAGAATATTAAGTATTAAACCACTCAAACAATTAAGATAAGCCCACATAGGGCTTTTTAATTGACAAGATTAGAATTATAATTTACATTATTAGTGTGCTCGATTTAAGTTCTTTCTAAATATACGGGAGAAATCAATGAACTGGAAAACTACTGGCAAGCTATTTTTTGCTTTTATCGTACTTGCGCTTGCGCAATCGGCCTTTGCCCAATTTCAATTTACTGCCGAAACGGGCGGGAAGGGCTCGCAATCGCTTCTTTTTTCGGCAAATGCTGTTCAGCCCAACAACTTTACAACAATGGGCAACTTCTGGACCGCATACACTACGGGCGTTCATAATAAGGTTGATGCTTTTGCACTCTATGGAAACATCACGGCATTTGGCCAAACTCAACATTATTGGGGTGGCGGTTCAAACATCAGTTTGTTGAACCGTAAACAAGTTGGATTCGATGCTTCGTTCTTCAACATGGCAACCATGCCATTTAATAAACAGGGTAAATCATCCACTGCACTAGTATTAATCGGCCCCATAGTCAGTAGGCCCCTAAACAGAACAAAGTCACTGGTGTTATACGGGGGGATACTTTCTACGATACCTGTAGGCCAGCGCTCGGATAAATTGTTTACACCAAGCACTCCAGTAAATGTTGGGTCAGTTGGGCTGGTAACACGCTTGTCTAGCAACGTTCAGCTTATGACTGAGTACAACCAAGGCCCAAATCAAAAAAACCTAGGTGTGGGACTACTCTGGATTCTTCCAAATTTCTAACAACGGCTCAAAAGCCGTTTTTATATTGCCTATTTTAGAGATGAGAACATTTTTCTTATCACAGGTTCCTGCATATATGCATGGCTTGCCCCAAAAACTACAAATAGTTTGTCTACTTTATTCAAAGCTTCTTCTATCCTAGCCACAATATATCTATCCCTAAAATAGCTCGACTCTTGAGCAATACGGTTAACCTCCGTCCAAACTCCCCTTGCGGGTTGCCACGGAGTCGGGTCAGTTCGCGAATTATTATAGTTTGAAAACTTTCCTGACTCACCCCATATTCTTTTGCCAATCTCATTTAAATGTTCGAGTGAGTAGTCAAAATCTTGCCAATCTGTAACTTCCTCAAATTCATCTTTGGTGTGCCCCAAATACTTTGCAATCGGAGGAGCCTCAGGAATTCTGTGCCACTGTTCTATGTGACGATACATATAGTAAGCAAAGATTTCTTCTTTTCCAAAACCCTTTTCCAACAGATGATTTATTTCTCTTTCGTAATCAGGTTCAGGAGAATCAAAGTCCACGCCAGCTTCAACCGCAAGTTTAATCATAAAAATATTCTCACCTTCTTTCCTAATAATAGTGTCGTCATCACCAAAATCTCTTACCCACTCTGATGCCGCCTTTTTATCCTTAACCAAGGAACCGCAACCCTCAACAAAAACCAATTCAGGCTCAAATTTTTCAAATTTTTCTCTTATCTGATCAAACATCTTGTCGTCGGGTCTATTTGAATGAGCCGCGCCAAAATAGACTAACTTTTTATTGCCATTGGTAACATCAAAGACATAAGGCGCCTTGTGACTACTTTTGGCGTATTCCTCAAAAGACATAGTTGTGTATTTTTCATTCATGTAATTAGAGAAAGGGAAAACAAAAAAACCAATCCAAGAATTATTCTGTAAATACCGAACGGCACAAAACTGTGCTTTTGAATAACTTTTAGCAAAAATTTAATTGACAATATCGCCATTAAAAAGGACACAACAAAACCTACTGCCAAAACATGAAATCCGCCGTCAGAAATGTGCTTCATATTTTTAAGCAGATCAAGACCGCTGGCTGCGGCCATCGTAGGCACGGCCAAAAGAAAAGAAAATTCAACTATCACCTTGCGTCTCAAACCAACAATCATGCCACCAAGTATTGTCGCTGCCGCGCGTGACACGCCAGGAATAATAGCAATAGATTGTGAAACGCCTATCCAAAAAGCTTGTTTATAAGAGACCTGATCTAATTCAACTGTCTGCCCATCGTCTTTTCGTAGCAGCTCAAAAATTATCAAAACCACGCCACCAATCAGAAGCGCCCAAACAGTAACACTCTCTGCAAATAACACGTTCTTAATGAAATCATACAAAAGCAAACCGACAATGGCCGTAGGTATAAAGGCAAAAATAACTTTACCGATAAGATGAATATTTTTTCTTAAAACCGACCAATACAAAACTACTACTGACAGTATGGCGCCAAACTGAATAACAACCTCAAATGTTTTTGTAAAATCAGTCTGACCAATACCAAACAGCCGAGATGCCAAAATTAAATGCCCGGTTGATGAAACCGGCAAAAATTCAGTGAACCCCTCAATTACTCCCAAAATTATGGAATATATTAGATCCATTTTCCTATATTATATCTAAATCTCAAGCAACTTCATAAGCTGTTGAGGTTTACTAGGTCCAACTCTCAATATCTTTGGTTTAATTGTTGAGAGATCCAATATAGTCGCGGGTCTTGATGGAGGCAATACTCCGACATCCAGTATTAGATCCGGTTTCCAAATTTTTCCTTTAAAATCTTCGGCTATAACCGCTGGGTTATTCCTCAACTCCCAACCAGAGACATTTGCCGAGGTAGCCGTAAGAGGATAACCGAATTTACCAAGAAGCTTGTCGACAAATAAAAAATCAGGAATCCTCATCCCAACATTCTGATTACCTGCCGTTACAACACTTGGAACAACATCTCTTTTTGGAAGAATGATTGTTGTTGAACCAGGCCATATGTAATCAAGTTTTGCTTCTAATTTTTCTGGAATAAACGCAAGTTCTTTAACCCACTTCATATTCCGCGCAATTATTGGAATGGGTTTAGATAGAGGCCTATTTTTTATTTTAAAAACCTGTTCCACAGCACGCGCCTCACAAGCGTTAGCCCCAAGACAATAGACAGTATCCGTTGGATAAACAACAACACCACCCTTATTCAACACCTCAACAGCCTCCAAAATTGCTTCTGAGTAGTCCTTATATGGATCGATAGAAATTATCTTCACAATGTGCTTTAAAATAACACATTATTTTTTAAATTTAAAGCAGTGATATAAGCACCTTGGCCAATTTTTTCCTGGGATTGTGTCGAACAAAGCGGCCACCATCAAGCAGGTCTGCACAAATATATTTTGTGTTATTAGAAGATGTGAAAGCATCCGGCGGTTCGATAAAAAAAGATTTTTCCGAAGAATATTTTTTCAATATTTCATTTGACGGCTTTTTGTTATTAAAAATAACATGGCCTAAAACACCCTTACCCAAATACTTTTCAATTGAAACAACAAAATCCGGGGCCTTAAATCCTTGTGTTTCACCCATTTTAGTCATCAGATTACAAACATAAACTTTTTTGGCAGAAGATTTTTTAAGAACTGCGGACATACCCCTTACCAAAAAGTTTGGTATAAGACTCGTAAACAAATCTCCAGGACCTATCACTATCATATCTGCCCCTAGTATTGCCTTCTTTGCCCTTGGGTTTATGGATGCCGCCGGCTCAAGCCACACTTTTTTAATTGGTACCTCGGGATTTTTCTTTCGTATGTCTATGTTTGTTTCCCCTCTTATCACGGAGTTATTGGCCAACTCTGCGCATAAAGTTATACGGCTAAGAGTAACCGGTAAAACCTGACCCTTTATGTTCAAGATTTTGGAAGCAACATCAACTGATTCGCCGAAACTTCCAGTTATCTTCTCAAGCGCACTTAAAAATATATTACCAAAACTATGCTCCTTAAGATCTCCACCTTTAAATCTGTAATTAAAAAGGTCACGCAATGTCTTGCTTGTATTAGAAAGAGCCACCAAAGCGCGACGTATGTCACCTGGTGGCAGAACTCCATACTGGTCTCTGAGCCTACCAGTAGATCCCCCGTCATCTGCCATTGATACAACAGATGTCAGATCAACAGGATAGTCCCGCAGGGCGGACAACACCATGAAACTTCCCGTCCCACCACCAATTACGACTATTTTTTTGTTTTTACTCAATGTTTTTAAAAACGACTTAGTAATTCCTTATAGCACCGTCAAAAGAGTGGATTGCATGGTCTGTTTTGAGTAAAATATTTACTACTCAAAACAGAATCCACTCTTTTGACGGAAAGCAGCAACCTCGCTGGGGTTGCAAGTGGTGATAGAAGGAATTACTAAGTCGTTTTAATTTTTGGCTTCTCTAGTTACTAAGCTATCTTAATAAAATCAAAGTTGAAGTTACGCTTGAGCCTGCTGGCCCTTACCAGAAACGCCAACACACCTAATGCGAGGAGAATATATAACGCTGCAGGAGACAAAAAGAAATCATACGCCCTTATAATAAATCCGCTCATAGGCAAAGAGGAAGCGGAAAAGTAATCTCCCCTTATAATCATCCATATTTCCCTTACAGCAAGAGGAGCCAAAGACAATACAACAGCCACAAGATATCCCATCCAACGCTTGCGTCGCTCAATCAAGGCAACCGCCCCCATTACACGTGAAGTAAAATCATGCGACGGAGTTATAAAATTATCCTTAGAAGAATTAACGCCACCAAGCTTAGACCTTATGAAATTGTCGATCTCTTCGTCTTTATGCATTGTCGTATTGTAAAACCGTATCCTTCAGGACAGAACTTGCTTGAATCTGTTCAAGCAATATTTTTCTCGCCCTGTGTAAACGACTCTTTAGAGTGTTCTCATTAATATTCAATAAATCACTGATCTCTTTATAAGAAAAACCTTCATAATAAAGCAGCTTGATTATGGCTCGATCCTCCTTAACAAGTTGCCCAATGCATCGATCTAGTTCCTTGGTAACCTCCATACTTGCCACCCTTTCTTGATAGTCTACCGTGGTGTCCGGGATATTCTCAAGTATGGTGCTATCCATAGCAAACGCCTTATTTTTGTTTCTCCTGAAAAAATCTATAACAGTATTACGACCTATCTGAAAAAGCCAACTCTTAAACTTATCCGGCTCCTTTAGAGTATCGAACTTCTTGTAAGCCTTAATAAAGGTCTCCTGGGCCAAATCTTCAGCCTCCGGCCGATTACCCACAAAACGGTAGTGAAAATTAACCAAATCACGCTGGTACTGATTCACTATTTCCTCAAATTTTCTTATATCTTGGGCTTGCATTTACTTAGTATTTTAGCAGAATGACAACTCTATTTCCAGCAATTAAGACGCTTAATACAATCGCCAGGTTTCACCGTAAAAACATGCAACCACAACCAGCTCTTTGCGTCTTAGTTTGTATGATACTCTTAGACCAACGTGGGCCCCCGAGCCAACCCGCCAACAAGGCGGGAGAAATATCAAAATCCATCTATCTAACATAAAACACTCGCAGCCCCGACATTTGTCGGGGCTGCTCTCGTTCAAAACTTGACAAATAATATAAGTCTGCTACTATTTAAATAGATTTTAGAAACTTAAGAGTGAGGAGAGCCCGAATGGATAGTCCTTATAGACAAGTACTGAGTGACTTGAAAGGAACAAATGTAATCGTAAACAGAGCAGACGCCAAAGATGTGCGGGGTGAGGTGTTAGAAGCTTCAAAAGAAGTGTGCGTAATAGCACTACCTTCATCCACCGCTGGAAATATTATCATGGTAACAATAGCATATCAGGACATAAGAGGAGTTGCCAACGAAGATCGTGACCCTCGAGATCATTGGTAAAAATAAGTGCGGACAACAAACAAGATTAGCCAATTTTTAACACCGCCAAAAGCGGTTTTTGTTTTTAGATGATTAGATTGATGAGTCTATCCTTAACAAAGACAGTCTTCTTAATATCTTTGCCTTCCAGATAATTTTGAACCTTTTGAGACGTCAAAGCTGCCTCTCTGGCAAAATCTTCATCAATACCTGAGGGAACCTCCACCACATCCCTAGTTTTACCATTTATTTGAACCACAAGTTTTATTTTTTCATCTTTTATCAACTCTGGATCATACTCAGGCCACTTTTCAAGATGAATTGATTTCTTATTGCCAAGTATATTTTGCCAAAGTTCTTCAGACAAGTGCGGAGCGAACGGAGAAAGAATCTTTAAAAACAATCCGCGATCAATATCCGACAAGGTGCTCGGTGATTTTTCAAACTCATTCAGAAGCTTCATCAATTCAGAAACGCATGTATTGTAATGCATCTCTGCTATATCCTCCCCTATTTTTTTAATTGTCTTATGCAATGTTGCCCGCAGTGACGTGTTTACATATTCAGAACTCAATTCCATTTTGGCATTAAAAAGATTCCAAACACGATTCAAAAAACGGTAAACTCCAACTATTCCACCGGGACTCCATGGACCTCCTTGATCATATGGACCCATAAATGCAAGATACATTCTTATCGTATCGGCTCCGAATTTTTTAACCTCCACATCTGGATCTATGACATTGCCGCGAGACTTGGACATTTTTTGGTGATCCGGGCCAAGTATTATGCCCCGGTTTCTTCTTCCAAGAAATGGCTCATCAAAATCAACATATCCAAGCTTGTGTAACGCCTTGGTAAAAAACCTGGCATAAAGAAGGTGCATGGTCGTATGCTCTGCCCCTCCAACATACATAGGCACAGGCAACCATTCTTTCATTTTTTCTTTTGAAGCAAATTCTTTTTCATTGTTGGGGTCGGTATAGCGCATAAAATACCAGGACGAATCCACGAAGGTATCCATGGTGTCTGTTTCTCTTTCAGCATCACCGCCACAATTCGGACATTTTACCTTGAGCCACTTAGTTGCCTTAGCCAACGGCGACCTGCCGTCATCAGCAGGCCTAAAATCTTTCAATGGCGGTAATTTAACCGGCAGATCTTTTTCCGGAACGGAAACATAGCCACACTTCTCACAATTAACCATAGGTATCGGCGATCCCCAGTATCGCTGTCTAGACAATATCCAATCATGTAAGCGATATTGACTCTTTGCAGTTCCTTTTACAAAATCTACGATCTCCTTTTTTGATTTTTCGGAATCCATTCCGTTAAATTTGCCGGAAGAGACTAGCAACCCTCTGCCAGTATATATTTCACCTAGCAATAATCTTTTGAAGCTTAGTAGATGATTTTCATCTTCCATTTTTCGCAAAACATCTTCCTTGACAAGCCACTCGATTTCAAAATTTCCTTTTTCGTCATGTTGAAGATTTTTTTCTACGGTTTTGTCACCACTAAGACGGAAGTGTAGACCAACTACCTCAATATTCCTCGCCACGTTTTTTGAAAAGGCAAAATAGTGGTGGTGCATCAACTCGGTTTTCGCCACAAAAGTTAAATCAGTATAACCAGTCTCCTCCTTAATCTCCCTCAATGCAGTTGCGACCTCGTCTTCACCATCTTCGCGCCCTCCACCAATAAAAAGGGTCCCTCCCAGCCTTGGTCCCCAATTAAGAGTTAGGAATTTTTTAGATTTTTCATCTTCCACTATCGCAACAATGCTCTTGCGATGCTCTTCGTTATCTAAAACTTTTCCTGTTTCAGGTTCGATGACAACCCTTATAGGTAAGCCAAATTTTTTAGCAAACTCGTAGTCTCTTTGGTCATGTGCTGGAACAGCCATTATAGCCCCGGTTCCATAAGAACCGAGCACATAGTCAGCGACCCACACAGGAATCTCCTCCTTGTTGGCTGGGTTAACTCCAGTTATACCACTAGGCATGCCAGTTTTTTCTTTTACTTCCTCGAGTCTTTCAAGCTCTTTTTTATTCAAACTCTTTTTAATATATTCCCGTACGTCACCAGAAGCTTGCCAACCCAAATCAATCCATTTTTGAGCCAGCTCTGGGGAAACCACTAAAAAGGTTACACCAAACAAAGTATCCGGTCTGGTCGTGAAAACTTCAACAGAATGTTTATCATTCGGCTGTCCTGACATATTGCGGAGTGAAAATTTAACCAAAGCCCCCTCCGATCGGCCTATCCAATTTTTCTGACCAAGTTTGGCAGTTTCCTGCCAGTCCAGACCCTCCAGGCCATCGACTAACTCATCAGCAAAGTTGGTTATCTTAAACATCCACTGGGTCATTTCTTTTTTAACCACATCGTTTTTACACCTATCGCATTTGCCATCAATCACCTGTTCATTTGCTAATACGGTTTTGTCATTCGGACACCAGTTGACCTTGGTCGCTGCTCTATAAGCCAAACCACTTTCGTAAAATTTCAAAAACATCCATTGAGTCCACTTGTAGTACTCGGGATCAATAGTTGAAACCTGGCGCGACCAATCAAAAGTCGCACCCATAGACTTCAGCTGTTTAGTCATATATGCAATATTCTTCTTCGTCCACTTTTCAGGATGGATATTGTTTTTAATGGCCGCATTTTCCGCCGGTAAACCAAAAGCGTCAAAACCTATTGGGTACATCACATTTTTGCCATTCATCCTCAAATATCTAGCCGATATGTCTGACAGAGAATAAGCGTACCAATGACCTATGTGAAGATTGCCAGACGGATAAGGGAATTCTGCCAATAGCATATAATTACTTCGGCTCGCCGAAGCGTCTCGCGAAGGCGGCTCGTCATTGGTATTATAAAACCCCCCTGTCTCCCAGTACTTTTGCCACTTTTTTTCTATTTTTTCAGGATTATATTTTTTCATTTGTAAATTTTACAAACTCAGCAATCAAATTTTCTGCCCCCTCCAGCTCCATGAGATCCCAGGCCTTTTTATAATCTTCCGGCAAGTTTTCCATTCTAACGTACCTACTAAGCTTATCCCTGCCAAAAAATTCAACAATAATCACCTTCAAAACCGCATACAGAATAACATGATTTCTTGTACTGGAACTTTCATCTTTATACTTATCGTTTTTTAAATAATTCCAATATTTTTCCAAGCGTGGTGTTTCCTCTTGGTCTCCAACAAATTTGTGTATTATTTCGTGGATAATAATCTCAACAAATGTCTCTTCGCTAAAGATTTCTTTATTTTTAGCAGAAATCGGAACAATAAAAGGGTGCGACATTGGCGAAAGGCCGCTACCGATTATCCATGCCTCCATATCTCTGGATAAATTAACGCCGGTCAAATCAATTATTTTCTTAATAATCTGATCTTGGTCATTTATTTTAGCCCACAATTCTTTAAGTTTATTAACCTGAACTTTTATCACTTCAAAATCAGGGTAAGGACCCAGGTCTTTAAGTTTGAAAAGTTGTCTTCTTTCTCTGTCCAAGACATCACCATATAAAATTAAAAGTTTTGGTATAAACATTATATTCTAAATAATTTTTTACAATTTTCGGTTGTTACCGCTGCCACCTCTTCAAGTGTTATATTTTTCAGTTCGGCAATTTTCTTTGCCACCTCAATTACATATGCCGGTTCATTTCTTTTACCACGATATGGCACGGGCGTAAGATACGGCGCATCTGTCTCAAGTAAAATCCTATCAAGTGGAGCATATTTTACAACCTCATCGTACATGCCGAGCACTTGCCCGTCCGTAGCTTTACGCGAAGGAGGGAATGTAATTATACCATTGAAGCCCAGGCAAAAACCCAAATCTAAAAAATGCTTAGCCTCATCAAGACTACCTGTATAAGAATGTATTACTCCTCCAAATTCTGCATAACCACTTTTTAAAATATCAATCATTTCTGGGTATGCTTTACCTATGCTACCTGATTTTGAATCACGACAATGCAATACCAATGGCTTGCCCATTTTTTTGGCAAGTTCCAATTGTTTTATAAATCTTTCTTTCTGGAATTTCTGATCTTCTGGTTCAGCAGTCCTATAATAGTCCAGACCTATCTCACCCATCGCAACCACCTTATCTTTTTTTAGTAATTCCTCGTATTCTTTCTCATTGAATTCTTCGTTTAGATTATCGTTTGGGTGCAGACCAACACTTGCCCAAATTCCTTCATGCTTTTGCGCCAATTCAATTCCAAGTTTTGACGACTCCCAATCGACACCAACACAAATAATACCGACTCCCATCTCGGTAGCTCTTTTTATAATTTCTTCACGATCCGCATCATATTGCGGCATCTGAGGATGGCAATGAGAATCTATTAGTTTCATTTTAATCTCGGGAACAAAGACTCAACTTTAATAACTTCGAACTTCTGTCCATTCAGGTCTTTTGTCTTGCCATCGAAACCAAATGCTTCAAATATCTTGACCGCGGTTTCCGGCAGAAACGGCTCAAGCCACCTTGATCCTTTTATTATTATCGCCATCACACTTGTTATAGTTTTGAGTAAATGACCGGGCTCTTGATCGGCTTCCCATGGCTTGTGGGTATCAATATATGCGTTTGCGAAACCAAATAACTCCCAGATTTGAGACAGTGATTCGTGCAACCTGAAATCATCGATTGCCTTTCTGTGCTTTTCTTCTGTTTCTGAAATTTTAGAAGCAACCTCACCGCCAAGAAACTTATCATCGAAATTCAGCTCACCATCCAGCTTTGTTTCGATAAGTTTCGCAACTCGACTAACCAAATTACCCAAATTATTAGCCAGATCGCCATTATATCTATCTTCCAACTTCTTATAAGAAAAATCTCCATCCTCCGTTGATGGTATCTCACGAAGAAGATAATAACGAACTGGGTCAATGCCATATTTTTCGATAAGAATATTCGGATCTATTACGTTGCCTATTGTCTTAGACATTTTTTGGTTTTCAACTGTAATAAATCCATGGACTAGCAAAGATTTTGGCAACTCTAAACCGGCCGACAAAAGCATTGCAGGCCAAATAATACCGTGAAACCTAAGAATATCCTTGCCAATTACATGAGAATCGGCAGGCCACCATTTATGCCATTCTTCATCCCTACCATAACCGATCGCAGACAAATAGTTTGTAAGCGCATCGGCCCAAACATAAATAGTCTGAGTCTCATCTCCCGGAACGGGTATACCCCACTTTAAATCAGACCGCGGCCTTGAAAAACTTAAATCTTCAGAATCTTCCAACATCGCCAGCACCTCATTTGTTCTTGAAGCTGGCCTGATAACGATGGCTCCAGATTCATATGCTTTTTTTATTTCATTTTTGTACTTAGATATTTTGAAAAAAATATTTTTTTCTTTTATCTTCTCCGGCTCTGTCTGGTGATCCGGACAAATACCATCACGCAAATCTGATTTTTTCATAAAAGCCTCATGACCAACGCAATAAAGCCCCTCGTATTCATCCTCGTATAAATCTCCTTTTGATTTTATCGCTTCCCAAATTTTCACAACCCCAGGCCAATGGTTTTTTTTATCTGTGGTTCTTATAAAAAAATTATTTGAAATATTTAAGCCCTTAGCAAGACCCGAAAAAGAACTGGATATTTTATCAGCAAATTCTCTGGGTGATTCATTGTGTTTTTGAGCAGCCTTGGCTATTTTGGCTCCATGCTCATCAGTTCCAGTCAAAAGGAAAGTCTCATCGCCTAGAGCACGGTGATATCTTGCCAACACATCTGCCGCAACCATAGTAAAAGCATGGCCTATGTGTGGCTTATCGTTCACATAAAAAATCGGAGTTGTAATGTAGAATTTATTCACTAAAAAAGTAGCCACAACGGCTACTTTTAATATTACAATATAAAATAAAGCTTATCCAGTTAATTCTGAGGCAGTGCGCCCAGTTCTAGATAAACAATTTCGGCTGTTTCTTCAGAGAATTCTCTATCAACCTCATTCCCCAACTGAACAAGTGCACCCTCGTAATTATCCTTGGCATAATCAAAATAGCCGGCATCACGGTATACCCTGGCACGTTCAATATTAAGAAGAATGGCCCTCTTATTACGTTCGGGTTGTCTGGAAGGAATTTCTGACTCGGCTACATCAGTCCACTCATTAAAAAGTCTTGTCGCAGCAGGACTAACAATGCCC
>DATDXQ010000002.1:0-62164 GCA_036517175.1 Minisyncoccota bacterium
CAAGCCGCGAGGCGGAGCTAATCCCATCAAACCTCCCCCCAGTTCGGATTGGAGGCTGCAACTTGCCTCCATGAAGCCGGAATCGCTAGTAATCGCAGATCAGCACGCTGCGGTGAATACGTTCTCGAGTCTTGCACTCACAATAACCGCGCACAGCAGGTTATAGAACTAGGCAGTTCAAATCTGTCCCTCTAATAATACCCGATTAGAGCGTAGCCAATAGATAGTCACAAGCCGTGAGGCGCGTGGCAGAGGATCTTGAGGCAAATTACAGCCTATATATAAAAACGGCTGTCGAGCCATGAATAGGCGGTGAGCATGGCGAAGACACAAGAAAACCGTTATAGGATGCAAGGAAAAGTTTTATAACTAACCTGTGGAGATCTAATATTGTACTTGACGCAGCGTCAGGTTAAAATGGGATTGACGCAATATTAGAAGTCAGCTGAGTCATAGTATCCAAAATTTAAAAAGGAGAAGGACTCACTTTTAGTGAAATGTTAAATCCAGATTACATAGTGGGGTTGGTAGACGGTGAAGGAAGTTTTACCATTTATATTCGCAATCCAGATACAACTAAAGTAAGCAATCGAAGGGTGGTAGCTGAGCCTAAATTTTACCTAAAGTTGGTGGAAAAAGACAAAGACATCCTCTACCAATTAAAAAATTTCTTCGGATGTGGTAATGTTTATTTTCAAAAAGACAATCGATCCAACCACCAGAATTGTTACAGATATGAAGTCTTTAATTGGGGACAACTAGAAAAAATAATTATCCCTTTTTTCAAGAAAAATAGGTTGAAACTTAAATCTAAAAAAAAGGATTTTAAAATTTTTTGCAACCTGTTTAATAGACTTCTTAATAAAGAACATCTAAAAAAACCTGGACTAAAAAGGCTTTACCAAATAAAGCAATTAATGCACTAGGAGCTCGCGTAGTGCGGGAAATCCGCTCGCTACGTGGGAACATCAATTCTTTAATTCCAAAGAAGATAATCGCCCGTCAATGCAGGGAAGCCGGAGATACCCGAAGCTCCATATTATTATGTGGGACCACGGTAGAGTCGGTGACAAGGCATAAGTCGTAACAAGGCACGGGTAGCGGAAGCTGCTCGTGGATCACCTCCTTTCTAAAACTTCTTAAAGGGTTTTAGAACAAGGTGTCGATATAGATTATGCGATGTTCGCTCGTCGATACGAGACCATCGCGTGATTTATGGTCATCCGTTTTGACCTATTCAAACGGCGTTTGGAGCTAGACATGTCGAATAATGTCTGCCTGGTTAACGATAAGAGATCATATACAAAACCCCGCCTCAAGGCGGGGTTTTGTAATAAAAAAGCAGTGACATATCACTGCGCTTGCTATTTGGAGTCTGAATCCCTTAAGCTTTGGTCTAAGGATTTTATGAAATCTATAGACCTGGCGACAAGGTGGTACCGATTATCAATTATACTACCACCAATTCCACCTATAAGTGCAAAAACAAACATGAGGAGGATACGCAAAATTAGACCTCGCTTTTCTATGCAATAAAAATACTAGTAGTCATTATATTAAATATTATAACTAATGTCAAATAAATACTTCCTATCAAAAACCGCCTATTGAGCGGTTTTTGATTAGATATTAGATTTTCTAGACTCATCTTTCATAAGCCTAATCTTTTTGATCTTTTCTTTTAATCTTGCGGCGAGGAGTTCAATAAATCTATCGTCACCCAACTCATTTATCTCAGCTTCTGGATGTAGACTAGAAATATACATACCCATAATCTATTGGGTACAGCATTGTCCAAACGGTTAAATCTCATAGTTATTTAATCTGATAAGTAAGCGTAACATTAACAGTTATCTCATTTTCTCCTGGCGGTAATGACGGGCCCTTATTGGCAGACATGGCTTCAAAGCCTCCGTAGCCTCCGCCTCGATCATATGCGTATCCATATATATCCTCGTAGAAATTAATAATCTTACCAAGCTTAATACCGATCTTACCCTTTAACTCATCTGCTTTTTCTTTTGCATCTGCTATAGCCAAAGCTCTGGCTTCAGATCTTACTTTCTCAGGATCTTCAATTGAGAAACCTAGATTGGTAACATTATTTACCCCGTTGGAAACAAGACCATCAACGAGATCACTCAACTTATCAAAATCTCTTACCTTAAGCTGGAAGCCTTGAGTCACCTGATAACCGGTTATTCTTGCCGCATCAGGCGCAACTGGCACAGCAGCATCATAAATTATCGGGGGTCTGATCTGTGAATATTGCGGATAGATATTGTAGTAAGTCGTTTTAATATCCTTGTCTTCAATGCCTTGTTTCTTAAGAAAATCAACTATTGATTGCGATTTCCTTGAGTTAGTATCTTGAGCTGCTTTAGAATTAACCGCCTCGGTAATAATACTAAAGTCTAGAGTTGAAATATCAGGCTTTGCAAATACTTTACCTTGACCGCTAAAAGAAACTACATTGGTAGTAGTGGCTGTATTAAGCTTCTGATTAATACCCACAAGCAAAAAGATGGCAGATACTATTACGAGAACAGCGATCGACCAATAGATTATTGTCTTTTGTATTGTATTCATCCCGAATGAAGTAACTGCTCCACAGTCTTACACAAATGTTAGGACTGATTAACAGAAACTCTGGATTATATATTAACTATTGTACAATAAGCCCGTAAGGGTTACTTCATACGGGATTCATATATATCTATATATTATCAGCTTAGTTATGCCAAGACAAGTATATTTAATTATCAATAATATCCGCAGTGCCTACAATGTGGGGTCTATTTTACGCACAGCAGATGGAGCAGGTGTGACCAAAATTTTTGTTTGTGGTATTTGTCCAAAGCCAAATGACGAAAAAGTAAAAAAGACAGCCTTAGGAGCTGAAAAAGAAGTGTCTTGGGAATATCACAAACAAACATGGAGACTACTCAAAAAACTCAAGAATGAAAATTCGAAGATCAAAATCTTAGCCCTTGAACGTTTCGACCCTTCAATAAAATTCAGGGCAAGCAAGCTAGACGTAATAAATATTTTTAAATACAGCCCGCCCAAAAATTATGACCTAGCTATTATTGTAGGTAATGAGGTTACGGGGTTAAATAAAAAAATCCTGTCCTATGCGGACAAGATTGTTGAAATCCCAATGCTTGGCAAGAAAGAATCACTAAATGTATCGGTGGCTACCGGGATTGCTCTCTATACTATACTTAACAAAAAAGTTTGATTATTTTAGACTTAGTATCACCTTCGGCCTCTGCCGCAGCAAGAAGATAGCAGTCACAAATAACCTCCTACTTAAACAACTGTTTCAATGAAACTACCAAACAAAACTCTGGAACGCAAACTACTAAACCAAGGTTACCAATATGTAATTGGTATAGACGAAGTCGGCATGGGCTGCCTTGCCGGACCAGTTGTAGTCTGCGCCACATTATTCACAAAAGATTTTTTCGATAAAAAACATAAGAACCTCCGTTGGTTAAGAGATTCAAAATTGCTTTTGCCCAGTCAACGGGAAAAATTCGCCAATGAATTGATCGGAAACAAGGAATTACGTTTCAGTATCGCTTACGCCAAACCAGCAACCATCGATCGAATCAACATTTATCAAGCAGCCCGCAAAGCAATGGTCTTATCACTGAAAAAAATTGGCGTTGATTTAAAAAAGACCATGGTTCTTGTAGACGGCAATACAACTATTAAAGGAGTCCTAGCAAATCAGCTAGCCATAGTTAAGGGGGATAGGAGAATATTCAGCATCGCTGCGGCATCAATCATTGCAAAGGTTACCAGAGACAAAATGATGACCCATTACTCTAAAAAATATCCTAATTACGGCTTTGAGAAACACAAAGGTTATGGAACAAAACTCCATCAAACAATGTTAATCAAGAATGGTCCTTGTGAAATACACAGAAAATCATTTGCTCCAGTATCAAAATTACTATAAACTAAAGCTATTATGATAAAAGTTGCGATCAATGGATTCGGAAGAATTGGAAGAATATTTTTCAGACAAGCGCTCAACCAATCAGATTTGGAGGTTGTAGCAATCAACGACCTGGGTTCACCGGAAAATTTGGCGTACTTGCTTAAATACGATACGGTCTATGGCCGTTATGATAAGGAAGTAGGGGTTAGTGGCAATAAATTAGTCGTGGGACCTGCTTCGCACGAGGCTACGCAGGACGGAAAGCACGAGGTACTCGTACTTTCCGAAAAAGATCCGGCAGCTCTACCGTGGAAAGAACTTGGAGTAGATATAGTAATAGAATCCACTGGTGTTTTTGATTCCAAAGAAAAAGCCATGCCTCACATTACAGCCGGAGCGAAACATGTAATCATAACCGCTCCCACAAAGGATGATATAACTCCGACCATGACACCCGGATTGATGGATTTGTCTGACAGTTCAGAAAAAATAACTTCTAATGCATCTTGCACAACTAATGCTGTCAATCCAGTTATGGCGATCATGATGGCAAATCCAGGCATAAAAAAAGCACTTCTTACTACAATTCACTCTTATACAGCTACTCAGGGACTTGTTGATGGGCCTGACAAGCACGGAGATTTTCGTCGAGCACGTGCAGCAGCACAAAACATAGTACCCTCAACTACTGGGGCCGCAGTGGCCACTTTCAAAGTTTTACCAAAGTTGATCGGCAAATTTGACGGTATTGCGCTTCGCGTACCGGTTATTTCAGGCTCTCTAATTGATATAACTTTTGTTGCCAGCCGCTCTACGTCAGTCGAAGAGATAAATAATATTTTCAGAGAAGCAGCTACCAAGCCGGAATGGCAGGGTATATTAACTGTAACCGAAGACCCGATAGTATCTAGCGACATCCTTAAGAACCCACATGGATCAATAATAGATCCTGCTCTCACAAGAGTTGTTGATGGAGATTTGGTAAAAGTATTTTCTTGGTATGATAATGAATGGGGCTACTGTGCCATGTTATTGAGACACATTCTTGAAGTAGCAAAAATAATTTAATGTCTAATTTCTCTATCCTTATTGATGTCCTGCCGTTAATGATAGCAAAAGTATTTTTATTCCTTTTGTTATACAGATTTGTGTTTTTTATCATTTCTATAAAAAATGGGGAACCGACATCATTCAAAATATTTAAAACGTATGTACTGGTTTTTGTGTTGTGCTATCTGTTTTATATTGCTAATTTCGTATTCAGATACGGCAACACGGACATATCAGCCATATGGGATCAGAGCGGATACTTTTTATCATATATATTTAGTTTTAGATTATTTTAATTGATTGTTTGACATGCTTCATCTACATGAAAGTAAAATAAAAGAATTGGAGGAAAAGGCAAATCAGGCTCGCCAGCTTTTAATTGAGATGCTGGTTGAAGCGGGGAGTGGACACACGGCAGGACCATTGGGCATGGCCGATGTATTCACGGCTTTTTATTTTCATATCCTCAACCACGATCCGGCCAATCCTGAATGGGAAGACCGGGACAGACTAATACTATCCAATGGCCACATCACGCCCATACGCTATGCTCTTATGGCAATGTCCGGTTATTTTCCAACAGAAGAATTAAAAACTCTGCGCAAGTTTGGCACAAGATTACAGGGACACCCCGAACGAGAACGTCTGCCCGGCGTTGAGACAACTTCCGGTCCTCTGGGCTCGGGCTTAGGTCAGGCCTGTGGTATTGCTTATGGGGCACGTATGTCCGCCAAGGGCGGATCCGCCTCCGACGGAGATACACTAAAGTTCCGCACCTATTGTTTTATGTCCGACGGCGAACACGATTCAGGTGTTTTGTGGGAATCGGTCCTATTTGCCGGCAAAAACAAACTGTCTAACCTGACGGGGCTAATCGATCGCAACAATATACAGATAGACGGGATGACGGAAAACATAATGCCACTTGAACCGCTCAAAGAAAAATATGAGGCATTTGGTTGGCATGTTTTGGATATTGACGGCCATAACTTTGAAGAAATAGCTGATGCCGTTGAGCAAGCCAAAGCAATTTACGAAAAACCGACAGTTATTATTTCACACAATATTCCGGGGAAGGGAATCAAAGAAATTGAGTTCGATTATCGTTGGCACGGTAGCCCACCAGGAGCAGGCCCAGAAGATGTTTTCAAGAAAGATGAACAAAGTAAGAAATTTTTGGAAGAATTACGGACTCTAGGAGGTAAGCTAGAAAGTGAGCATCAATAATAAATAGGATGTAGAAGCTAGAAAATAGAAAGTAGAGTTTTAATTCTATTTTCTATTTACTGTTTTCTAATTTCTAAAGATTGGAGGTGTTTTATGCATAATGTAAATTGCAAATGTGTGCATCATTGGGTAGCCAAGATATTGGTTGTTCTAGCTTGGGTTTCTGCGGTAGTTTATTGTTGGGCAGCCTGGAGGTCTGTTTTGGTTTGGAATATTGACGCTACACAGTGGTTTTATCATGTGGTTGTATTTGTTTTGTTGGCTTTCAGCATGAAGTTCTGTGGTTGCTGTTGGAAACGCAAAATGATGAACGGGGCCAGCTGCGTTTGTTCATGCGGCAGTTGCCAAGGAGGAGTGTGCGGCGGGAAACATAACGAAGGTCACCAGCACGCTTAATAATCGGATTTTTACCCACCGCCTTTATTGGCGGTGAGATAAGAAACTATTTTTAACTTTTATGAAAAAGATTTTTGCAATTATTCAGATCATAGCAGGAACGTATGGATTATTGGTAATTTTTAGAATACTGGGAATAATGAACGGCTATGCCACAAAAATTTTTAAAAACTTGCCATCGGTTTTACTTATATCAGCACTTTTATTCACTTTTGTTTGCGGCATTTTTATTCTTAAAAATCTTAATAAGAGGTGGCCGATATATATTTCAATATTGGCATGGGTTTTAGTAGCAATATCATACTTTTATTTTATCTCACAGTTTGGATTTGAGTATTAAATACATGTTAAACACGGACGCAAAATTAGTCGCTAATTTATTTGATAAATCTACGCTAGAAATGGCAGCCACTAGAGCCGGTTATGGTTTGGGCTTAGTTGAAGCAGGTGGGAAAGATGAGCGAGTGGTAGTGCTTTGTGCTGATCTTACTGAATCAACCCGATCAGAGGGCTTCGCCAAAAACTTTCCTGAACGATTCATAGAGATGGGTGTAGCCGAACAAAATATGGCAGTAGTTGCCTCGGGATTAGCCAACTATGGCAAAATACCTTTCATTTCGTCATATGCTGCCTTCTCTCCTGGCCGCAACAATGAACAGATCCGTACAAATATTTGTATTAATAATGTGCCCGTAAAAATAGGCGGAGCGCATGCGGGTATTTCAGTTGGTCCCGATGGAGCGACTCATCAAGCCCTCGAGGATATTGCTCTAATGCGAGTCCTGCCAAGAATGGTTGTTGTTGTTCCATGCGACGCAGAAGAAACACGTAAGGCTACATTTGCCGCTGCATTTAATGGTTCGCCTACATATATACGATTCGGGCGTGAAAAGTCTCCGGTGTTTACAACCAAAGACACACCGTTTGAAATAGGGAAGGCCATCACATTAAGAGAGGGGGAGGACTGTGCAATCATCGGTTGCGGCATGTTGCTCTACAACGCTTTGGTTGCTGCAGAAGAACTATCAAAGGAGGGCATTGAGTGTATGGTTATTAATTCGCATACAGTTAAGCCCCTTGATGAAACTACTGTTATAGACGCCGCTCAAAAGTGTGGAGCTGTTGTTAGTGTTGAAGAACATCAAATTGCCGGCGGACTAGGTTCGGCCATTGCGGAATGTCTATCTCGCAATTATCCTGTGCCACAAGAGTTTATAGGCGTCCAAGATAGGTTTGGTGAATCGGGTACGCCTGGTGAACTTTTGACAGCTTTTTATCTAGATGTTCCTGATATAAAAATGGCTGTAAAAAAGGCTATCGGCCGTAAAATTGATTGAGCGTTTGTCCCGATTTGTCTAAAAATGTGATGTTTTATTTTTATATTTTAGTTTCAGAAAAAACAGGAAAATATTATTATGGCTCAACGGAAAATTTTGATTTGAGACTAGCTCTTCATAATTCCGGAAAGGTAAAATCAACGAAAAATAATTTACCTTGGAAAAATCTATTTGTTCAAAATTTTAACACACTTGCAGAAGCTCGGCAAAGAGAATTACAGGTCAAAAAATGGAAAAGTAGAGCCGCCATCGAAAGAATGATTAAACATCACATTTTTAGGTAACAAATCAAGGATCCTCGATTTTTCTATCCCGCCCAAAGAACGAGGATGAAAAATCGGGAGAATGGGAGTTGGGTCAATTAAGGAGTCGGTTAGAAAAGTAGTCGTTAGAAAAAAATAGGTTAATTTTTCTTTGTTTGTCTCGCACTTACAAATCTCATCAAATTTACTTCGTTTTTCTAGATGAATACAATAGTGTCTTCATCAACGAAAAGCCTTGTAAATTTAATGGCATTTGTTCCTATGCGTCCAGAAAAGAAAAATTAACCTATTTTTTTGCAAAATTACATCAGCTAGTGTGTTGCATGAAAACAGAAAAGGCCCGCGCAGGTCGGAACCCATATGGGTCTTTCCTGCACGAGCCGTGACTCTACCACACTAGAAGAGGGTATGGCGAGCCGGAAGTAAGTACGATGTTACTGGTTGGAGTTTTGTACAACTCCGACAGTGCCAGCAGGACACTATCCTCATCTATTCTCCGTACCGTGATCCTGTGATCCTCGTACTTTTCGTACGAGTGCCTTACGGCGTGAGTGTGCCCCTCCGGAATTTCCGGAAAACCCTCCTTACCTTCCAGGGCAATTGTTACCGGGTTGTCATGTCCGGCCCGGAAACGAATAAATCCAGATCCTCTCTCGCCCCTGTACTCCAGAGGGTAAATATAGTTCGCACTCATTTTGCTACCTCCAATACCTATAACTCAATTATACCACATTTTACAGATTTATGCAAGTTTAGTAGGGAGGTTCGCTTCACCTTAAAAACACGACATAAGACGAGCATGGCTCGGCGATTTTTATCGGTCGCTAATGACGGGTGAAGACCGGAGCGAGTCTAGACGAGCGGATTGTTCGGCGGAGGCAAACCTTTTCCCGAGTGCTCGCCAGGGAAAAGTGTTTGCGCAGCCGGCTGCTAGAGTTTGCTGGATTTTTTATAAAGATTCCCTAATCCTACTCAGATCCTCCCGAAACTGCGGTTCCCAGTTGGGATTTCGGAGGATGGCGGCCGGGTGATAGGTTACGAGGATTCTGTGCCCATCTTTTTCTATTAGCCGGCCACGATTAGCACCCATACTTCCTTCCATCCCCAAGCCAGACATTGCCACCCTTCCAAGAACCACAATTAATCTTGGCTCAATCACTGAAATTTCTTTTTCGAGGGCAGGTCTAAATTTTTCTATTTCTTCGGGTGTCGGAGTGCGATTCCCGCCGAATTCATCAGTCGGTCTGTATTTTACAACATTGGTCACATAAAAATCAGAACGCTTCCAACCGATAGTCTCCAATGTTTTATTTAAGAGTCTGCCGCCACGGCCAATAAACGGCGTGCCTTTTACTTCTTCATCTTTACCGGGCGCTTCACCGATTATCATGACCTGATTGTCAGAAGCGCCGTCATTAAAAACAAGTCTCCGCTTAGGGTAGGCTTTTTTTATTGCATTAAAGATTAGCTCCAGCTTTTGATCTTTTGTCATTTTTTTGATATTATAGCCCCATTGAAAAATAGAATAATATTGACGGGCGCATAGTTCAGTGGTAGAACGCTGTCCTGATAAGACAGAGGTGCCAGGTCCGATTCCTGGTGCGCCCACAAATATAAGACAATTGATTGTCTTATATCAGGAATCGGGCGGCGGAGCTTATGATTTTTTGCATTTGGCAAAAAATCTTGCGAGCCGGTGGCTAGACAAAATTTTAGGAATAAAATTTTAGTCGAAGCCGATTCCTGGTGCGCCCACAACTTCGGGCCGTTAGCTCAGCGGTAGAGCACCTCATTTGTTCCGATTTACATCCAATAATAAAATTGAGTAATCGAGAATCCTCGATGGCTACTGGCGGGCCGTTAGCTCAGCTGGTAGAGCGCCTCATTTGCAATGAGGAGGTCACCGGTTCGAGTCCGGTACGGTCCACACTTGCGGCCCGCCAGTAGCCATCGGGACAATGAGCCTGCCTGCCACAATGCAGGGAGGTCACCGGTTCGAATGCGGTTGGGTCCACAAACACTTGACAATAAAGAGTTTCATTTGCTATAATTATATATGCTTTTTTATATACGGAGAAACTATGCCTAGAGGAATAAGGAAGCGTAATAATTTAACACCCGAAGAGGCTCGCCTAGCTGCTCTGAGACAACAAGTTTTTTCCAGGGCTGTTATTTCTCTGTCTAGTGAGTTTGAAGCCCTAAAAAAAGCAAAGAATAAGCTTGAGAACGATATCTCTGAGGTAGCTAAGCGACTCAAATCACTTAGCGAATTGATTACAAGAATCTCCGAAGGCAACAAGGAAGTACTCATTATTGCCCGAGAAGATCATCCGAGTCTTTTGCAGAACTTACTAGATGGCTGTGAGGAAGTTTCAGCCGAATTCGAAAGGACTAGCGAACACCTTGAGGCCCTGAATGATTTCCGGCCTGAGAAGCCAATAGTGCGCACGGCAACCAGAGAAGGTGTTTTAGCTTAGTATAGACCCCAAAAGGGTCTTTTTAATTTCTTGTAGATAGTTTTTAAATCTGTTAAATTTAGACCGTGGAAAATATTTTTAAAGATCTCAATGAAAAACAAGTCAACGCAGTGCGGGCCATTGAAGGCCCTGTTTTAATATTGGCCGGGGCAGGCAGCGGCAAGACGAGAGCACTGACTCATCGTATCGCTCATATGATAGATCAGGGGATTGCACCTCAAAATATTTTAGCCATAACATTCACTAATAAGGCAGCTGGGGAAATCAAAGACCGAGTTGAAAAACTTCTTACTGCTTCAGGGCATGTCTTAAATGCCGGAACTTCTCCTTGGATGGGAACCTTCCATTCGATTTGTCTCCGCATATTACGCCATGAAATAGAAAAACTATCTCCTTACACCACCAAATTTATAGTATACGATCAGGACGACCAGATATCACTTATAAAAAACGTAATGCAGGAACTGGAAATCAATCCCAAAAAATTCAGCCCTAAAAATATACTTGGCAGGATTTCAGCTCTCAAGAGCGAGCTAGTCGGACATGAAGATTTCTCAGATCGCGCAAAAGAGTATTTCGAGAAAATTGTCGCGCCAGTTTATACCGGATACCAAACAGCACTGCAAAAAAACAATGCTCTGGATTTTGATGATCTCATAATGTTATGTGTCGCATTACTGCAAAAATATCCAAAAACCCTTGAAAAATATCAAGATATTTTCCGCTATATTTTAGTTGATGAGTACCAAGACACAAACCATAGCCAATACGTCTGGGTTAACTTATTAGCAAAAAGACGTAGAAATCTTTTTGTAATCGGTGATGACTATCAATCTATATATTCTTTTCGCCTTGCTAACATACGCAATATTTTGGACTTTGAAAAAGACTATCCCGAAGCTAAGGTAATATTGCTTGAACAAAACTATCGTTCTACACAAAACATTCTCGCCGCTGCCAATCACATAATTCTTAAAAATAAGAATCAAAAACACAAAAAACTTTGGACTGAAAATTCAACGGGCGAAGTAATAAAACTTAAGGAGACTGGCAACGAAAGAAGAGAGGGAGAATACATAATCGAAGCTGTCAAAAAAGATCTCGAAGGAGGCCACAAACTGAATGATTTTACTATATTATACCGGACACATGCTCAATCACGTGCGATTGAAGAATCTATGATTAAGCATGGCATGCCGTACAGAATATTAGGTGGGGTTAAGTTTTACCAAAGACGTGAAATTAAAGACGTTCTCGCTTATCTACGACTGGCAGCAAACCCAAATGATAGTGTCAGCTGGGATAGAATTTATAACGTACCCGGTCGTGGAATCGGTCAGACCACTTGGCAAAAAACCAAGGAAGCTGCAACTAGTGGGCTTTCAGAAATAGTAAGCGCTTCCGATAAAATACCTGGCATAGGTCAGAAACAAATTGCCGCCTTGAAGTCTCTAGGTAAGCTTATCGAGGAATTAGTAGATAAATCCAGTAAATACCCGCCGTCACAACTGGTCAAGCTTGTACTACAAAAAACAAACTATGAATCATATATAAATGATAAGACAACCGATGGGGAAGAACGCTGGGAAAACGTAAAAGAAATTTTGACTGCAGTAAAGAAATTTGATGCAACAGAAGAGCCCTCAACGGGAAACGGACTCCAAAGATTCCTAGAAGAAGTAGCTCTTCTACAAGAAACCGACAAACTGGAACAGGGAGGCGACATGGTTAACCTCATGACCGTACACTCCGCCAAGGGGTTAGAATTTCCTGTTGTATTCTTGGTTGGAATGGAGGATGGCATATTCCCTCACTCTCGTTCAATATTTGATATGGGCGAACTGGAGGAAGAAAGACGACTTTGTTATGTTGCCATTACAAGGGCAAAAGAAAAGCTTTACATAACATACTGCCGAGAAAGAGCCTTATACGGTTCTACTCAATTTAATCCTCCGTCTAGATTCCTATTTGAAATACCGGAACAACTTATAAGTTTTTCTCCACTTAAACAAGCGCAAACAAACAAATATTTTGAAGACTTTATAAACTACGACTAATGATCACTAGTGAAATCAAAAAAGAACTCTCAAGCCTTGGCATCAGTCCCAAAAAATCGCTTGGGCAAAATTTTCTCATAAGAGAGGCAATTTATGAAAAAATAATTTCTGCTGTGGAACCCGCCAGTGAAGATAACATAATTGAGATCGGCCCTGGCCTTGGCACGTTAACTCAATACTTGGCAAAATCAGGAGCAAAAATAATAGCCGTTGAAAAAGATAGGGATCTAATCGGACATCTTACATCAAAGCTTATAAAATCAAAAAATGTTACAATAATTGAGGGGGATATACTAAAATTTAAAGTTGAGGATTTAAATTTGGAACCTACTAAATACAAAGTTGTAGGCAACATTCCTTACTACATAACTTCTCACTTATTAAGACGGATTTTGGAAAAATGGCCTAAACCCAAATCGATAACACTATTAGTTCAAAAAGAGGTAGCTAAGAGGATTGTAGCCAAACCACCAAACATGAGCATGCTCGGAGTTTCTGTACAATACTACTCTTCTCCAAAAATAATAAGCTACGTTTCTAAAAGTAATTTTTTACCTCAACCCAAAGTCGATTCCGCAATTATAAAGTTAGAACCTAGAGTAAATAATCAGGAGTCTAGAATAAATTCAGAAAAATTTTTTAAAACTGCGCGGGCCGGGTTTGCTGAAAAAAGAAAACAACTAATAAATAATTTGTCCGCGGGATTAAAATTATCCAAAAAATCAGTTGAAGAAAAACTAAACCTTATAGACATAGACCCCAAAAGAAGAGCGGAAACTCTTACTATCGAAGAATGGAGTATAATCACAAAAGCTTTGCTGTCGCAGGATTAAGCGGACTATCGCTGGCATTTGCCTATCCTGGCTGGGATTTTAGTTTGATCTCATCCAGTACAAACATATTCGGTTGGATTGTGTGGGTAGGTATCGTGCCCCTACTTTGGAGCTTAAGTAAAGCCACTTCAAAAAAAAATGCTTTTTTATTGGGTTTTCTTAGCGGTTTTTTTTATTTTCTAATAATTTTCCGCTGGTTCTGGTCCTTACATCCTCTAGATACTCTGGGCATAGAAAATGCCTTTTTATCAATATTAATAATAACGTTAACTTGGTTGATTAGCTCTGCTGGTATGGCCCTATTTTGGGGTATTTTTGGATTTGCTTACTCACTCACAAAAGAAAAAATACAGTATAGAAAATATAATATACTTTTAATCGCATGTTTATTCGTAATTTGTGAGTATATTCGTTCGTGGGGTTTCGGTTTGCTTTGGTGGGGAAGCGGGACACTTTGGGGACCTCATTGGACCATGGGTAACTTAGCATACGCTCTCGGCAACAATCCTCTGATTCTCAATATTTCTTCTTTCGTGGGAATATACGGGGTTACTTTTTTGATAATCGTGTTTAATTTGCTCGTATACAAAATATTTTTCAATCAGTCTCGTTTTAGCAAAATAAAGATCACAACGATAATTGTCCTGCTATCTGTAACACTTGCGCCCAAATATATTTACGGCGTTATTAATAATTCAGAAATAGATAAAGAAAAAATAAATTTTGCCATCATCCAAACGTCACAAGAAGCAAGGTTATTATTTACCCCTCAAGAAGTTGTAGCCAATTTCAAAGAACAACTTGAATTGCTGGATCAGATTGCCAAACAAAATCCTGAAACAAATCTAGTTATATTTCCGGAAGCCAGCGAGTTTTTCAAAAATATTTCTTTATTTTTAGACTCCTCTGAAATACAAAATTATTTTTCAAATCTTTTCAACAAACCTGTCCTTATTATAGCCGGGGGCAGAGTAATTGATCCTGATGACGGAAAAGCTTATTCCAGAGTTTATTCTTTAGATACTCACGAAGGCATAGTCAACTACTATGACAAGAGACTTCCGGTACCAGGCGGTGAGTTCTTGCCTTATCCAATAAGGTTATTGACCTCAATATTTTCACTTTCTGATACAACCGACTTTAAAAAAACACGTGAATTGTATCCTGGTAAAAAAGAGGTATCAACAGTAGATTTTCGCTACCAAATCAGTGTTTCACCAATCATTTGTTCTGAGTTAATATCACCAAACTTAACCGTTGAGTCCAGCGCTAACAGCGATCTTATATTTAGCATGGCAAGTTATGCACTATTTCATGGAAATGAAACAATAGCGAATCAAATGTTATCAGTTACACTTTTCAGGGCCGCAGAAACTAAAAAACCCATAATAACTGCGGTAAATCTCGGCAAATCACACGTCATCGATTCTAATGGAATCTTGGTTTTAAGGACACAAGATTCTTCTAGCCAGATATTAACAGGTCTCCTAAGTCCAAGTAGTCAAGAATCGTGGTATAATAAAGCAGGTAACACCCCCGCTATTTTGGGGAGTTTGTTGTTAGGAATTTTTATCTGGTTTTCAAAAAAACAAAAAAGATGAGTAGAAAATTAAAAATTGTTTTAGGCCTATTGCTGGTCTTAGCAGGCTTCCTCGTATTGAGGATTGGTTTATATTTCAAAAGTTCAACCAACTCAGCAGTTTCAGCTCTAGTAAAAGGAGTTTCTAATTCTATCGATTCGGATTATGACACAACCTTTATCGACAATGATCAGGATGGCATCTTAGACAAAGATGAGGCTTATTATCAAACCGATCCTTTCAATCCTGATACTGATGGCGACGGATATTTTGATGGAGAAGAAATTGCATCAGGATATAACCCCACCAAAAAAGAAGAAAAAAAAGTTTCAGGAGAATCAAACCGTTACAATGTGACTGAAGGACTTACAAAAAGACTGATCGGAGGAATGAACGCTGGAGAAATTGATCCCTCAAAAGGATCCTCGCAAATTTTTTCTCAAAATGTTGATTTGTTAACTTTAGCGGCACTGGATGAAGCAGTAGCCAAGATTGGGCAAAGCACTAAACAGACCTCTAACATACTGCTAACCGACAACTCCAAAGAATCACAGGAAGAATACCTAAAAAATATATCTAAGATTTTAGAAGGTCCATTTCTAAGTGCATTCATAGAGCAACCTCAGGCAATCAACCAAGCCTTAACTTCATCGATAACTGGAGATTTTGAACAGTCAGTTTCTATATTCAAAAATTACAACATAAGATTTACTGAAGCATACACCGGGCTTCTCACAATTCCTGCACCAGAAAACTTTGCTGAATTCCATAAAAAACTTTTAAATTTTTTTCAAAGAATCGCAACCGAGTATAATTACGCGACACAAATAGAAAAGGATCCGATTACCTCTTTGACAGCAATTGCTAATATGACCAGGTTTTTAGGCACAATAGATATCTCCATAATCCAAGATCTCAGAATGATAATAGATTCTAATGACTTAGTTGTTCCTAATTCAAGTCTTTTCCGGGTTTTAGATTTACTAAATACAGAATAATAACATGCTTATGTGGGAGGGGTATAAAAAATTAATTTCTATTCTGATACTGGTCTCCGTAGTCTTTATTCCTTTGCATTACAGCAAGGCTGCATCGGGGTGGCTTATAGTTCTCAAAGAATATGGCCTTGATTTGGCTGCAAGATTAATATCAAGGCTTATACTAAACGTGACCAGTAATCTTCTTTCGCTGCAAATAAGTTCTTCCGGCAGGGACGGAGGACCAGCATTTGTCGTTGATTGGCGAGAATTTCTTCAACAAGCACAATACAGAGGCGAGAACGTAGCCAGGGCACTTATTGGGGACGCCATATTAGGACCTGATGCACAAGTGTGTCCTTACATGAGGGGTGCTCTAGCTAACATATTTAACATCAACAGTATTCCTCCTGGATTTAAAACATTAAACTACCGTTTAGATTCTCTTCAATACTTCAATGTAAGTAATAAGTGCACTATAACTGACGGGGCAGTAGTGGGTTCCATTAGACAAGACTTCACTAAAGGTGGCTGGACGGCTTGGGAAAAATTAATACAGCCTCAAAATAATTTTTATGGGGTCTTCGCAAATTCATACGGAGAAATAGTGAAACAGAGAGCTTTTGAACAAGGCATAGATACAAGTGAGGCTGAATCTGGTAGCGGCTATACATCAAAACGGGCCGGTTGCGTAGGGGTTGGAGACAACAGACAGTGCACACTACTGGGCAAGGTTGTAACACCAGCTGATATTTTTGGCAAAACTGGTGCTGCTACAATTGATAGAGAGTTAGATTGGGTAGTAGGCTCTGATGAAATACAAGAAGTCATTATTTCGGTGGCGGATTCTTTAGTCAACAAGCTTGAAAATTTTGCCTTTGGATTACTACCTGGCGGTACAACAATTAATGATCTCCCGAATGTTAACCAGGAGCTGCCTGCGATAGATGGCGCCCAGAGAGATTGTTCTAGGTTATGCGTAATAGAGGAGTGCCCTACATTCCAACCAGTGTGCGTTGATACGAACGGCAACGGTGTGTTAGATGACAGAGAAACAGACAGCAACTGCGCTGATTCGTCTGAACAAACAGTAAGGCAAAGGTGTGTTGATAATTGTAATGCCAAATCGTGCAACTAAAGAATGGATCAAATAACAAAGTTTAAACAAAAAAAATATCTTGCGCTGTTTGTTTTAGCAATCGCTTTGTTATTTTTTTTAGTACCCCAACATAACGCATTGGCCGCGTGTCCTCTTAGTCCGACTGACTGTATGATTGGTCTCATAAATTGGTACAACGAAGCTCAGCTTCAAGTACTGGGCACTATTCTTGTTTGGTCAGCCAAAGCATTGGAAGCTTTTGTAAAACCAGAAACTCAAGCCATAATCACCAATACATCAGTAGTGGAGACCGGGTGGACTTTAATGAGGAACTTTGTAAACCTGTTCTTCATTTTAATCCTTATAATTATGGCCTTCGGGACCATATTTGATAATCCTAAATATAAGTTTAGTGCATTGCTCCCGTCATTTTTAATAGCTGCTGTACTAGTTAATTTCAGTCTTGCCATTGGAGAATATATAGTTAGCATAAGCAATGGATTAGCCGCAGTGTTTTTAAGAGAAATATCCAATTTTTCTCAGGTAATTGCCGATGGTTTTGCAGCAGGCAAATTAATTCCCTCGGAACAAACATTTACGGGTGCGGCCATGGCGAATATAACCAACGGTAGTTATAAGTTACTGGTTAATGCTATTTTCGGATCGGTTTTTCTGATTATTGCGGTTCTGGCTTTTCTAACAGCATTTATATTTGCGCTAGTTAGGATACCCGTACTGTGGGTATTACTTATGGTTTCACCTGTCGCACTACTGGGTTACGCACTACCAAATCTTCGAGCCAAGACCTGGGGTACATGGTGGAATATGTTTTATTGTTGGTGTTTTTTTCTTCCTTTCTATATTTTCTTTCTTATGTTCGCCATAATATTTTTGCGAAACAAGATTGCTCTATCGGCAACCTTACCGGCCGCAGATAGCTTCTTCTCTACATTTGTAGGACCTGGCAGTGCATTTTCTGATTTATTATTCTATGTCCTAACGATGATTTTTATGTTCGGTGGCCTGTGGTATTCCAGAAAGATGGCATGCGCTGCCGGGAGCGGAGTAGGCAAGGTGTTCTCGACGATAGAATCCGGCGTACGTAAGTACACGCCTGGTGCAGGCTATGTAAGATCCCTTTACGGTGGTGCCAAAGAAGGCTTAGCTGCAAAAGGCAAAGAGTTTGGAGAAAAGGGTGTACCAATACCAGGAACGGCCTTTCGTTTTGGTGGAGCCAGGGAAGAAAGATTAAGAACAGCGAGAATGGCCGAAGAATTTGGTTTTGGAGCAAATGTTGGTGTAGCAGATAAGACTAGGGCAGTTGAAATTGACAAGGAAATGAAAGCCATACGAGAACTTGGTCTTACCAATGCAGAACTTAATGCAAGAATGAGCACAGCAAAGAATCCTATTGAGAGGGCTGCCGCATTTAGACTACGGGCTGAGAGTGGCTGGCTTGATAGCACAGACCAAGTCTTGTCGATAGATCTAATTAGAGCATTAGGCGGATCTAGAACAGGCTCAGGCGCAGCTCTTATGAACTCCATCAAGAAGGGTAGTTTTGAGAGAATGTTTTCAAGTCCAGCAGAAAAGGAAACCTTTGTAAGATCTGCCGCTTTGAATACTCCTGAACTTATCGAATTCAAAAAAATGCTGCTTCTTGATATGGCTCAGAATAGAGAATTGTTTGACGAGGCCCTTATTAAACAAACTCTGGATCTCTATAAATCTGACACTATTGAGATAAGGAAAAAGGTTACAGAAGCGCTCAAGAAAAACATATCAAATATTGCTTATGGTAAATCTACAACAGAAAAAGAAGCGCTGCTTAGCAGGCTTGGTACAATAGATTCAGACTTGCAACGTGAATTCGCCACATCAATGGCAGAAAGCAAAGAAATTATGTCCGAATCAATGGCAATTTCTATTCTTGACATGTTTAAAGATGAGTCTACCGAATCAAAAAAGAAAATAGAAGAAGCACTCAAAGACAGCATATCTAATTTTGCAAAGGATAAAACTTCCAGGGAAGCATTGGTTACCACCAGCACAGATGTCAGAATAAGGAGAGCGGCCGCAAAGGCCATGATTGACAAAAAAGAGATTGATTCCTGGAAAATGCGCAGAGAAATAATTGGTTTATATGGAGGCATAGATCCAACAAACGGAGAAGCAAGGACTATTGAAGGACGGCAACTAGCAAAGGATATCTCTGAAAGCAATATTTTATTTAAGGAAGAGGCTGAGTATCGCAAAGATCACCCCGCTCCAGCCACTTCTCACGCATTAGACTTGAATACTACTCAACGTACCGAACTTCACGAACAAATACTATCTAATATCGAGAACGGGGCAATAACAAACTTCAGCACAGAGGAGCTTAAAACACCTGAGGTGTTTAACGCATTGTATTACGGCGTAAGATCGGGTCGTATTCCAATTGATAAATTCGATAGATTGGCAGGACTAAAAACAGGTGGTAAAAAAGGTGGCGGAAAACCAGATCGTAAAAAAAGAGAGGCCGGTGTAAAGATAGCAGATGCAGCATTTAGAGGAGGTAGCCCAATACCTTATTAATCCTATTATATATAATTAATATTATGGTACCAAAAGATTTCGAATTAAGTCCTTATTGGGTAGGAATATCAGATGCTCCTGGTTTTGATTGGGAAAAATTTCAAGATAAAATTGACAAAATATCAGAACCGCTTTTTTTCTTGCTGGTTGATGATGAAACTTCCGGTTTCATAAGTTCGATTGTACAAAAATATTCCCAACTTTCATCCAAGGGCAGCAATTTGGCCCGGTTGATACGTGATGTAGTAATAGGTGATATATTTATAGGGGATCTGCCTCAGGAACTGTCCAGAAGTACTGGCCTAGATCAATCAGCAGCTCGTGAAATTGCAAACACAGTTGTGTCACAACTTTTTTCTCCTATCTTAGATGAAATAAAAAAATTGCAGTCTGACAAATTCCCGGGCAGAGCCACGTTCAAACAACAACCAACAAGCATACCTCAACAAAATAGTCATTACCAAGGAGAGGATTTGCCGGAAAGCGGCGGGAACATAATAGATTTGAGAAATAAGTAAATGAGATTCCAAGTCCCACAATTCATAGAAACAGAAACCAAGATCATTGGTCCATTTACATTAAAACAATTTTTGTATCTTGCTGCGGGAGCGGTCATATTATTTATTTTACAGTATGTCATAAGCTTGACCTATCTTATAATAGTTGCCGTTCCAATAGTCATAATATCAGTGGCTTTGGCGTTTTATAGGATTGACGGCATACCCCTAGCCAAGTATCTAATGATGGCATTGTCTTATGCCACAGGCCCCAAAAGATATCAATTTAGAAAAAATGACACAGAAAACACAAGCACAATCAACTAAAGATTTTGTTGCGATCAACGATATTAGAGACAATGTCGCCATACTTAAGGATGGCTCTTTGCGTTCTGTAATAGAAGTCAGCTCAATGAATTTTGAACTTAAATCAGCCGATGAACAAACGGCCATAATACAGGCCTTCCAAAATTTTATAAACTCGATAGACTTCCCGCTTCAAATAAACATCAGCTCGCGAAAACTTGATATACAACCGTACATAAAGTCGCTTGATACATTATCTACTGAAATTTCAAATGAATTAATGAAGATACAAGCAATTGAATATTCTCGTTTTATTAAGGGCCTCACTGAACTTGCCAATATTATGTCGAAAAAATTCTACGTGGTTATACCTCTGTATGCTATCGAAGCAGCTACCTCAACAGGAGGTACAGCAAAAGGATTTTTAGGAGTATTAAAGGGTGCTGTTAATCCAGGGGCAGCAACCAAAAATATCACAGATCAAGAATTGCAAAACTACAAGATACAACTTGACCAAAGAATAGACTTTATAATGAATGGCATAGGAGGATTAGGCCTAGACGGACGTGTATTGCAAAAAGATGAGTTGATGAATTTTTATTATTCTTACTACAATCCAGGCAAACATTTATAGCCATGTTTTCATTTTTATCTAAAAAATCAAAAAAAGTAACGCCAAGCGAGCCAGAGTCAAAAACCATTGACGATATTTTGGCTCCGTCTGCAGTAGATGTTTCCTCAAGCCATGTACAAATAGGCGATACTTTTGGTCGCACAATATTTGTAACAACATATCCGAGGTACTTAAATACAAACTGGTTCTCACCTGTCATTAATATGGACCAACAGTTTAATGCTTCTATCTTCATACATCCAGAAGACACCTCTCGCATACTTAAGCAATTAAGGGACAAGATAGGCAGGTTTGAAGCCCAAGTTATGGAAGATGCAGCAGCAGGCAAAATTCGTGATCCCATACTAGAAACAGCAATCGGAGATGCAGAATCCCTAAGAGACAAGCTTCAGCAGGGAACTGATAGGTTTTTTAGATTAGGTGTTTACATTACACTCTTTGGATCTTCCTTAAAAGAATTAGATGATATTGAAAATAAGGTAAGATCAATATTAGATGCTCAGCTAATCTACTCGAAACAGGCAACTTTTAGAATGAAGGAGGGATTTTTTTCAACCATGCCGATAGGCGATGATCAATTACAGATTCACAATTCACTTAATACTGAGCCTATTTCTTCGTTGTTTCCTTTTGTTTCATACGATCTAACATCTGATACAGGAGTTTTGTACGGCATCAACACACACAACAATTCACTTGTACTTTTTGACAGGTTTAAACTTGAAAATGCCAATATGGTCATATTTGGTAAGTCAGGAGGCGGTAAAAGTTATGCTGTTAAATTAGAGATCTTGAGAAGTCTGATGTTTGGAACACAGGTATTTGTCATAGATCCAGAAAATGAATATAAGTTTCTAGCTGACACAGTCGGTGGTTCTTGGGCAAAAATATCAATAGCATCCCCACATCACATAAACCCGTTTGATTTACCTAGCCCACTACCAGATGAGAGCCCCGCTGATGTCTTAAGATCACACATAATTAACTTATCAGGACTGTTTAAACTTATGTTAGGAGCCCTAAGCCCAGAGGAGGAAGCAATACTAGATGAAGCTATAAACCAAACATATGCCATAAAGGACATAACACCAGCTACTGTTGACCTAAAGTCTTCAGAATCTCCCCTGATGTCTGATTTTCAAACAATACTTGAAGGTATGTCTGGAGCACAATCTTTGGCAATTCGAATTAAAAAATATACAGAAGGGACGTATTCAGGATTTTTAAATAACCGCACCAACATAGAACTGGGTAGCCAATTGATAGTTTTCAGCATTAGAGATATGGAGGAGGAGTTAAGACCTATAGCAATGTATCTGGTTCTTAATTTCATATGGACCCAGGTTAGAACTGAACTAAAAAAAAGATTATTGGTTGTTGACGAGGCATGGGTATTAATGAAGTACGATACTGGAGCTGCTTTTTTGTTTGATGTTGCCAAAAGGGCCCGTAAATATTACCTTGGCTTAACGACAATATCTCAAGATATTCCGGATTTCATGTCCTCACCTTATGGTAAGCCAATAGTTACAAACTCCTCTTTGCAACTACTAATGAAACAATCACCGGCTGCGATAGATCTTGTAAAAACAACCTTCAACCTTACTGATGCCGAAAAATTCTTCCTACTTGAATCCAGGGTTGGTCATGGAGTCTTTTTTGCTGGAACCAATCATGTTGCGTTAAGAATAGTGGCTTCATACGCTGAAGATCAAATAATAACTTCTGATCCCAGACAGATACTCGAAATAGAGGAAGCCAAAAAAGAGCTGGCTCAACAATCCTAAATTGTTGTTTAAGATTTATGAACAATGATCAAGCGTACTACAATCTCTCTTATTCTAGGTCTAAACAAAGTGAATCAGATGAGCTACGTCGTCAAGCAGACTTAAAACTCAAACCACCTTCAGGGCTTTTTTATGGTGCAATGTTCAGCCTTTCTATTATTGGTGATATAATAGACATAGCTGATGTTACCGGGGTTGGCGCAATTTTATCTTTTATAGTAGATCTTATAATAAGTGTCTTCATGATTTTGACAGGACGTATAGCCAAATCTAAGACTGATTCAATGCAAGATTTTAAAAATAGCGTAGCCGACAAGATGGAGCAGGTTGAGAGAAAGATTTCTGCCTATCGCAACGCTTACGCTGGAGTTTTAAGAGCTTCGCGCAAGATTGGACCCCTAAGAAAACCTGTCAGGAAAATGGCACTACAGTTTTCTAGATTCAGAAAGTCTGTGGTTAGGAGTCCTTTCTCGAGAACAATACTTGCAGTTGTTGCTGACCTTGTCCCATTCCTGGGATTAGTTCCCTGGAGAACATGGAACACTTACAGCATAAGGAGGGATGAGCTAATGATTTATAATGAAACAAAAAAAATGTTGTCTGAATACGAAAATTTAAAACAAGAAGAGGTTGTTTCCCTAAGAGATTTAAGGGAACTTGAGTCTTTGCAACAAAATGAAGGATAAAATACTAAAACTCTCTGTGTTTTTACTTGTCATTATAGCTGTTTTTTTGACTGGTTATTTGTTTAACCAAAAAATAAATCCACTGAAACAGACTGCATTGCTGGATAATTCTTTGGTTTCAAGATTTAACCCCTCAGAAGAAAAAACCACAAGTCCTGTTAGTCTATCCAGCCTAACATCAGACAGCGCAAGTTTCCCCTTTATAAAAAACAGTGATGAGGTTTTTTTCTACTTGCCCAAGACAGGAGAAATAAAATCAATTTCACTAAAAAATCCGTCTGGTGGATCCAAATTAATAAGCAAGATAGAGCCTTATGCAAACTACATAAGCTGGGGAACGGACAAGCAGCTTATTGCAGGCTATAACTTTGGCAGTGTCTTCTATGACCTTGATTCAAATTTTTCTAAGAAATATGACTCCAATATCAAAAGGCCAGTACTATCTAGCGGTGGCGAATTTATTGCGTATGCTTACACTGACCCAACTGAAAGTGATGGCAACATAAGTATCGCCGATCCTAGACTAGAGACACAAAAAAAAATTCTGCCAACACGTTTCAGTGACTGGCAGATAAGCTGGTTAAGCAAGGAAGTATTGTTTTTAATAAGACCTCCGACCCTTGAAGATACCTATTTTTCGGCCTTTACTTTGGACATAGGCAGCGGCAATCTGCAAAAAAAAGTAGAACCAACCAAAGATCTCGAAATTGTTTGGCCTACCACATCAAAAAAACTGGCCTACTCCAACCTAGACAAGTTCACCCAAGAAAAGAAACTTACACTTATAGAACTTTCTAGCGGAGAAACAACAGTCGATCTACCCCCAGACTATTCAGCAGCAAAATGTGGCTGGGATATTTTGGACAGGGGAATTTTTTGCATAGATAATGGGGTTCTTGGATACTTCCAATTTTTAAAAGATTCTAGGACTAGTGAGTGGCAACAATATGACATACCAGGACTACCAAACACAGCAAGAAACGTCAGAGTAAGCAGCACCGGGGAATATATTGTATTTCAAAACTATCAGGACGGTAGGCTATATGCGTTGAGAGTACCTTCGAGATAAATATCTTAAAGTACTGTATTAGTCTCAGCCACCATGGTATTTTCTTGGTTTTTTAGAAAAATTATTTTCTTTAGATCTTGGATTTTAAATACTCCCAAAATAACTAGCAGTGGGAAGTACGCCAAGGACATCAGTGAAGCTAAGATAAAACTATCTAGCAGGGGCATCGTTACTATTCCTGCTATCAACGCAGCCAAAAGGCATTTTGAAAAAACAGATTTTCCAATTACAGATCTTAGCTCTTTTCTGAGCAACCAATACATACCATAAATTATTATTGCTTCTGTAAGTAGGGTAACACCGGCCGTAGCAAAGTAGCTGTATTTTGGAATCAAAATGATATTCAAAAATACATTGGCTACTGCTCCCACCAAGTAGATAAACATTGCTTTTTTCTGCCTATTCAAAGCAATTATGGCGTTTCCTCCAAGATTACCAAAAAAGATGAGGAACATAGCAAGGCTAAGTATTTTAAGAACATGGCTTGCAGATGAAAAATTATCTCCTCCAATAAAATAAATTATCCAATCTGACATTAAAAAAACATAGACAAGAAAGTAGAAGGCAAATATTGAAATAATATTAAAAGCATCTCTAAATATCCTCAGAAACTCGAGAGTATTTTTAATTGCATTACGGGATAAGCCTGGCATTATTAATCCAATATAAATAGCTGGCAGGAATATAGCCATCTCAAGAACTTTGTAAGCCGCTGAATAAACCCCCACATCATGCGCCGGCTTCATTATTGAAAGCAGCACTGTATCTAATTTGAAATAGATTAGCACAAGAACAAGAGAGATTGCGATAGGAATTGCTGTTTTGAGTGTTTCTTTGAAATAACCGAGGTCTATTGTTAATTTTATTTTCACAAGTTTCTGAGAAAAAATAAATATCAGGACAAAGTGAATAATCTCAGATATTGCAACTGCCAAAACAAATTCGATTAAACTTGCATTTAGTTTAACCATGACTAATATGATCGCAAGCTGAACTAATCGCGACACAATATCAAAAATAGATACCCAATAAAGTCGGAGGTACTTTTGAAAAATTGCAACTAACACCTGAACAAGCAGAGAACCTAGAGAAAATATAGAAGCAACTAAGACACCTAGTTTAACCTGCATATCATATGGCATAGTAAACACCAGTGCGTTTGCAATTATCAGTACTGCCCCAGCCAGAATAAGCCTTAGGGTAAATATTTTGCTTGCTATTTTTTGTTCCTCCTTTTTGTCACTGATCCTAGATATTTCACGTATCATTATTGTATAGAGTCCCGTATCGGCTACAGCTGTAAAAATATAAAGATACCCAAAAATAGTACTATATCTTCCGAAACCATCAGGACCCAATACGCGAGTAAGAATACCTACTATAATCAAGCTCAGGAAGCCTATTAGACCCCTAGATAGGGTCGCTATGCCCATATTGTATGATACTTTATCCATAGGGGCTTATGTTTAATAAATAAACCTCCGCGCAAGATATTGAGCGGAGGTTTATTTATTAAACTTTGTTACTATATAATTCCAACTTGAGGTTTAATCACTATTCGACGGTGAGGTTCTTGACCAATACTTTCTGTTTCAATTTCTTTAAGTGCCGCTAATTCCATGTGAACCATGCGTCTTTCATAAGCATTCATAGGAAAAAGTGCCTCTGCAACTTGGGTTTCCTTAACTCTTTTGGCAGCAGCTAGAGCACCTTCCACCAAGTAATTTGATCGCAATTTTCTATAATCATTAATGTCTAGAACAAAATTACCCTGATCTTCGTTATCACTACCTATCCCAAAACCTATTTTTTTATTTACCAACAATCGTGCTATGTGATCTAGAGCATTTAGATTCTGGCCATTCTTGCCTATAAGTATACCCGATTCAGATTCTGAATCTACTGAAACAGTAACAAACTCCGGGTTGTTTTCTTTGAGTTTTACTTCACCAGTAAAACCAACTTTTTCAAGCAGATTTTTTACCGTTTCTATTATAATATTTTTGGTTTCTTCTTTCATTAGTTCTTGCTTATTTTTTTATTTACATACAGCTGCTCAAGTATGGAAAATACTGTGGCTGCAACCCAATAAAGAGTTAGTCCGGCTGGTAAATTCCAAGCAATAATTATAACCATGACTGGGAAAAAATACAACATTTGCTTATTCATCGTTGAAGAGATGTCGCTTGAAGGCAAGGTGTTTTTGTTCTTATTGACAGGGAGAGTCTCTTTGCTTTGGCCTTGTTGCATCGTGTTTGATTTTTTAAGCTGAAACCATTGTAATGCTCCGGCTAAAATTGCCATAACATGACTCTTGTCACTCAAATCTATAAATCCCAACGCAACTGTTTTAATAAGCTCTGGCCTTGAGATAAAATAATACAAATCGTTCAAACTCTCGGGCTTAAGTCCATTTCTTAAGGCTCCATAGAGTGCGATAAGTACGGGGAGTTGTATCAAAATAGGGAGACACCCACTAAATGGATTAATGCTATGCTCCTTGTATAGTTGCATAGTTGCTTGACCCAAGGCTTGTTTGTCATTTTTAAATTTTTCTTGTAACTCCTTAATCTTGGGTTGTAGTTTTGTAAGCTCTTTTTGTGATACTAATGCTTTTATCGATAGCGGGAAAAAAGCCAATCTGATAATAAGTGTCATAATAATTATAGCAACACCAAAATCAGCACCCGGAACCAGATTGTATATTTGTATTAGAAGATTAAATAACGGCCTATATAGAATTTCGTGGTATAAAAATCCCAAAATTATTACTTAGCACTTAACAACCAGAGTTTAGTATTAGCTAAACACTAGCTCCTAAGTCCCAAAAACTAGACTGGATCTACTCCTCCCTTAGAAAATGGATTACATCTTAATATTCTTATAAAACTTTTTGCGACACCTTTCATCGTACCAAATTTTTCTATGGACTCGTAGGAATATTGAGAGCATGATGGATAAAACCTACAACGAATAGTCGAATTTGAGTTTGCAAAAATAAATCCGTGGTCAGGTGATAGATATTTTTGATATATTTTTATGATTCTAAGTATAGTTTGGCGCATATTCAGATATGGACAAAAAAATTTTTAATTGTTTGTTCTAATTCTCTATTGATTTCTTTAGAGGTCTTGCCTAGGATACTAGGGGTAGCAACTATAATAATATCAACAGGTGATTCTAGAATTTTATTTGCAGACATTGTTTCTAAAAAAATCTTTTTAGTTTTGTTTCTTGAAACTGCTTTTTTTAAAACCTTTGAAGACACTATTGCGGCAGCTCGGCCATGGCTTAGTCCGTTGTTTATAAACTTAAGAAATAAAAAACTGCTTTTTACAGTTTTTCCTTTCTTAAAAACATTTTCAAGACTTTTTTTGTCTAGTCTATATTTTCTAGCAAGAGCCAAATTTAAGGCTTAAGGCTTAGTTCTTATAACTTAAGGTTTACTCAACCATTTAAGTATTAACAACTAAGCCTTAGAACTAGACAGACAGCTTCTTTCTACCTTTTCTTCGTCTACGAGAAAGAACCTTGCTGCCATTATTAGAACCGGAACGAACCAGAAAACCATGTGTCTTCTTTCTTTTTCTTTTTTTAGGACGATATAATGTTATTTTCATATGGCACTAATCTTACCAATTTATAGCCCAGTGGTCAATCTTACTAATACTTTGTCTAATGTCCACTTTTTATTAACATGTTGTCAACGAATAGGGTACTGGGGTGTTTTTTTAGTTAGCTTATACTTAAAAGTATTAATCACTAATTTATGACCAACGAAGAACTTTGGAAGATAGTCTTAGCCGAACTTGAAGTTTCTCTTTCGAGAGCAAATTTTACTACTTGGTTTAAAGGTACCTCTTTATTAGCCAACTCAAGCGGCTCTGTTTTGGTAAGCGTACCCAGTGGTTTTGTAAAAGAATGGTTAGAAAACAAGTTTAGTAGGCAAATATTACAGATATTACGAGGTGTAAGTCCAGAAATAAGGGATGTGAAATATACTGTAGGTAATTCTCGGGTTGCCATCCTTTCTCAAAGAAAAGACTTTATTCAATTTATGCCTGAAAAAATAAGTGACTCTGTTCAAGATACAGATGTTGATAGGGTTACTAATTTAAATAAAAAATATACTTTTAAATCCTTTGTTGTGGGTACTAGCAGTGAGCTAGCTCATGCTGCCAGCGTCGCTGTTTGTAAAAATCTAGGAAGGGTATACAACCCACTGTTTATCTATGGTGGTGTTGGCTTGGGTAAAACACACCTTCTACAAGCCACTGGTAATCACATCTTAGAGTCTTTTCCTGAAAAAAAGGTTCTTTATATATCTTCTGAAAGATTAACTTCTGAAATTGTTGAGTCTATAAAAAACAAAACCATAGAGGAGATGAAACAGAAGTATGCAAAGTTGGACTTATTAATAATAGATGATATTCAATTCATAGCTGGCAAAGAAAGAACTCAGGATATATTTTTTGGAACATTTAACGAGCTCTACGGTAAAAACAAACAGATAATACTCTCTTCTGATAGGCCTCCGAGCGCAATTCCTGCCCTAGAAGAGCGCCTAAGATCTAGATTTGAGGGTGGCATGATAGCCGACGTAGGAATACCTGATTATGAAACTCGTTTGGCTATACTAAACACTAAGTGCAAGGAGAAGGATTTTGAAATCGATCAAAACTCTCTATCTTATATAGCCACTAATATACAAAAAAATATAAGGGAATTAGAGGGTGCACTCAATAGAATTATTGCGTTCAGTCAAATATACAACAAGACACCCGATTTTAATGAAGTTAAGAAACTTCTAACAGCTTATTTAAACACTCCCTATAAAAAAACTACCCATCAGACGATCCTAAAGTCAGTAGCTGATTTTTATAATATATCTATAAATGATTTAATTAAAAGGAGTAGAAAAAAAGAAGTGGTACGTCCAAGGCAAATAGCTATGTTTTTACTTAGAGAAGAAACTAAATCTTCTTTTCCTGAAATAGGTTCTAAATTGGGTGGCAGAGATCACTCCACAGTAATACATGCTTATGAAAAAATTAAAAAAGAGGAGACTGGTGATGAGACAACTAAACAAGAAATAACTTTAATTAAGGAGAGGCTTTACCAGACATTTACTTAGTTTTATTTCTGTGAATATTTTGTTGAGATCTTTGTTAATAGCTTTGGTATTATTTGTTGATGTACTATTGATTAATCAGTCATGATTCTTATATAAATTATTCTCAACAATTTTAACCAGATATAGTACACTGACTTATATATATGTTATTAACAGCATTTTATAGCAAAATTACCTTATAAAATAAAGATTTTATTTCGTGTGTTAAGAGTTATACACATAACTAATAATAAGTAATAATTTAATTATATGAATATAATTATAAATCATAATAAGCTTCTGTCTGGAATTAAATTTGTTGAAAGAATAGTTTCTAAGAATACTTCCTTACCTATCCTTAATTCGATACTTATAAAAACAGAAGGAGGTCGTATTAAGTTATCTGCTACAAATCTGGAAGTTGGTATAAATTTTTGGGTAGGAGCAAAAATAGAAGAGAGTGGTGAAATCGCTGTTCCTGCAAAAATATTTCATGATTTTTTGAATAATATTTCAGATGAAAAAATAAACCTAAGTGTTAAGAAAAATGTAATATCAATAAATACAAATAATCATAAAACCCAGATTTTAGGCATGGAAACAAACGATTTTCCAATAATACCTAAAATAAAAAGTAATTCAGCTATAAAAATTAACAGTAAAATATTTAAGGATGGACTAATGGGTGTTCTTGATTCTGTGTCATTGTCTGAAATAAGACCAGAACTAAGTGGTGTATTTGTATGTATTAAAGAAAATAATATAGAATTTGCAGCTACAGATAGTTTCAGGTTGTCAGAAAAAATAATCAATTCAAAAAACCCAATAATAAAGTCATTTATATTACCCAGAAACACAGCTGTTGAACTAATAAGGTTAATGGAATCTCAAGAAGGAGAAATTTCCTTGCTTGTAAATGATAATCAAATAATGTTCTCGGGTGAAGATTTTGAGATTGTATCCAGACTTATAGATGGTCACTATCCAGAGTATAAAAGAGTTATTCCTGAAAAGTTTATATCTTTAACTAAGGTTAATAGGAGTGATTTAGAAAAAAATGTTAGAGTTTCGGGTTTGTTTGCATCCACAATATCTGATATTAAAATTAAAACAACAAAAGACAATATGGAGATAATTGCTAAAAACAATGATAGGGGAGAAATAGTAACCAACCTACCATGTGAAACCAAAAATCAAGGTTTTGAGGTATCTGTTAACTATAACTACATACTAGATGGACTAAAAATATTGCCTGGAGAAAATATTATATTCCAGTTTAGTGGAGACGGTAGTCCGCTGGTTATGTTGGCGGAAAATAACAAGGACACAACATATGTTATTATGCCCCTTAGACAAACATAATAAACTCTTAAATGCAGGAAATAGTTATAGGTTTAAAAAAAATAAAAAACCAGATATCTCTTAAACGAAAAGAAGATGAAAAGATACGAGAACTTTTAAAAAAAGGATTAGCCATTGTTTTTCCTGAAGTAGATAATCTGGAACAATTTATTAAGGATTTTTATATAGAAAAAAAATGCTTATTTTTTTTAACAAAAAACAAATCTTTTGCAAGTGAACTTTTTTTAAGAAAAAATGAAATTATTAAGATTTTGGGGAGTAATTTAGTTAAAGAAATAAGGATAAAATAATTAAGGAGTTGGAGAGGATGAGGGTTCGTTATTTGGTTTGGGTAAAAGACTAGATAACCAAACTTGAACAGATGCTTCCCAGTTTGCAAACTGAGGATCACTGTATGGATTTGAAGGTTGCGAACCATTGGGAGAATCCTTATCTACATAAAAAAGAATACTATGGACACCTTCATTGCCTTGAAAACTGCCATTTAACATTATTTTATTGGTTAATACTGGATCTGGTTTTTGGAATTGTTCCGATGTTTGCGAACCCAATGCTCTGGCCATAAATTCATGCCACATAGGTGCGGCAGCTGATAGTCCTGCGCCCTCTTGGGTCATAGAGGTGTTGTTGTTGTTTCCGGTCCAAATTCCGGAAACAAGAGATGGTGTGTAACCAACAAGCCAACCATCTCTGTTTTCTTGGGTCGTACCAGTTTTTGCAGCCACTTGTCTTTCTGGAAAATAGAGGGGGCTATTATATCCGAAAACTGGCCCCCGAGCATTATTATCAGACAAAACATCGTTTATTAATCTGGCAACTTGTGTTTCTAAAACACGACCCTCTTCTTTTTTGTATTCTTCCAAAACGGAACCATCGGATGACGTTACTTTTATCAAAAAACTAGGCTTAACAAAAACCCCATCGTTAGCGAATGTGCTATAAGAACTTACCATATCCAATAATTTTACCTCGCCTCCACCCAAAACAAGTGATAAGCCATAGTCTGATCGCTCATTAAGAGTTGTGATACCCATTTTGTGAGCTAGATCTATGGTTTCGTCTATTCCTGCCAAGTAAAGCATTTTAACAGAAGGAATGTTTAAGGATTGTGCAAGAGATTGTCGGGCCGTTACTGTACCATGGAAACGCCCGTCGTAGTTTTGTGGACTATAACAATCCAGACCTATGTCATCTTTTTTCTGCAACGCTGAGGGATTGCAGCGAGGATTGAACTCAGTTGGTAGATCAAAAAGAATAGTTGAATCCGTAAAACCTTTGTTAAAAGCGGCTGCATATGCAAATGGTTTAAAAGAAGATCCTGGTTGGCGATTGGCCGAAGCAACATTAAAATTTCCTTCAAACACACAATTTATACCAGGTGTACAACCTGCGGGCTCAGGTTCTCCAAAGTAGTTTTTAGAGCCAACCAAAGCTACTATTTGACCTGTTTTGGGATCTGACGCAACCAAAGCAGCGTTGGCTGCTTTATATTTTTCTGTATTTATCTTGCTATATTTTTCAACAACCTCCTCGGCTATTTTTTGAAAATTAGCATCCAGTGTTGTAATAACATTTAAACCACCATTTTCTACCATATCTTCGCCATAATTTTTAATAAGGTATTCTTTGACCATAATTACGAAATGAGGAGCTTGGATCTGTTCTCTAGAGGGTTTTATGTCCGGAATATCACTAACGGCAGTCTTGTACTCATCATCTGTCAAAATTCCAACACTGTGCATTTTTTCGAGAAGGCCATCTCTTCTGGCTATCAATTCAGTGAAATGGTTTCCGTAAGGGGAGTAATAACTAGGAGCCTTAGGAACTGAAGCTAAAAGAGAGGCTTCAGACCAATTTAAATCTTTTGCGGGTTTGCCAAAAAAAGTCTGACTGGCGGCTTCTATGCCATAAGAATTTGATCCATAAGGAATTTGGTTAAGGTACATCCAAAATATCTGATCTTTCGAGAACTTACGCTCAACTTGAACAGAGAGCACAGCTTCCTTAATCTTTCTACCCAGAGTTTTTTCGTCGTTTAAGAGTGCCTTTTTTATTAACTGTTGTGTTATTGTAGAACCACCTTGTGATGCGCTGAAACTCACGATGTCTTTGTAAAAAGCTCTGAGAATGCCTTTAAGATCTATGCCGCTATGTTCATAAAATCCGGCATCTTCTGAAATTAGAGTAGATTTCTTAATTGTTTCTGGTATTTGTTCCCAGGGTATTATTGTTCTCTTTTCTTCGCCGTGTATGTCGTACAACAAAACTTCGCCGGTCTTATCGTATATCTTCGTGGACTCACTAACTCTACGGGCGGCTATTGCTGAAGGATCTGGTATCTGGCCAGCATAATATAAGAAAATAACAACAAAAAAAGCCAGGACTAGGACGGCCAGGGTTAGTGTTGTCATTAGTATCCTCTTGAAAAAACTAGGTTTTGTCTTACGAGACATTATTATTATTGTGACACAATTAACAGTGTTTCACAAGGTGTTAGTCATGAAACAATCTTAGAATAATGTGTTTTAGCTTAAGTTAAATATAATTTAAGGGTTGGTAAATAGTTAGAAATTGTTTTAGAATTTAATAAATGTCTAAGATTGTTATAGATCGAACCGCAGTAGAAGAATTTATTAACTCAAGATATATCGAGGCGGTTTTTCCGTCTAAGGACAGAGTTGCAGAAATTATGTCGTCCGGCAAACAGCTAGTTTTTTATTGGGGGATCGATCCTACAGGACCAGACGTACATCTTGGCCACACAACCAATATTTTTGTAATGAAGAAATTGATTGAACTTGGTCACAAGATAATAATGCTCATAGGCAGCTTCACAGCCATGATAGGTGACCCTACAGGCAAGGATACGGCTCGCAAGGTGCTTACAAACAAAGAAGTTAAAGAAAACATGAGTACATATATAAACCAAGTGCAGAAGATATTACCTAAGGGATCTTTTGACGTTAAATACAATTCTGATTGGTATAAAAAAATGGCTACCGAGGAATTCTTAAAATTAACCGACCACATTACTGTTCAACAAATGATCGCAAGGGACATGTTCCAGAAGAGAATTAAAGAAGACAAACCGATTTCCTTGCGTGAATTCATGTATCCGTTGTTGCAAGGATATGACTCTGTGGCTATGAAAGTGGATGGAGAAGTGGGTGGTAATGATCAGACATTTAATATGATGGTTGGGAGAGATTTGGCCAAGGTTATGCTTAATAAAGATAAAATTGTAATTGCGACCCGACTTCTAGAGGATCCTGTTACCGCTAGAAAAATAATGAGTAAAAGTGAAGGACAGTACATCTCACTCAATGACTCGGCCATGGATATGTTTGGTAAAACAATGGCTTTACCGGATTCAGCTATACTAACTTTGTTTAGATATGCAACGGAATTGCCTGAAAATAGTATTGGTGAAATTAAAAAAAGATTGGACAACGGAGAGAACCCCAAGAATATTAAAGAAGAGTTAGCCTTCGAATTAGTAAAAATGTATCACAAAGAGAAAGAGGCATTAAAAGCAAAAAAAGATTTTGATAATGTTTTTTCAGAGGGGCAAACACCTGAAAATATGCCCGATATTAAGAGTCTGGGTAATATCCTGGAAACAGCGGTTTCTGCTGGTATAGTTCTTTCTTCTTCAGAGATGAAGAGATTGGTAGAGCAAGGGGCTGTGAGGATTAACAACCAAGTTGTAGAGCGCTGGGATTATGAAGATAAACCAGGTGATGTATTAAAAGTCGGCTCACATAAATTTTATAAACTAAAATAAAATACGTCCGCCAACTGGCGGACGTATTTTATTTAGGCTATTTTATTCAGCTGATTCCTCCTCTTCTTCCTTGTCCTCACCTTCAATTGAGGCAAGTTCTTTATCAGTTTCTTCAAGCTCGTCTTCCTCTATCATAGAGTATTTGTATTCATTTTCCGACATATGATTTAAGCAGGTTTTGGTCTGGTCGAATCTCCGGTTTCCGGCCATACGTATCCAGTTAAAAACCTAATTATTAATCAAATCTATTGGTCAATATTCTATACTATTACCACAACAAATTGCAATAGCCAGAGCATCTGCAGCATCGTCAGGTTGTGGGACTTCTTTTAGTTCGAGTATCATTTTAACCATTTTTTGAACCTGTTGTTTGTCCGCTCGCCCATAGCTTGATACAGCTTGTTTTACCTGAAGCGGAGTGAACTCTCGGATTTCAATACCGTTTTTTGCCGCAGCATACATAAGAACACCACGAATCTCACTAACCTTAATAACAGTTTTGGCGTTTTTAAAAAAGAACAGGCTTTCTAAACCGACTTTTTCTGGCCTATACTTCTTAATTATTTTATCGAAAAAATTGTAAATATCAACAACCCTTTCAGTGTTCGGTATTCCTGACTTTGTTCTAAAATCCCCATAATCAACTGACCGGTATTTTTTACCTTCAATATCTATTACGCCATAACCTATTAATGAAGTGCCAGGATCTATGCCAAGAATTCTCATGGTAAGTTAGTGTATACATTCTCTACGTCCTCATTATCACGCAGGATCTCTACTAGAGAATTTAATTTATTATGTATTTCTTGGTCGGTTATATTAATTGGTGAGATTGGATTTTTTTCTGAAGAAAACATCCAGTTAAGAGATCCTTCTGGTACAACCCTGAAACCAGTGTCACTCAAAATATGCTTGATCTCGTTTATAGTCCTATTTTTGTTATCAGTAATTCCCTCTACTACTAACGCTATGCCACCAGGACCCATTGCTTGGATAACTATCTCATATAGTTCGGTCGCATTTTTATCGGAAGCTCTTATAATCGCTCGCTCAATGTTGTCTTTAGGCATATTAACACTGCGCGCCTCTTCTATGACAGACTGCAGTTTATAGTTTGAAGACGGATCTGATCCTTCGCGCGCGGCGATCAATATTTTTTTAGCCAGTTTACTAAAAACCTGACCCTTTTTTTGGTCACTAACTTCTTTTTTGTGTTTTATTTGGCTCCACTTAGAATGTCCGGACATGTTTATTCAATTATTTCCATTTGTAATGCACCAGAGAAATCTTCACTACTGTTTGAGCAGGTCATGTTTATTGTAGCTGTACCTGTCTTTGTGTTCCAGTTTATTTTCCAAGACCAGTTAATTCCACCAGAATTATCTGAATCTTTAGGCTCAAGACCTTTGGCTGAGGATTGCGAGCCACTTGGTAGGGTAACCTTTATTGAACAATGTGTATTTGTGGGAACAGAGATTCCTACTTGTGCTGTCGAGTTTTGTTTAACCGGTGATGTTAAGGAGACCACTGTTATCTGGTTTTCTTGATTTTGGTTTGGTGTTTGAGTTGGACTTTGTGTTTGAGTTGCTGATGGTGTTGAACTGATTGAAGGGGTTGGAAGTGGAGATATAGTTGAGGTTGCCGTGGGATGGGGAGTACTTAGGTTTGTGGTTGTCGGTTGAGGAGATAGAGTGTTGCTTGGGGTAAGGGGTGTGTTTGAGGGTGAAGGAGTCAGGACGCTCAAAAATGAAGGTGTGGGAGTGCCTTGCGGCAGAGATGTAGAAGTAACTGAAGCTATTTTTTTTGAGACGGTGGTCTGGACTTTCTTGGTGTCAGATAATTGTTGAACAATTTGGGCATAATTATCTTCTTTATCTGAAACTGATTTAACAGAATTTTTAGAGTTTTCAAATAAAAAAAGCCCGCCCACTGTAAAAGCAGAGACTATTGCTAGGGTTAAAATTCTCATCCAACCAATATAGCAGGCGAAAACAGGATTGCAATACTTTTTAAATAAGTTTTTTTTGAACTTCTTGTGTGGTTATTCCTATGTGATTTGCCCCTATATCGGTTAACATGCGTCCTCGTGATGTTCTTGCTAGAAATCCTATCTGCATGAGGTACGGTTCGTAAACGTCTTCTATCGTGTCTTCTTCTTCGGCTATGGCAGCGGCTATTGATTTGAGTCCTACTGGTCCACCATTGAAGTTTTTATGAATTAAAGACAATATTTTGCGATCTGTTGTATCTAATCCGAGTTTGTCTATGCCTAATAATTCCAATGCCTGGTCAGCAAAAGCCCCGGTCAAAACCGCTGAATCTTGAACCTGTGCATAATCACGGACTCTTTTGAGTAATCTATTGGCAATTCTTGGTGTAAAGCGCGAAGCGGAGGCAATTTTCGATAGGGCGTCATTATCTGTTTCTATTTTAAGAAGTCTAGATGAACGGCGTAATATTTTTTCCATCTCTTCCTTGGTGTAAAAATCCAGCTTATATTGTGCTCCGAACCTTGATCTGAATGGATTCGAAAGTAGAGATGTGCGTGTTGTGGCAGCTATTAGAGTGAAACGGGGCAAATTTACTTGTAGGGTTTTGGCAGAACTACCTTTTCCGATTATTATATCAAGGCAATAGTTTTCCATTGCCGGGTATAAGGTTTCTTCAACGGTTTTGTTTAGACGATGAACTTCATCAATAAACAAAAAATCACCGTCATTAAGGCCTGTCAAAATAGAACCCACATCACCAGCCTTCTCTAATGCGGCTCCGGAAGTGATTCTGATTCCAGCACCAAACTCTCTGGCGATAAGGTAGGCGAGAGTGGTCTTACCTAAACCTGATGGACCATGTATTAATATGTGCTCTAGTGGTTCATTGCGCTTTCTTGCCGCACCTATAAGTATGGATAGGTTTTTTTTGGTGTTTTCCTGACCGATATACTCATCAAAAGTGGAGGGCCTTAAAGCCAGATCAAGAACTTGGTCGTCCTGGTCTTGGGGCGCAGTTATTTTTGTGCTCGGATTTTTTGGTGCAATATTAGGCAATGGGGTTGACATAAAGGCTTTTTATGTATACAATTTAGATAAACTAGGGGTTTTTGTAAGCCCTTGTAACCTGTAGGCAATTGAGCTGTTTGGGTAACATTCTAGTTCAATCGGAGTATTTTCGCAGACGGTTAATTTGGTCCCGACTGGGTTATACCTCGGTATTACTCTACCCCGGGTTTCCTTAAGTCCGGGTTATTGCCTACAGATTACAAAGGCCTAGCTATTCACTGATAATTATTCACCTATAACTCTCATAACTTCTTGGATTGATGTTGTTCCATCAATAACCTTGAGGAGTCCATCCTGCAATATTGTTACCATTCCTTTCTTGGTTGCCAACTCTTCAATTACTGAAATTGCGGGAGAGGTTAAAATTAATTTTTCCATCTCTTCGTCTATTTCAAAAATTTCGTATACCCCAACTCTCCCTTGATAACCAGTGTTGTTGCACGAAGAGCACTTCTGTGGGTAGAAAATTTCCATAGATTCGTTAACCGAAACGATCTCTATATTTTGGGGTAGTTTATCTAAATATTTTTTTAATATTTCAAAATCTGGTTTTTTTATAACTTCCTTTTTGCGGCATTGTTGGCACAATCGGCGAACAAGCCTTTGAGCCATAGTGGCATTAATAGCTGGAGCTATGGTTATTGGTCGGACACCAAGATCAATTAGTCTTGGGACGGCTCCGGCAGCATTATTGGTGTGGAGAGTCGAAAAAACCAGATGTCCAGTCAACGCAGCCTGCATTGCTGTTTCGGCAGTCTCAACATCTCTTATTTCTCCAACAAGTATTACGTCTGGGTCCTGTCGGACTATTGAACGTAGACCCCCGGCAAAGGTATACCCAGATTCTGTGTCAACTTGTGTTTGGGATATCCCATCTATGTGATATTCAATGGGATCTTCAATGGTTATAATTTTTACATCTGGGTTGTTTATGTGCTTTATAAACGCATAAAGAGTTGTTGTTTTTCCAGAACCTGTTGGACCGGTGGTCAATATTGCACCGGTAGTTTTATCAAGAAGCTTTTTTATTTGAACAAGGAGGTCTTGGCGCATTCCTAAGTCCTCAAGTCTTTGTTTTATGGTGCCAGGATCCAGTATCCTCATTACTATATTTTCACCATAAGCTCCCGGCAGAACTGATACGCGAACCTCTATATCAACTTCAGAATGACGTATGGTGAATCTCCCGTCCTGGGGGGTGTCATGTATGTTTATCTTGAGTCCAGATAGAATTTTAATTCGTGACAGCAGTCCAGGGTATCCTGTGTTCGAGAATGATATAACATCGTTCAAGACACCATCTAGACGGTATCGTAAACGAACCTGGTTTTCTTCGGGTTCGAAATGAATGTCCGATGCCTTTATTTTGAGTGCTCCGGCTATGAGTATATCCAGAACCTTTGTTATTGGAATTGAACCCAGCTTATCTTTGAGGTCGGATATATCTTTAATTTGATTTTCGAGTCCAGACAGTTCGTTTTCGTCTATCTCAACTATTCCATGAAGAGGTTCAGGTTTGGTAGGAGCGTCCTTATACCTTAGCCATGCAAACTCAAGACTTCTTGACGAGACGATTATTAGGCCATAGGCGTACCCTAATGACTTAAGTCGGCTAAGAACCGACTGTGTTTGGGGATTTTCAGGACTTATAACTGCTACCTTAATGTTTTTTCCAGACTTGGCTATTACTGCCAATTGGCCTGACCTTGCATCATTTTCGCTAACTAATAATATAGCCGATGTATCTATGGGAAAAGACGAGAGGTCAACATGGGGTAGATTAAGTTTTTGGCCAAGTTCTGCAGCCTCGTTTTCTTTCTTTTCAACTTGAATAGAAGAAAGTTTTTCTTCAAGCTCATTTTCCAGATTTTGTGGTTTCGTTACTTGTGCCATTTGTATAACTTAATTCTATCACTCAAATAATTTTATGTTCTCCACATGACAGCAAATATTGGTTTAGCAACATTACAATACCTAAGCAATAGATAAAAATGTGGATAACCCCTACAGCTTGACTTAGGTTGATGCTTTTGATATACTTATGTCTTAAAGGGTGATTTGATAACAAGGTCCGCGGGAAAGGCGGACTTTCTATTTAAAAGATAATTTTTTAAAATTCTAAAGGTTAAAGTTAATTATTACTTTATACTTTTTCAATTTTAATTTTTAAATAAATATGCTGGATACGAAACAATTCATTTCTGCTATAAAACAAATAGCTGAAGAAAAGGGAGTTCCCGAAGACAAGGTGGTAGAAACGATCGAAGCAGCTATCGCTGCTGCATACAAGAAGGATTATGGCGAAAAAGGTCAGATTATAAGAGCCAAACTGAACCAGGAAACTGGTGATGTTAAGATTACTCAAGTTAAGTACGTCATTGAAGCTGTTGATGAAGACGACAACATAGTAGGTGAGGTGCCTGATAGACCAGATTTGATTGATTTTGTTCCAGAACGTGAAAGAGAGCCTGCTCCTGTTGTAAACAAAGAAGTCAAGACTAATGCAGAGGACGATACTAAAAAAATAAAAACAGATACTGGAGAAGAAGCCGAGATAGATGATGGAAAAGTTAAATTCAACCCGGAAAAGTACATCACACTCGAAGAAGCTAAAAAAATAAACAAAAAGATAAAAGTTGGAGAGGAGTTAATTATTGATCGCGAATCTAAAACAGAATTCGGCAGGATAGCCGCACAAACTGCCAAACAGGTTATTATACAAAGGCTTAGAGAAGTTGAGCGCGAGGCGATTCTCAGTGATTTCAAGGGAAAGGAAAATGAAGTAGTATCCGGTGCCGTTCAGCGTATAGAGGGACGGATGGTTTATGTTGATTTGGGCCGAACAAATGGCCTACTTATACCAACTGAACAGCTTTACCATGATAACTATCGTATAGGCCAAAGATTGAGATTTTTAGTCTTGAGAGTAGAAGAGACTAATCGAGGTCCAGTTATTCTTCTTTCTCGTACTCATCCTAAGCTTGTACTTAAACTTTTTGAATTTGAGGTTCCTGAGATAGACTCCGGAACAGTAGAGGTCAAATCTATTGCCCGAGAAGCAGGTTCAAGGTCCAAAATCGCAGTAAGTTCTAAGGAAGACGGAGTTGATCCGATAGGATCTCTAGTTGGTCAGAAGGGTGTGCGTGTCCAGACTGTGATAAATGAACTTGGCGGAGAAAAGATAGACATAATAGAATGGAGTGAAGACTCAGATAAATTCATAGCCAACGCTCTTTCTCCAGCAAAAATAATTAACATAAAAATATTGGACGAAAATCGTAAACACGCCTTGGCAGAAGTTGCTGATGACCAATTTTCTTTGGCAATAGGTAAAAGAGGTCAAAATGTCAGATTGGCGGCCAAATTAACAGGTTGGAAAATAGATGTTAGGGCGCCTCAAGCCAAACTTACTGCTGAGGAGGCTGAGGTTGGCAATGTGGAGGATTCTGTAAAAAAAGATGTAGTCGAAGAAGAAACCAAATAAGTATCTACATTTGAACTTCTCAATTAATAAAATTAAAGACCACGAGGCCGAACTTACTGTAACTCTTGATAAAGAGGATTTGATCTCGTACATAAAAAAAGCCGAAGATATCTTGGTTAAAGAATATAAGTCTGATGGATTTAGGCCTGGCAAGGTTCCCAAAGATATAATACGAAAGAAAATTGGAGAATCTGTCATAAAAGAAGAAGCACTTAGCCTCGCTGTGGAATCAAGCCTGTCTAAATCAATAATAGATTCAGGACTAAGTGTTATAGATCAATCCGATTTTAAAATTAAAGAAAACTCTCCAGAAAAGTTACTTTATTCAGTTAAACTAGTTATTGTGCCAGAGATTAAGTTGGGAGATTACAAGAATCTCGATGTCAAAAGCGCAAGGGTGATCGTAACTAAAGAAGAAGTAGACGCGGTGCTTGGTGAAATAGCATTGTCTCGTGTGACACTTAAAGATGTGGAAAGACCGGCACAGCAAGGAGACCGGGTAGAGTTGGACTTCGAAGTTAAAGATGGAGGTGTTCTTATAGAGGGAGGTAAAAGTGAGAATCACCCGGTAGTACTTGGAGAGAACAAGTTTGTTCCTGGCTTTGAGCCGGAAATCATAGGATTAAAAAAGGGAGATCAGAAAAAGTTTTCTTTGAAAATTCCAGCAGACTACTACCAGAAGTCGATAGCGGGCAAGAGCGTAGATTTTGATGTTTTGGTTAAACAGGTTCAGGAAAGAATAATACCCCAGGTGAATGATGAACTTGCTATAAGTTTGGGCAAGTTTGGTTCTAAGGAAGAATTGGAACAAAACATAATGCAGGGTCTTGTTCTTGAAAAAGAAAATAAAGAAAAAGAAAGAGTAAGACTTCTACTACTGAAACAAATCACTTCGACAAGTGAAATTAAACCACCTACCTTGTTGGTGGATAGGCGGCTTGATGGCATGATTCAAGACTTAGATGCGGAGCTTCATCAAAGAGGTATGGAACTTGGTTTGTATCTTGCTCACGTCAAAAAAACTCAGGATGATTTAAGGCGTGATTGGAAGGATAAGGCTGAAGAGCAAGTAAGATTTGATTTAATTACGAAGTTTATAGCCCAAAAAGAAAGCCTTAATGTTGATGAAGATGAAATAGAACAAGAGGCTCAGGCAGCTTTGCAGCAGTATATGGCAATGATGTCTGGTCAGGGTGGGGGCGAGGCAGGTCAAGATATACTCAAAGACATGGATACTGATAAGTTGCGAAGACGCATAGCAACAGCTCTACTAAATGAGAAGGTGTTGAATTTTCTTGAGCAGAACAATAACATATCAAAAACAAACTAAAAAACCGATCACATCGGTTTTTTAGTTTGTTTTTCTTTTTGGGCTACCAAGAAAATGGTTATTGTTGTTACCAACAGTTTTCCCTTGCCACCTTGTTAAGTCAGTTTTATTATAAAAATAGTCTTAACTTTCCTGACCGAGGTCAGGGGCGAATGGGGTAAGGTCACAGTTCCCTCAGTAGCCTATGTTATGTATTATACACCCATTTTATAGCTTTGTCAATAGCTAGTTTGTGTGTACCCACACTAATTGTTTACTTCTATAAGATATTCATATTGGGGCTTGCGTCTAGGCTTAGCAGCCGTTTTTTTGTGGTTTGGTATAGACAAGATGTTCCACCCAGTCTACTGGCTTAATGGTTGGGTTCCAGATTTTATTGTTTCTATGTTGAGTCGATTCGGCGTTAGTGGTACGCAGTTCATATATATTAATGGAATATTTGAGATACTTGTTGGGCTGAGCCTTTTGACAGGAGTTTTTAATAAGTTTTTTTCGGTTCTGGCCGTAATCTTTCTAGTTAGCATTTTTGTATTTATAGGATTTAATCAGTCTACGATACGCGATCTGGGATTAATGGGAGGATTGGTTGCTGTAATCTTTTGGCCCAGTCGGAGGAGTGGTTTTTAATATAAACAATTGCAATAGATACTTGGCTGATGTATATTTAATTTACTATGGATTCAGAAGTGAGCCCCAAAAAATCTATTATCCCTGAAGTATATGGCCAAATTGTTTTACCAGGAGCTATATTGATAGCTGCTGTTCTTGTTTCTCTGACTCTTATTTTTACCAGGGGTTCTTCTACTGGAGGAAGCGCCCAAATAGGAGGCGATAATCAACCTGCTCCGGTTGACCTAAAGATCGACAAGGGAGACTACGTTTTAGGTGACAAGGATGCGAAGGTCACAATAGTTGAGTTTAGTGATTTCCAGTGTCCATTCTGCAGGTCATTTTGGTCTGGTGCTTTTGCCCAGATAAAGAAGGATTATGTCGACACGGGGAAGGCGAGGCTAGTTTACAGACACTATCCGTTGAGTTTCCATCCTGCGGCTCATATTTCAGCCCAAGCTGCTGAATGTGCGGGTGACCAGGCTAAATTTTGGGAGATGCATGACAAGATGTTTTTTGAGCAGAGTAAATTGGGTCAAGGTACCATTGAATACGGAGAGGCAGAAATAAAAACTTGGGCGGCTCAATTGGGACTCAATTCAGGAGATTTTAATCAGTGCTTAGATTCTGGTAAGTACTCCCAGAAAGTTGATGATGATTCGGCCTTGGGCTCTGCATCCGGTGTCAGTGGTACCCCTACTATTTTCATAAATGGCCAACGCATTGTTGGTGCCCAGCCTTATGCCACGTTTAAGGCTATAATAGACAAGGCTCTATAATCCTTTAGTAGATAAAAAAACAGTCTGGTATTGACACCGGGCTGTTTTTTTATCTAAACTATAGCAAGATTTTAGTTTTAAAACAGGAGATAAGTTGTGGTTAAAGGTAAAAAGAACAGGAGAATGAGTCAAAGCCGATTTTTACGAGCTTACGCCGACCTCCTTCTTGCAAAAGATTGGAGTGCTAAAATTTCCCCCCCAGACGGGGAAATCAGATTAAAAAATAATAAATATAGAGGAGAGTTTTGTTTCTGTCCGGTAACTGCAGTATGTTTTGAATTAACCGGCAAATATTTTGAAACCGGTGATTTTCTTGAGGCAGGCAGACATTTAAAAATGTATCACTTGACAGTTTGTAATATTGTTGCTGCGGCAGATGGTGCCGGGTGGTGCACGACAATGGGAAGTACTCGTCTCAGAATTACTCTGTTGAAACTCAGCAGGTAAACATTATCGCGCCAGTTGCTCTGGCGTTTTAATATAATTTAAATTAAATAGATGAATAAAATAAAAAAGGTATATCTTGATTATGCCGGTACTACACCCATGGATACTCAGGTGAAGAGGGTGATTTTGAGGTATATGGATGAAAGTTGGGGCAACTCATCTTCTGTTCATGAATATGGTCGCAAGGCTTCTGAACTAATAGATCAATCGAGGATTAAGGTAGCCAGGGTTTTAGGATGCAAGGATCACGAAATAATTTTTACTGGATCAGGAACGGAGTCAGACAATCTTGCAATACTGGGAATAGCGAGGGCATATAAAAAGTTGGGCAATCATATAGTCACCTCTAAGATTGAGCATCCGGCCGTTTTGCAGGCGTGCCGATACCTTGAGGAAAATGAGGGTTTTAAATTAACGTATGTGAGTGTTGATTCCAGAGGTTTGGTTAATCCTGATGAAATCTCCAAGTCGCTGACAAATAAAACAATCCTAGTTTCAATAATGTATGCAAATAATGAAATCGGCACTATTCAACCAATTGCAGAAATTGCAAAAATTATCAAAGAGAGAAGGGATAATAAAAAGACAGTTGGTTTGCGTGTCCCTTTTTTCCACACTGACGCTTGTCAGGCAGCAGGTGCTTTAAATATAAAAATAAACAACCTTGGAGTCGATTTGATGACATTGAATGGCTCGAAAATATATGGACCTAAGGCGACAGGTTGTCTTTCCGTGAAAAGGGGGATTAACCTGATACCCATTTTGCTAGGTGGTCTTCAAGAAATGGGCAGGAGAGCTGGAACTGAAAACCAGGCATTGATTGCGGGTTTTGCTGAGGCGTTGGAATTGTCTGACCAATCTAGGGGAAAAGAGAGCACGAGACTTACAGAACTTCGCGACTATGCCGTATATGAGATCAAAAAAAAAATCCCTGGCAGTCATTTGAATGGAGATCAGAAAAAACGTTTGCCTAACAATATAAATTTTTCTTTTGAGGGGGTTGACGGTGAGATGTTGATGATTAAGTTAGACCAGGCTGGTATTATGGTTTCTACAGGTTCGGCTTGTACTACAACCTCAACAGAGCCTTCCCATGTTCTTGAGGCGTTGGGATTGGGACCAGACTTGGTAAATGGAAATATCCGCATAACTCTGGGACGCCAGACAAACAAAAAAGACATTGATCATGTCTTAAAGAAGCTTTATTACATTGTTGGGAAGCTACGCAAAACCTTCTAGCCAGCGATAATCGCAGATTTTGCAAATCAACTCTATATCAAATCCAGAAACTGGCGAAGTGTAATTATCAATTTTTTGTTTGATGTTCCAGATGTTTGGCGATTCTAAAACTTGTTTGGATTTGCATCTCGGGCAGAACTTATTATGATCAACTTTCTGATTCCATAGTAACATTCCTCATTATAACAAGCACTGCGCAGAGAAGGTGTTGATAATTTTTTAATTTGCAAAGGCAATCTAACTTTGATTCAATTGTGCTAGTTGTTTATCTCTGGTAGGAGATTGTATGCCTCTAACGCTAGAAGAATTGATTGAAATTGCTAGAAAACACAAAATGACCCCAGAAGAAAGAAGGGAACAAGCCATAAGCTTTGCGTATGGTAACCTAAGTTTAAGCAGCCCTAATATTACAAGAGAGATGGTTGAAGAGGCTTACGAAGAGATTCATGGCCCAAAACAAAAAGCCCAATGAGGGCTTTTTAATTGTCCGCCCTGTTGGATTCGAACCAACGACCTTCTCCTTAAGAGGGAGCAGCTCTACCAACTGAGCTAAGGGCGGATTTATAAATAACATTGGACCAATTGCCCGCCAGAGGCGGGTCAGCCTACGGCTGAAGCTAAGGGCGGATTTAAATAGTGTAGATGATTACAAGGGTATCAAAAAAATAAAATTGCTTCAACTAAAAAGACTCACCCTCGAATAGTTGGACGAGTCTTTTTAGTTTCTGGTTTACCCTTGTTGATTATATTAATTCTGCATGTATTGCAATTCTCTTGTAGTCAGTGCCTATTGGCCAGCAGCTTACAAGTACAATTGAAGAAGATGATGATTTTTCTATCTCTGTCAGCCGAGAATCATCCGTGAATGGTGAAAACAAAATAGACTGCTTAACCAAGAAGGTAAACTTCTGTCCATTAGAATATTCAATGGATATTACGTCGCCCGGATTAAGTTTGCCTAGAAGGGCGAAAACAGAGCCATAGGCACCTTTGTACCATGGGTAGGCGGAGCTGTGGCCAAGTATAACAGATGCTCCCTTGGCGCCCGGTTTGGGCGAGCTTGAATAGTGAACAGTTCCATTTTCAAGGTTATTATATACGTCTTTTAAATCAGAGCCGACATCAAAAACTATTGGAGCAGTAACTCCCAGGCGCTGTATTTTTATAGTTGCCTGGTTTGAAAGTACTGGGACTTCGCGTTCAGTCGATATGGGTAATCCTTGCGGGTTGTTATTTTGCCATCCCGCTATAGGCACCGGCCCGACTAGGAGCCAGTATTTTAGGTTTGCATACACAAAACGCCCGTTAAGAAGGGAGAAGATTATGGCAAACACAACAATAAAAAATTTTATAAATCTGAGTTTCATTTTGAGTCGAGCTGACCTTTCTTATAGTATCAGGGCAACTTTTGTAACCTCAAGTAATGGCACACTAACTGCTAGTAGTAAGAACACAGCAGCGCTTACTGCTCTTAAAACGAGTCCTCTGTTGATTTGTCTAAAGATAAGTATCACCAATGAAAAGATGAATGCTAGTAATGCATAAAGAATTAGAGAAGTGTTAAGTATGTCACCAAACTTAGCCAGTGTTGGCGATGTGATGTTTGTCTCAACTGGTATGGCAGATACAATTTGTTTTAGATCTTCACCCGGTTTTTCTGTCTGTGATATAGGAGCAGGTACTAAGGTTGTTGCAGGCAGGAGTTGTGGGCTAGAGGCTGTTTTAGGTGTAGGTGTTAAGGTTGATGCTGGTTGGGGTGAATTGGTTGCTACTGTTGGGCTGGGAGAGGTTATTTTTTTGTTTGTCTGAGTTGTTGTCGCTAACGTTTTAGTTGGTTTGGGTGTGCCGAATAGTTGAACTACCAAAAACCCCTCACTGTTTTCTATTTTTGCTGGGGCGACAGCTACACCTATCTCTTGATATTTAGAGTTGGTTAAATTTGCTTTGTGAGTGGGGGAATTAACCCAGGCATTAACAGTGTCTTTTGCGGTAATAAAACCGATAGCAAGATTTTCTCCGGCATAGGAATAGTTGTATTTGTTAACATCTATCCAGTGCCAAGGTGAAATACCACCCGGACTTGTGTGGGCGAAATAGTTATTGTATTTCATATCCTCAAGTTTTTGTGCGGCGGCTAAGTCAAGAATCGGATTCTCTTTGAGTTCATCTAGTCCCAGTGTCTTGCGAAAGGTATTCGTCTGATCAACTATTTCTTCCTTGCTGAATATAGATACTCCATCCAATAAGTTTGCGAACTGAAGACCGGAGTAAGAAAATACTGCTTTGACGAATATCAGAGCTATGAGATGATAGACTATAAATTTGTTTTTCCACGATCCGCTCATTTTACTAAGGTTCTTTATATTGCGAAGTTGAAATGATCTTTGTCAGATCTGTGTCTGCGGATGCTTGCTAGAGCTTCTCTCTTCTTGAACACACCTGTTCGAGTGTAGCCCATATACATAAATGTAGCGAGTGCACTAAGTAGCAATGAAAGCATTAAGCTCTCGGCTGTTCCTGTTGAAACGCCTGCGACTTTTGTGATTGATGTTCCAGCAACCTGTCCGTTTACGATTGATATTGGTAATTGAGCGGTAATAGTTGATAAGTTATCGGCGCTTGCCTGAACTACGTTATTAACTGTTGTGGTCCCGACTATAAAGCTAGATGCTGGTGCTACTGTTGCGCTGAATCTTATTATTGCCTCCTGAGATGGTGAGAGTGAGCCGATATTAATACCTGAAGCATTAATACCATTGGCCACTATGTTCCCATTAACACTGGTTGTGTTTGAAATGTAACTTAAACCGTTAGGCAGTACGTCTTTTATTATAACATTGTTTATAGTTGTTAACGAAAGTGATCGAGCTCTTATAACGAACTCTATGGTGTCGTTGGGGGAAGCGTTAATTGATCCAAGCTCAGTATTCTCTCCTCTTGTTATATTGCGCCCCAACTTCGTTATGGACATTGTTAGGTTTTGGTTTAGGTTCGATTTCGTAACCACTACGGATGCTGTATCGTTTACAGTGGATATGTTGTTGGCGAATGCCGTAGCAACATTAGTAAGAGTAGTTGTGCCACTAGAAAATGCTGAGTCGCCTGCTACATTAGTCCTGAATCTTAATGTTCTTGTTTGACCTGGAGAGAGATCGCCTATGAATAGACCGCTAGAAGTTATGCTGTCATTGCGGACAGAGCCATCCAAGGTAGTGCTTCCGTTTACGTAAGATAGGTTGCCAGGTAAGCCGTCTAATACATTAACATTGAATATTGTGGCGTTACCGTTGGCGGTTACCTTAACTATAAACTCAATAGACTCATTTGGATCTGCATTTACAGACTCGTTTTCTCCGGTTCCGTCAGATAAATTACGAACCTGTTTTTGTATTGTAAGAGAATGGAACCCAGGCGTAGGTGTGGGAGTAGGTACATTATCAAGGAATACATTTACATAACACTGAGAAACTTGGGTACCGCTGTATAGGTTTACTAAATAGGTTCCTGATTGAGAATAATTAACTGAGAATGAAGAACCTGTACCAGAAGAAATGTTGCCTCCTGTAGTGGTCCAAAAATATGAACCATTTCCACCAGATGCATTTAAGTTAGCATTTTGGAGTCTGTTAACTGTTATTCCAAAAGGAGAACAAACTAATGACGCCAGCGTAGGAGTTGGTGTCGGCGTGGGGGTAGGGGTCAGTGTCGGCGTGGGTGTCCTGCTAGGAGTTGGAGTAGGCGTTGGTGTTCTGCTTGGAGTAGGGGTAGGTGTTCTGCTGGGAGTAGGGGTTGGTGTTCTGCTGGGAGTAGGGGTTGGTGTTGAGGCGGAGCATAAGGGTGATCCTGCCCATTGAGAAGCAAATAGACGATGGCCAGACGTGTTGTAGTAAGGGGGAGTTATTGCACTGCCCTCGAATAAATCTAACTGAAACCTACAATTAGGAACTCTTACTTGAAGAGTTTTCTCTTCGCCAGGGTTTAGAGTTATTGATATTGAGTCGTGTAGTGTTTGATTTTCAAGCCAAGATGGTTGGAGTTCGGTAATATACATCTTGTATGATGCAAAACCTACCCTGTAAGTACAGTTAGTAGAACTATTCCTTATCCTTGCCTCAGCGGTACCATCATTTATGCCGTTTGAGGTTATGTTTCCGCTTACATATGAAGATATATTAGAACAAGGTACCGGTGTTGGAGTAGGAGTAGGAGTTGGTGTGTAAACTGGTGTCGGTGTAGGAGTCCTGCTTGGAGTAGGGGTAGGTCTAGCTGTCACATTGAAACTTATATTATTAGAAACAACATTGCCGTTTACCCGGGACCACTCGGTCCAGTAGCCTATTGTGCTTGAATCCATTGTTCCAGTTAAAGACCACTGACCATTGTTGTCAGTATTTGCACCAAAGGGCGTGCAACCTAAGTTTGCGGTATTTTGAGTACCACACATTTCAACTCCTTTATTTCTTATGGGGGGATTAGTGCTTACATTTAATCTCCAACTATCACCAACCCAGAAGTTTGGATTACGAGAAGGATTGCTGGTGTTTGTTATTGAAACCGTTGCATAAGAAATCGGTGTCGGAGTTGGTGTAGGAGTTGGTGTATAAACTGGTGTCGGTGTTGGGTAGCTTGTGTTTCCGTTGTGAACGTCAAAAAGTATACTGCTTGAAAGTATGCCGTCATTTCCAACTTTGGCCCATTCAGCCCAGAAACCTATTACAGAGCTATCATGACTTCCGGACAGAGACCAACGGCCGTTACCGTCAGTGCTGCCGAAATTTGTGCAGCCTAGGTCAGTTCCATCTTGTATACCGCATAACTCGACTGGAGCATTGGCTATCACAGGTGAAGTAGTTATGTTTAGTTCCCAGGAGTCACCTACCCAAAAACTAGGATTTCTATCCCTGTTGGTGGTGTTAGCTATGCTAAGGTGGGCTATCATGGTCTGCTGCTCAGCTCCAGCAAAAGCTGCAAACAAAAATAGAGAAGCTACGACCGGAATTAACAGTAAAACCTTGTTATTAGTCATTTTTAGTCTTTATAAAACAAAATAGCCTTTATATGGCTATTAAGTCTTTGTTATATAAGTAATTATATCAGAAACCGGGTACTATTGTCAAGTTTTGGTGCCTCCGGAGGGATTCGGCTTCGCCTTTCGACGTTTTCCAACGTCTCTGGCTAGCCACCAGCTCGCGTAATTTTTGCCTGTTGCAAAAATTACATGCTCCGCTGTTCTCGTCCCTCTCGCAAGCCAAGCAGTTGGCTTGCTCTCGGCACAGTTGTGCCTCCGGAGGGATTCGAACCCCCATCTCCAGCTTCGAAGGCTATTGTTCTATCCATTGAACTACGGAGGCAAATATTAATTTAAAAATTGCGTTTTACTAAAGTATATTACTATTTGGTTCATTGCCCACCAAGGGTGGGTCAGCCTCTGGCTGAAACTACGGAGGCGCTTATGTTGTATTAGCCAACTAATTAAATCAAAAACCTTGCCAATCGGCAAGGTTTTTGGTGAGTTGTTATGACTCGAGAATCTGTATTTTTATGTTTTTAATTCCGAACTCGAGTGCACTTTCTCTGTCCGGAAACCATATATCAACCTTATGCCAATACCTTCTGTTCATGCGGTCTTCTACAACGAATACCTTGTCTCCGTAGACTTCAGGTATCTTTATCTTAGTACCGAAAGGTAAGAAGTTGGCGGCAACAATACCATCACGAACCTTGGTATTCCAAGCTGTAATAAACGGTGAATCATCTGTTTGGTCTGGAGTTGAGGAATAAGCAGTAGCCGATACTATCATCTCTTTTTTAACGGGGGTATTGTCAACGACTGGCTTTTTTTCCTCTGTTTGCTCGCTGGTCTTATTGGTAGCCAAGAATGAAGATATCAGGCTTATTGTATCTGACTTTGGTTGTTCGTTCTTATCTCCATATAACCATTCGGCAACACCGGCATTTGCTTGATTTTGAGCTAAGAACAAGCTCATAAAAACTATAACAGAAATAGTAACTAAAGTATTTAATTTTAGTGTGTTTTTCATATTTTTGTATTAAAAAACAGCCTTATTTAGGGCTATTTTTCAACTAAAAAACCCGCCCATAGCGGATCTCTACCTTACTCTTACATTATAGCAAAAAATGGGTAGGTTTGTCAACCCAGTCAAATCTCTTATAGCGTGAGCTTAAATACCTACTTTACCTAATCGAGTTCTTGAGTAGCTCTTGGCTTACGTTTGGGCCAGAGCTTTTTTAGTACTCTGAATCCTGGTTTTACGGTTAGAACAAAAATAAAAAGGCCAATGGCTATGTTAAATCCGTCGTAACTCCACCTAGCAACATCATCGTCTCGCAAATGGAGCCACATCCCGAACTCATCCATGGCTAAACCCAACCCAAAACCATGCAGCATGGCGACCCAGAACTTAGCTCTTGCTTGGCTCACCACCAATCCTAAAAATCCAGCGGCAAACAAAATAAAAACTCCATATGTAAAATGATGTACGTGCAAACCTTCAGATGGTTCAAGGTAGAGCCAGGGGAACAGGTAGCTTATTATGCGGGAGCCAATAAAAGTCAGAATGAAAGCAAACATTATGGGAAATATCATCGATACATACAAAGCTGGATCGCCAGCCTCGACTTTTCTGTGAACACTGTCCCTCATTTTTCGGAAAATAGAATGGATCATGTAACCCTAGTTTTTTATATATAAGAAGACCGAGTAGATCAGAATCATTAACCCGTTGAACCAAACACAGTCTTTGCTAAGTGTTTGGCTTCTTTGTCTATTTATTATGACAATTACAATAGCTTGTGACAGAGCGGTCAGATGAACTAGTATTGGGATAAAAATTATTTTAGTGCCAAGGTTGGGGAAGAAAGAATATAAAAAAACTAGCACCAAAAGCCAGAAGCTTAAAACAAACCAAATACCATGATTTGCGTTTCGGAATATTTTTTTGCGAACGGCCCATTCGATCATAATAAACGCTAGTTGAGGGCATTGTATAGTCAACCCACGATGCTAAATTATTTATTCGTTAATTTCCTAGGATATAACCAAATAAGAATAGCTGAGTAAATAAATCCCACAACCCCCTCAGTAATTGTTTGTATTTTTTTTGCAGGAGATCCTAAACTAGAAAAATCAATTTTATAGATAATTACTATGCTAAAAATACTACCCATGATTAGGCAAAATATCACGGTTCTCAACATGTCTATATTTTTTATTGGATTTCTCGCAAGTGTTATTAAAATCAAAGCCAAGACAACTGCCACCAAAGATATGAGAGAATCATGGTAGGGAGTATAAAGCCTCCCGTCATACCAAGGGAAAAGCGTAACTCCAAAAAAATGGACATAAGCCCCCACAAGATAATAAACCACACCCAAACCCAGGGCTACCTTTAATAATTTTAATTTATTTATCATTGAGCGGGATAGTGGATGATGTTAGAACCTATTGGCAGTCATCTACTGACTTATTTTATTTTTCCCCGACCTTTTAAAATCTGCGCTGAACACTCTTCGCCTAGGATTGGTCCATGTATCTGTACGGGTAGTTTAGATTTTGCTGCAATGTCAGTCATGGTAACCCACGGATCCATACTGGGTTCTGCTGGGGCACCAAAATAAAAATCTCTTATGTGGGCTTTGATGCATGCCGACATGCACATAGAGCAAGTTTCTGCATTGGAGAATATCATACACCCGTCAAAATAACGAGATTGTTTGATTTTTCCTAATTTACGCAAAGCATTTATCTCCGCATGCGCAGTGGGGTCGTTATCTGTATTTTGTGTATTATGAGCAGAAACTAGAACCTCCCCCTCACTATCAGTAATGATAGAGGCTATTGGCACATTTCCTTCTGTGATAGCAAACTCTGCTTCTGCCTGACACATGCGAATTAATTGAGTTGATTTATCTTCGGTAATGTTTGGCATAGCGTCTGTCTTAAATTAAACAAATAAATCGGAAAGTTTGATATTGGAGCGGGTGAAGGGAATCGGACCCTCGTACCTAGATTGGCAATCTAGTTCACTACCACTGTGATACACCCGCGATTAGAGTCGATTATATGATTTTTACAAAGTTTATGCAACCGTTTGGCTATTAAGCTCGCGCATGTAAAGCTCGACCCATTTTAATAGTTTTTCTTTGTATCTTCTGCCGCCAACCCTAATCATACCGACTCCGTATGCAAGTCGTCGTGTAGGATGTCGTCCTCGGATTACCACAGATTTTTTAAATTGTTCCAGAGGTATTCCTGTGGCCTGGCTCCAGAAGTTTTTTTGTACTGAATCAATTAGGTCGGGATATAACAACAAACTGAAGCTGATCTTTTGTTTTGGAATTCTCATTGCGTTGGTCAGGAAAAGGTAAAAAGTACGAATCATCCCAGGGTCGCTATTGGTTAGTCTGGTAGCACAATTCTTTACATTTTTGTCGCCCTCTCCCCAGTACAACATTATCCCGGCGGTAAAAAGAGGGTTGCTTTTCAATAGTGGGAACTCATCTATAGCTTCTTTGCGGTAGGATTCATGTAACGCGTCATATTTTGCCTTTAATATATTTTGGAGTCTCCTTAGCTTCTCCGGATACGCCATAGACTCCGTGTAGGCGAGACGATCGCGAATTTCCATAGACCAATTCTCGTTTTTAAACCAGTCCGCTAATGTGCTTACAGGGATGCTTAGCTCACGACTAATAGATTTGTAGCTTTTATTTTGTCGGCGAAGTTTAAACGCTTCTTCTTTGTCTTTTCTCATTTGTGGATAACAATTTTATTATTAAGTATGTATTCTAGCTTTAGTATAACATGCGGGTTCGGATTTTGTGGATAACGCTTGTGGATAACTTTAAATAAGCGTTTAAAGTTGAAGTTTTTGCTAAAAATGATAATATCTAAGTGATGCCGCGGTAGCTCAGTGGTAGAGCGCAGCCCTGAAGAGGCTGGCGTCGTCAGTTCAATTCTGACCCGCGGCACATAGCAAATATCCACCTCTGAGTTACATTAATTTAAGCTATGTCTAGGTTAATACACTTAATACAATTTTTAATTCTTAAACCCCTTTTTATTTTTTCCTTACGGAATATTCTTAGAGTTAGGAAATACACTCTAGAAACAATATTTGTGATCTATCAAATGGATGAACTTGTAAGACACGCCCCGCCAGGTGCAATAGTTGAAGCTGGTTGTTGGAAGGGAGGGCTAGGAGCATACATGGCACTGTCTGGCAGGGATACATACTTATTTGACTCATTTGATGGATTACCAGAAACATCAGAAAAAGATAGTGACATGCGCAGAACACTGCCTCTAAAACAAAAAACTAACTATTTAAAAGTTTCAGAAGAATCTGTTTATGAAATTTCTAGAAAGTTAAAAGTAGATCCGTATGTAATAAAAGGCTGGTTTAATGAAACATTGCCACAGTGGAAAGAAAAGATTGGTAAAATAGCAGTTCTTCATGTAGACGGAGATATTTATAGCTCCACCAAAGAAGTTCTAAGTTGTCTTTACGATAATGTAGTAAAAGGAGGAGTAATCGTAATGGACGACTACTATACTTATGGAGGATCACGCCGAGCCTTGTATGAGTTTTTTCAAGAAAATTCTATAATTCCCGCATTGCGGTCTTATCCATTTGGCAAAGTTTATTTTATAAAATGAAAAACGAACATGCCAAAGGATAAAATAAGGGAACTATGTACAATTGCCACAAATTAATGTAGAATATTTAATAAAGTTCTTTGTAATCAAAAAGGGGGACATTTGGAGAGTGAGTTCGAGTTAGTCCAGGCACTGAAGAGCGGTAATATGGATGCTTGGGGAATTGTTTACGAAAAACACAGCCGTGCCTTATATGCGTTTATTTCTAGACATTTGTATTCAAAAAATTCTGCAGATGTTGAGGATATTGTTCAGACGGTATTTATTAGGGGTTTTAAGGTAATTTCTACATTTGAATTAAGATCAAGTCTAAGGGCTTGGTTGTTTGGAATCGCTAATAAGGTCATGCTTGAATATCGTTCTGGGCGGGCAGGGATTATTGGAAGATCGGGAAATATTTTAGATATCGATGTATCTTTGATTGCCGATAAAATAATGGATGATATTTCCAAGACTCCTGAAGCACAAATCTTGAAGCAGGATTTGATAAACGCTCTCTTGAGTGCGATAAAAGACTTAGATATTACAGATCAAAATGTTTTGAGGATGAGATATTGGGATGGTATGTCAGGTAAAGATATGGGAACAGAAACATCAAAATCTACAAGGGCTGTTGTAAACATACTTTTTAAAGCTCGGAGGAAACTTGCTGAAGATAAAAGAATTAGAGCTGCGGTGCAAGCAGTTTAAGGTTTTAATTTAAATCACTAAATAATGGTGATTTTTTGTTTTAAAATACTTGACTTTTTTATTTTTTTGAAGCAGTATAGTTATGGTTTATTTAAAAATACAAAAAGGGGATTCTTGTGGGCGATCAATTTAAATACGCAAATGATAGAGAAAAAGACTTGATTGAACGTTGCCAAAAAGGCGACGAAGCTGCTTTTGCTGAAATTTACCAAAGATTTCAAGGCAAAGTTACGGGTATTATAGTTGGCATTTTACGTGGTCCACATCAAAGAGATATCGAGGATGTTCATCAGAATGTTTTTATCAAAGTTTATAGGTATATCAATGCTTTTGATTTTCGCGCATCTCTTACTACGTGGATGTATAGGATTACCGTAAATGAATGTTATGATTTTTTGAGAAAAAGAAAAGTAAGAAGTAAGGTTATTTACGATAGTGATATTCTAATTGAAAAATTAAGTGATCGTTCGGCGGAATACTTTAGAATTGATTTAGTTCCTGATCATACCAGAAACACACATGAGGATCTAGCCAATGCTGAGTTGTTACGGCTTGTCTTAGGTAAATTATCCAAAGAAGATCGTGGATTGATTATACTTAAATATCACAGAGGACTTTCTATAGAAGAATTGGTTGAGATAACTGGTATAAACGAAAATACTATCAAGGTTAAATTGCACAGAATTTGTAAAAAAATTATAAGAAAATTTCCAAAAAGGACTCCAAGGAGAATCGCTGTTACGGCGTGAGATATCATAAATTTTTATCATCAGCTTGAAGCTGGTGTTTTATTTTAAAATCAAAAGGACCCAAGTTTGGGTCCTTTTGATTGTTGTGGGCGGTATAGGATTCGAACCTATGACCCTCTCAACGTCAATGAGATGCTCTACCACTGAGCTAACCGCCCCTCTTGTGTATTGGTGCGGACGAGAGGATTTGAACCTCCAAGCCCTTGCGGGCACTACCACCTCAAGGTAGCGTGTCTGCCAGTTTCACCACGTCCGCCTATTTTTCAGTAGTGACTTTTTGGTTTATTGTGGTTGGTTCTGCTGTGATTTTTTTAGATTTTGTTTGGATCAACTTTGTTTTTTTGCGAGTTTCTCGGGCGCTCTTGGTCCTAAGATAATATAGCTTGGAACGGCGAACCTTGGCGCTTCTCATAATCTCAAATTTTTCCACATTCGGCATGTGTATTGGGAAAATCCTCTCAACTCCAATACCGTTCGAAATCTTGCGTACAGTTATGGTGGCGTTAGGTCCGGAGCCATGTTTGCGTGCTATAACTATACCCTCAAATACCTGAGTTCTTGTTTTATTGCCGTCTTTTATTTTCTGGTGAACCTTGATCGTTTGGCCAGGTCTAATATCGGGCAATTCTTTGCCAACAGTATTATTAGAATTAAAATATTGAATTAAATTAGTCATGTTCGGAAATGTTAGCTTAATTTTCTTGTTTTGGCAAGTCTTTTAAAAAGTCATCAAGTTTTGCTGGTAGATCGATCTCTACGCTGATTGCCATACCGGAGGGCGAAGTAAACGAAAGTTTATTGGCATGTAAAAACATACGACCAAGCTCGGGTGGACATACGGCACGTTTGCCGCTGTAAATTGGATCGCATACTATTGGGTAACCCATGGTTTTTGCGTGGACTCTCAATTGGTGGGTGCGGCCTGTTAATGGTCTGAATTCAATGAGGGAATAGTCATTAAATTTTTGTAAAACCTTGAACTCAGTTATTGCAGATTTCTCTTCAAGATTTTTTTTGCCTTTTATTTTAGTACTTTGTTTTGAGCCGAGTTTACCAAGAGGAATGTCTATTGTGCCGGAGGATTCCCTTACAATCCCATAAACCAAAGCAAGATAAGTTTTTTTTATTTTTCTTTCCTTGAAAATATTTTTCAGGTAGTTAAAAGAAGACTGGTTCTTGGCTATCAACAAAAGTCCTGATGTTTCCCTGTCTAAGCGATGAACTATGCCAGGTCTGAGATCTGTCCAGACCCCAACACTATCGCCATAGTTATCCCGTATTGTAGAAATTTCGGGATGTTTTTCTAGTACCCAACTTACAACACTTTCGCTTTTGTCTTGTCTATTTACCGGATGTGTTAAAAGACCTGAGGGCTTGTCTATAATTAAAAAATCATCATCTTCGTAAACAATTGGAATGTTCATGGTGGGCGCTGAAGGGATCGAATTGAATTGTTTCAGTTCAACCCTATTTGATAAATATTTAAGTTTACTTGGTGTCCCGTGCAGAGTGGACGGTATAGGATTCGAACCTATGACCTACTCGGTGTAAACGAGTCGCTCTAACCAACTGAGCTAACCGTCCACTCTGCACGGGATTGCGATTTGTAACCATGCTCGTTTCACTGCGTTTGGACAAATCGGGAATAAACGAGTCGCTTAACCAACTGCCCGCCAATGGCGGGTCAGCCCCTGGCTGAAGCGAAGCGCGCTACTTCTTATTCTGGTGGGCATGCCTGGATTCGAACCAGGGACCTGTCGCTTATAAGACGACTGCTCTAACCGCTGAGCTACATGCCCGGAAGTTTTGTTTGATTTCTTGATTAATTTAACAAAAAAGACCGCTCTTCGCAATCTTTTATTTAAAAATGTTTAGACATCCAATGAGGTAACCAACCCATGTTAACAATTATATCCTTGGGGCTAACACCTAAATTTTTCCAGTCTGATCGATTCAGTATACCGCTCTCAACGCCGACGAATCTTACCCCAGCGCCACTTGCTGCTTCCCAATCGACTGAAGAATCACCAACATATATGGTCTGTTCTCTAGAGATTTCTTTGCCGACAAGTTTCCTTATGATTTCATCGAATGCTCTAGGGTCTGGTTTGTGATATTCCCAATTATCTATCGCTTGCAACAAGTCTGGATTAAAGTAATTAATAATTTCAAGATTTTGGAGAAGAGGGAATAATGTTCCGTGTCTACGTGATGTCAATATTCCGATCTCGACTGTTCCTAAATTTCTAAGAAAACTCAAAGTATTGTGCACCCCATTTATTAGCGGTTGCGGATGCACAACATCAATTTCCTCCCAGTCTCGAATAAATTGATTGGTGTCTTCTTCCGGCCAGAGTGTTTTAATAATTTGTGAAGCCTTTTTGCCGTGATGTTTTTCCAGACCTTCGCCTTCGGGTACTACGAGCCCCCTTGACTCGGCAACCCTGTAAAAATTGGTAACTCGCACAGAGTCTAATATCGTGCCATCAAAATCAAAAATTACAGCCCCACAGTTTGTTTTAAGTTCCACGAAACCTCTTTTTTAAGGTTCTTATAATTTTATGATAGTAACACGCAGATGAGCGCAATGCCATGGCGCTGTAAGAAAAAACATTTGTTTAACTTATCCGACAAGCGCGTAGAATTCTTTTTGTTCTAAAGTTTCCTTGGAGATAAGTTCCTTTGCTATGATTTCAAGAGTCGCCATTTTTTTAACTACAACTTCACGCGCCTTTTTGAGTGCCTTTGTAATGAGGCTCTTAACCTCGGTGTCTATTTGGAATGCAATTTCATTTGAGTAATTTTTTTCTGTTCCCAACTCTTTACCCAGAAAAACCAATTCTTCTTTTTCCCCGAATGTTATGGGTCCCAACTTATCAGACATACCATATTGAGTAACCATTTTGCGAGCCAATTCAGATGCGACCTTTAGATCGTTTGATGCTCCAGTGGTTAGTTCATTGAAGACCACGCGTTCAGCCGTGTAACCACCCAGTAAAACAGCAAGTTCAGACTCAAATTCAGACTTGCTTCTTAGATGTTTGTCTTCGATGGGTAACTTAAGAGTGTAACCTCCGGCACGGCCGCGCGAAACAATGGATACCTTGTGTACTGGGTCAGTGTGGGGAAGTGACGCAGCAACCAGAGCGTGGCCAGCTTCGTGATAAGCAGCGATCTCTTTTTCTTTTTTGCTGAAAAGATGTGACCTTCGTTCGGGTCCGAGCATAACCTTCTCAATCGCCTGCAGTAGGTTTATTCCGAGGATTTCTTTTTGGTTTTTACGAGCGGCAAGTATCGCAGCTTCATTGAGAAGATTTGCTAAGTCAGCACCTGAGAATCCTGGAGTGCGTTCCGCTACTAGTCTTAAGTTAACATCCTTAGCCATAGGTTTATCTGCTGCATGGATACGCAATATTGCTTCACGATCATTGAGGGATGGTTCATCAAGCACAATACGTCTGTCGAATCTACCAGGTCGCAATAAGGCCGGGTCCAATATGTCAGGCCTGTTGGTGGCCGCCATGACTATCACTGCATCATTGGTATCGAAGCCATCCATCTCAACTAGTATTTGATTTAGTGTTTGTTCGCGCTCATCATGTCCACCACCGAGTCCGGCACCGCGGTGTCGGCCAACCGCATCTATTTCGTCAACAAATATTATTGAAGGAGAAGTTTTTTTGGCGATCTCAAAGGTGTCCCGTACTCTATTTGCGCCGACACCAACGAACATTTCAACAAATTCAGATCCGGATACAAAGTAAAAAGGGACATTGGCTTCATTGGCGACAGCTTTAGCGAGAAGAGTCTTGCCGGTGCCCGGAGTTCCAATAAGAAGAATACCCCTGGGCATTCTGGCACCAAGCTTCTTGAATTTGTCGGGATCCCTTAAGAACTCTACTACTTCGCTAATTTCTTCTTTGGCCTCTGTTAAGCCAGCGACATCCTTGAAGGTCACTTTTTTCCTACCGCTGCTGTCACCTGCCAACTTCGCTCTGGTTTTACCAAAACTGAATGCTTGCATAGAACCGCGCTGGGCTTGGCGGAACATAAACCAGAAAAGAAAAACAACAAGTAGAAATGGGAGTATGATCGGCAATAAGTTAACTAAATAATATCCGAAGCCTGTCTCGTTTTTAATATCTAGATTGACCTGGCTTAGTTTTGTCTTGTCTGCTCCGAGATTGAGTAAGGATTCACTTACAGATGCACCAGGCTCTCTTTTGGATGTTTCTTTTTGAGCTGGTTCGTCTTCTGATTTATGGATAAGGATTATTTCTAGCTGTTCGCCGCGGACAACTATATTTTCAACCTCACCCTTGTTTATTTGAGTTACGAGCTTAGAAAGCGAAATCTCCTCGCTTTTTTGTGAAAATGGCGAACTAAATAAGGCAACAAATCCTGACAAAACCAGGAGGATTATAAAAACAATTCCTATGTACTTAAATATATATTTCATTATTGCTAAAAATTAGCATAAAAAACTTGGTTGAGCAATCTCCAGTTTGCTATTGACTTTTGTCAATATATTTGTTAATATTAATGGCAAGTAGGTCATTCCCAACAAGGAGTTGATATGCAAGAAACAACGGGTTTGCAGCTGGCCCAAATCAGCAGCGAGGTCGGGGTGCCGCGCCAGCGGCAACGCAGGCGCGGCACCCCCAAGAGCAGTGACGCGACGGCAACGGCCGTCGTGAGGAAACCTCGTCGGAAGTACCACCATGTGGTGCTCGGCGGGGAGCTCGAGGTATCCGTTGGATACCTCGAGCGGTGGCAACCTGTTGAGAGGGCGGATCGCTACGGAAACGTGGAACGTTTCCGGGAGCGGCTCCGTGATGAGGACGGCTTCACCTCTTCCCATTGGGTTGAGGTGGAGCGGCGTACTGTGGACAGCAGTGCGAATATTCGCTTCGCGGTGGACGAGTTTCCGCTGCTCCCGACTTCTGTGTGGCTCGGCCGCGACGGCCGGCCGCGCTGGACTCTGCCCGGACCGACCGGTCCGGCGACGCCGAATCCTATCGAGTGGGTTCGGCCGGTTC
>DATDXQ010000003.1:0-4402 GCA_036517175.1 Minisyncoccota bacterium
AGTGGCTCTAGCGCATTTGGCGTGGTCATTAATGGTAATGTTTGGCTGGGCAAAATCATGGTTAGGTTTTGTCTTAAATCTTCATTTTTTGAATAATCCGTTTGTTCTAAGTGCTTTTTCGTGGGGAACGGCATTAATGCTTATCGTGATTACCGGAGTTGTGGGTTACGTCTTGGGCTGGGTTTTTGCCTGGGTGTGGAATATGCTTCACAAATAGACAAGTAGTCATAACTAAAAACGAGCTGTGGATGCTCGTTTTTAGTTATAAATTAATCAAGAAATGTGAGGGCTTTGCCTCGTTTATCCGCCCGCCCAGTTCGGCCAATACGGTGGACATAATCGTCATATGTTGCCGGTAAGTCATAATTGATAACATGGCTCACATCGGCAATATCAAGACCTCGGGCAGCAACATCTGTTGCGACCAAAATCTGAATATAGTTATTTTTAAACAAACTAAGCGCTCTTTGTCGTTGAGACTGATTCTTGTTGCCGTGAATAGACCCCGCTTTAAATCCGCGTCTTTCTAATGTCTGAGAGAGACGCTCAACCCCGTGCTTGGTTCTTCCGAAGATAAGCACCTTGCAGAATTCTGTTTTCTTTGACAATAAATCATGAAGAATTTCTACTTTATCTTTTCCGTCTGCACGAATAACATCCTGCTCAACATTTTTTGCGGTATCTCTTGTCTTAACCGAAATCCTAACAGGTTGGTGGAGAAATTCATAAATAAGATTATCAATATCGCGCGAAAGAGTGGCTGAAAAGAAAAGCGTCTGTCTTTCTTTTGGCATTCCTGCCATCACAAAACGCATGTCATTGATGAATCCCATATCAAGCATCCTGTCCGCTTCATCCAAAACAATGGTCCTGAAATTAGCAAGGCGTATAAATCCATGCTCAATATGGTCTTTCAAACGACCCGGCGTACCGATTATAAAGTTGTGTTGATTTCTTAATTGAGAAATTTGGCGACCCATACTGGCCCCTCCCACGCAACAAACTGAAAAGATTCTCATTCCCTTGGTAAAGCCCCGCAACTCATCTTCTATCTGCAATGCAAGTTCTCGAGTGGGAACCACAATCAAAACCATTTCCCTGCGGTTTAAAATGACTTTGTTTATCAATGGAATCAAGAACGCGGCAGTTTTTCCGGTACCTGTATTTGCAATTCCAACAACATCAGAACCACTCAAAATATGAGTAATGGCTCTGTCCTGAATCGGAGTCGGGGTAATATAACCCTTGGAAGCGATTGCTTTTTTTACGGTTAAATCAACATTAAAATCCTGAAAATTATGTTCAGGAACGAAATGCTCAATTTCTTCGGTAATTACCGCTTTGTTGACGAATAAGGCCGGATTTATATATTATCCGGTATTCTTTTTACGACCGCCAAAACCAGAAGAACTTCCTCCTCGTTTAAATGCCGGTCTGCCCGAGGATCTTGTTTTAAATCCCCTATTACTAAAATTTCTTGTAGACATGCTTTTTCTAACCTGGGAAAGACCCAATTCCGGTCAATATTAAAGCGACCAGTATAGTCTCGTGAGTTTTTAGAAAAAGTTGAGAACTTTGCCGTAGGGTACAAATACCCTATAAAACCCGAAGAGATTTAGTTATATATAGAGTATATATGAAAACATCCTTTTTGTCAACTACGACCACAGATTCGCCCCCAGCCACATATCCCCGACTCAACCGATAGTCGCCTCACTCCAGCGGCTCGGCGCTATCTACATGCTCGGTGCTTGGAAGAACCGAGCCCAAGCACCTGCGCAAGTTCTCCCTGTGGGTATATGGCTGGGGACTCTAAAGACTTGTTGGTTCGTCAAATGACAGAAAAATAATGAGGCTACGCTTAGACCGAATTATGTGATGAGGTTATTAACAAACCTTCTAATTCTTTTATCTCCTCCTCTGACAAAACTTTTGATTGAGATAGTATTGCTTTGGTCAAAAACTTTTTCTAAACAATAATCACATTGCCCTGAGGCTTTAGACCAAATTTTAGACGAGCCCAAAAACTTGAAAACACAAGCACTGGATTTACAAAATAATCTTTTTTAATCTTTTCAAGAAAAAAGTTATGCAGGAAAAGAGCCTGACTTTTCGCTTGCCATATATTTTTTCTAAGCCAGCTATACTCTTCAAAACTAACACTACCCTTATGACTCTTAACTTCTATGGTAAAAATTCCAGTAGGGCCAACTACAACAAAATCTATATTTGCCTTTTCCATAGAAATATCCTGAAAGACAATATACGAATTAGAGAGTTTTAGAAGTTCGTAAAAAATTGAACCTTCTCCTTTTATTCCATGATAAAATTTATCAGAAGTAGATTGATAACGATCTGATTTCTGTTTACTTATTCTTGCTATAAAATATAACAAAACAAGAATCCCTACTGCTATACTATTAATTAAAAAGTGCTTAAAGATCAAATAAGAAACAACAAAACAAGCTATGGCAACAATGGCAATGATAAAAACATATCTCACAGAAAGATTCCGATTATCTTGTTCATTTCTTATTAAATATTCACTTGGTTTTCCGTAAAATCTTGCCATAAAATATTTTGACCCCCTACTGCCAAATATCTCGTGTAGCCTAAACAACCGGCGGAGGTAGAACCATTTTTTAAAATCAGCAGTATTTTTAAAAATAGTTCTACGCAACATGCATAGAGGTTGTGTGAACTGTTCGGATGGGTGGCGGGAGCATCTACTCCGTAATCTGACCGTCAAAATGTTCTTCGTTGGCTTCTGCCTCTGCTTTAGTGACATGAATAGTGCCGTCTTTATGATTAGGCGGAGAATAGACGGTATAGAGTTTCATTTCTTCTGTTTCGGAAGTATTTATAATGTTGTGCTTAGTCCCAGCAGGAACAACAACGCAAAAACCGTCAGATAGTTCGTACTCAACATCATTCAGAACAGTTTTACCTTGTCCTTTCTCCACTCTTATAAACTGGTCCAACTGGTGAACCTCTTCGCCTATATCTTCTTTGGGTAGCAAAGACATGACTACCAACTGACTATTTTTTGCAGTATACAAAACTTTCCTAAAATTTTTATTTTCTAATGAATCTTTTTCAATATTTGTAACGTATCCCATAATGTTAATTATTAAGCCGCCAACCAACCACCGTCTACATAAAAAGTAGCACCCGTTATATAACTCGCTTCTTCTGATGCCAAAAACACAACCACCGCTGATACTTCTTCGGGCTTGCCAATCCTCTTGAGCGGAACGCGAAGCATAATTTCTTTACCAAGCTCCTTGCCCGGCTCACGTACCATCGGAGTATCAATAGCTCCTGGCGCAATTGCATTAACATTAATTCCTAGCTCTGCCCATTCGGTGGCCAAGGTTTCAGTCATACCGATTATTCCTCCTTTTGAAGCGGAGTAGTGAGCCGCACCGGCAAAACCAATTCCAACCCCACCTGAAGCAACAGAAGAAATATTAATAATCCTTCCCCACTTATTCTTAGCCATTTCTTTGGCCGCCCGTTGTGCGCACAGAAACTGCCCCTTGAGATTCACATCCATTGTTTTATCCCAATCTTCTTCTGTCATTTCCAATGCTGACTTCGGAACATATATACCTGCATTATTAACAAGAATATCCAATCTGCCGTACTTTTTAATAACCTCGTCAAAAACTTGGTCAACTTCGGCCTTGTTTGTAACATCCATCCCAAAACATACCGCTTCGCCACCTTTTGAAACTATCTCGTCAACAACTTCCTGGCACCCTTCAATTGTTCTGTTGGTCACTATAACTTTCGCCCCTTGTCCCGCTAAAACTAAAGCATGGGATTTGCCCATTCCTTGCCGAGCACCAGTAATTAAGGCGACTTTATCTTTGAGTTCAAACATATAAAACTAAATTCACACTACCTCCAGAGTTTTTTGACTTTTGAGTCCAATCCCCAGAAAGTGCCTGCGTTTGAAGCAATGAGAGTAAGGAAAACTGTTATAAAAATAACATGCTCATCGACTAACCATGAATTGGCTCCCACATAAGGAAATTGCATAATTGGGAAATAATACAAAATCATAATAAGCATACCTCCGAGAGAAGCCCACCTTACCAACAAACCAACAATCAGAGCTACGCCAACAAGAGTAAGTCCCCATTCGTTCACAAAATTGACCCAACCAATATTACCCGCACTTGCGAACCATTGATAAAGCCATGGAAAAGTCTTAGCACTATTCAAATATCCCGCAGCAGACCAGTTCGGATTCATAACCTTTGTTATTCCGGCATAAAAAAACATTATGCCCAAACCGACCCTAGATAAAAACACCGCCATCTTGAGTTGATTATTCATCCCACACTTAACGAGCATATGGCTTTCGGTATCGCTTTGCATTAGTAAACGCACAGCG
>DATDXQ010000004.1:0-26199 GCA_036517175.1 Minisyncoccota bacterium
TAAATCAACTCTGATGCATATTCTCGGTGCGCTCGATACACCTACAAGCGGTGAATATATTCTAGACGACCATGATGTTTCAGAATTTTCAGATGATGAGCTTGCTGATATAAGAAAAGATAAACTCGGATTCGTATTCCAGTCGTTTAATCTTTTGCCGAGAGCTACGGTTTTAAGAAACGTGATGTTGCCTTTAGTTTATGCCGATATTCCCAAAGAAGAGCGCAAGGCGAAAGCGATAAAAGCATTGATAAATTCTGGGATGAGCGAATCCCATTTTTATCATCATTCCAACCAGCTTTCCGGCGGTCAGATGCAAAGGGTTGCCATTGCTCGGGCGCTGGTTAACGACCCGTCTTTAATTTTGGCCGATGAGCCAACTGGAAATCTTGATACCAAGACCGGAGAAGTTGTCTTAAGCACATTTCAGGAATTAAACGAGAAACAAAATAGGACAATTATTCTTATCACTCACGAGCGTTATGTAGCCGAACACGCAGATAGGATTATTACCATCAGAGATGGCGTGATCGTGGAAGATGAGATTAACAGAAAAAAAAGAAAATTAAACGGCGATTAACATGAACTGCTTCATGTTAATCCCGAATTTTAGTTCGAGCTCCTGCGAGAAAGTGAAAAAATTCGGAAAACATTTTTTATCATGATAATTACCGACTTATTTGAAGAAACATACTCCTCTCTATTAGTTAATAAGGCCCGCTCAGGCCTGACGATTTTAGGTATTATTATTGGTATTGGTTCTGTCATCGCTATGGTATCTATCGGCCAGGGCGCTAAGGGAATCATTGAAGAGAGTATTCAGTCTTTGGGATCAAATTTGATCATTGTTATGCCTGGAGCGCAGAGCGGTTTTGGAGGCGGAGGAATAAGCGGTGGCCGAGGCAGCGCCCAATCGCTCACCCTTGAAGATGCGGATTCAATCAGAGAAGAAGTATTAACCGCTCAAGCAGTTGCACCGGAATTAACTGTTAGGTCACAAATTACTGCCAGGGGAACCAACACTAATACTCAAGTACTGGGAACAACTCCCTCATATCCCATCGTTAGAAATGTAGAGATAGAACTCGGTTCCTTTTTAAGTGATCAAAATATACGAACTTTGAGCAAGGTAGCCGTTTTGGGCCCTACAACCAGGGACGATCTTTTCGGCGAAGGAGCAGATCCGATCGGACAAACTATCCGCATCAAAGGAACTAACTTTAAAGTAATCGGGGTTACTAAGGCAAAGGGTGGAAGTGGCTTTAGCAATCAAGACGACATGGTTTTTATTCCGGTGTCTACGGCTCAGAGATTTTTATCTGGTAACAATTACGTCAATACAATCAGTGTTCAAGCTACTGATCAAGGATCAATGGCGGATTTGCAGGCGCAGATTACAGCTTTGCTATTAGACAAGCACAATATATCCAATCCGGAGTTGGCTGATTTCAGCACCTTGAATCAAGCTGACATTATTGCCACAGCATCATCGATCACCGATACATTTACGATATTTTTGGCTGCAGTTGCCGGCATCTCTCTGATTGTGGGAGGTATTGGAATTATGAATATGATGTTGACGACAGTTACTGAACGAACAAGAGAAATCGGCCTCCGAAAGGCCATCGGAGCCAAGAGGAAAGATATAAATAGGCAATTTTTATCCGAGGCTGTATTGCTAACATTTATGGGAGGACTGATAGGAATTGCATTTGGTTGGACAGTAAGCTTACTAGTTTCACAATTTGCGGGGATAGCGACATCAGTTTCTTTATCATCAATTCTTTTAGCATTCGGCGTATCGGCTGCTATCGGGATAGTGTTTGGATATTACCCTGCGCGCAGGGCATCCAAGCTCAATCCCATAGAAGCTCTGCGTTATGAATAATATGAAAAAATTAATTATGATAGCCGTGGTAGTTGCAGTAGTAGTCGGTAGCGGAGCATTTTATGGCGGCATGAAGTATGTCCAGGCAAGAAGAGGGTACCTGCCTGCCGGCAGGCAGGATTTTACCAACTTAACACCCGAGCAGCGCCAGCAGCTAATGGCTAATGCTAGCGGTGGATTTAGAGGCGGAGCCGGTCAAGGAAGAGGTGGAACGGGCGGTGGATTTACGGTTGGAGAAATTATTTCTAAAGATGACAAAAGTATTACAATAAAAATGCCAGATGGCGGATCAAAAATTGTATTTTATTCGGATGCAACCGAAGTTGGAAAGTCTATAAGTGGTACGCCTGCGGATTTAAAAGTGGGAGAAATGGTTACAACTAACGGTACGGCAAATTCTGACGGAAGTATAACGGCGCAGTTGATTCAAATTAGGCCAACCACACCCGTAAATTAATCATCGAAACATTACACCCAGGTGTCTTATTCTATAATTTCAAGACATGTCTTTTTATGTCTTATTTGTCTCATTTTATCCCTTTGGCCGTCCATAGCTTTACGCGAAGGAGTCGGCCAAGGAGTATCGCTCAGTCTCTGGCTAAAGCTCTCAAAAACTTTTAGAATACGCTCATAGGTCTAGTACTAAATATTAAAATATAAATAGTTTTAATAAAGCCTTACTGGGCTTGACCGACCAACGGCTCTAGATCAAGGAGCGTAATAAGTGAAAATATTTTCATGATTGATTTAAATAAAATCAAATCCGTTTATTTCATTGGCATAGGTGGCAGCGGAATGTCGTGTGTTGCCAATATGATGATTGCAAAAAATAAAATTGTTTCGGGCTCAGACAGAGAGTTATCCTTGACTACTCGCGAATTGGAAGAAAAAGGAGCTAGTATTTTCTATGAGCAAAATGGCACTCATATTTCCAAGGATATCGACCTAGTTATCTATACAGTTGCGATTCCAAAAAATAACCCCGAACTTGTAAGGGCCAATGAATTGGGGACTCTATTATTGTCCTATCCGCAAGTTCTGGATTTAGTGTCGAGGAATATGATTACAATTGGGGTTGCTGGTACACACGGAAAAACTACAACGACAGCAATGCTCTCCCATATATTGCAGGATACAAACATAAGCCCTACAGTTATTGTTGGCTCTACGCTTGTTGATCGGAAAACTAATTTTATCGAAGGTGCGGGTGAATATTTTTTAGTTGAAGCGGATGAATATAAAAAATCATTTTTGAATTTAAACCCAAAATATTTAGTAATTACCAACATCGACGAGGATCATTTGGATTTTTACAAAGATTTAAAAGATATCCAAAATACATTCAGGGAACTTGTGGCCAAAGTTCCAGCGGACGGTTTTGTCGTTTGTAATAAAACGCACCCTCACTTGCAGCCGGTCATAAAAGACGCAAGTTGCAAGATATTAGATTATGCCGATACCTTCCCTTTGGATGCTGGTCTATTTTTGCCTGGCATACACAATAGACAAAATGCATCCGCAGCATTTACGACCGCATCTCTTTTTGGAATCAGTAGTAAAGTAATAATTGAAAAATTAAAAAGTTTTAAGGGCGTGCGGCGAAGATTTGAATATAAAGGCAAGACGAAACAGGGCGCTCTTGTGTATGATGACTATGCTCATAATCCGCAAAAGGTTTTTGCGGCTTTACAGGGAGCAAAAGAAGCTTTTCCTGATAGCAGAATCATCGCCGTATTCCAACCGCATCTTTATAGTCGGACAAAATTATTATTGGATAAATTCGGAAAATCATTTGGAAGCGCAGATAGGGTTTTATTGGCGCCCATTTATGCCGCTCGAGAAGAGTTTGACGGATCAATCTCATCTGAAATTTTGGCCCGAGAATTACAAAATAATAATGTACAAGCCAAGGATTTCGAATCTATAGATGAAATTAAAGATGAGTTAGGCGGACTTTTGAAGAATAATGATGTTGTGGTTATATTGGGAGCGGGGGATATAATAAAATTGTCAGAAAATCTGGTGTCTTGATTTTGTCACTTTTTAACTCCACTCAATCTTTTGTCGTTGTGCTAAAATGTAATTAATATAAAACCATGAATAAAAAAGGGGGTCCGGTGCACAAGGTTCCAGTGGATTTAGAAAAAATTCTTGCTTCTTCCATGGTGGTGAGGTCGGCATGGGATGACATTACACCACTGGCACATAATGAGTGGATCTGTTGGATTGAGTCTGCCAAGAAATCTGAGACAAGGAATCATCGGATCGAGAGGACGCGCAGGGAGCTTGTAGAAGGCAGGCGTAGACCTTGTTGTTGGGCGGGCTGCATCCATCGTTGAGATAGCTAGAATCGCCATTTCTTATAAAAATATATTATGGAAATAATTAATCCTTTAAATAAAAAACTTAATATTCTTCGTGGTGCGGAGGGTGAGATAAATTCAGAAGCTATCGAAATATTTAGATCATTAGACGATAAATTTAAACGATACGATTGGTACATTGGTTTGAGTCCAATGGGATCAACTGCTAGGGGCTACGTGGTAAATGGGTCTGATATTGATTGTAAATTAGTTTACGATAGCCCTAAAATTTCAAGATCAGAAGTCATTAAAACTGTAAAATTAGTTAGTGGAGAAACCGAAAGGTCTCATGGTCTTAGAGCGGGTCATATCAGTGTTGCTTATATAACTGAATTCAATCCAGACAAAATTAGAAAAGGATTATTGTCGGTTGGGCAGGAATATACAAATTCCGTATTAACAATAAGGGATTTATCGGGAATTGTTATAGGCAAAACTCCTGAAAAATATCGAGATATAGTTAGGGGTATTCTGGCTAACTTATCTACTGAAGATAGACAAAGGTTTACAGATCAGATAGTAGAATTTATTATTACCGAGGAGCGATTAGCTGAACAAAAACTTGCTCAACGCACCAGAATGAGTCAGCAAAAATTAACTGAATTGTGGGAGAATAGAAGAAAACTTTGGATAAAAAGAATTAATGCGATATGGTTTATTGGGTTGTCTAGTAACCAAAAGATAAGATAATTTATGTATTTTGTTTATCTAATCGAATGCGATGATAAAAGTATTTATACAGGTATTACAACTGATGTTCAGCGAAGATTTATAGAACATAAAAATAAAAAGGGTGGGCACTATACTGGCTCAAGGCAAGTCATTAAAATTCTACATACCGAACAGTTTCAAACCAGAAGCGGAGCCTTAAAAAGAGAAGCACAAATTAAAAGTTGGAACAGGAATAAAAAGCTTGACTTGATAAAACAAAAATAGCGCCAATAACTAAACTTATCCATGAAAAAAGTAATCATTAGGGCCTTGGTGATAATTGCGTTTCTCGTCGGAGGGTTTTTTGTGTTGAACAGATATATATACAACGAGAAGCAGGTTGATGAGGGTGGACCGGAAACAACCGAAGTCTCAAAGATTTATGATGACCTGGGTTATGTCTATTTTGGAAATGAGGCGACGGGGGATTTGGATGCGGATGGAATAGAAGACGTTGCTTTTATTGTTACCCAGAACGGAGGTGGAAGCGGAACTTTTTATTACGTTGGCGCAGCTTTCAAAAATTCGGATGACAGCTACACGAGAACTAATCTGGTATTGCTTGGGGATCGGATTGCTCCCCAGACCACCGAAATTCGTGACAAGACTATAATCGTTAACTATGCTGATCGTAAAGAAGGCGAGCCAATGACCGCCAGGCCGTCTGTTGGTATCTCAAAATATCTACAAACCTTCAATGGCATCTTGATCCCACTAGCTAAATAATTTGCTGATTGTGTGATATAATCAAAACATAGATGAAAAACTACATTATTGCACTATTGATCATAAGTTCGTTGGTATCTGTAAGTTTTGGCTTGGTTGCGATGAATCATATGGATGGCCAAGGACATGGCGAATGTCCATTTGAAGTTTCGGGTGTTACTAATTGTGTCCAAGCTCAGAATCCAATAGATTTTGCCACATCTCATCTGAATGCTTTTTCTAAATTTTACTCGGCAACACCTGTTAACGGCTTTAGTTTAATTTCACTATATTTATTGTGGTCTCTTGCGATCTTTATTATTTTTAATAAAGAGCTTGAACTATTTAAATTTCAGCCTCTACTTGCAAGAAATAATCCCAAAGAGTCTTTTGTCGCACCAAGTAGGATAGTACTCACCGACTGGTTATCTCTTCACGAAAATAGCCCTGCGTTCATAGGAGGACGCTAGTATTAGATCGTTTTGTCTGACGGTCTGATATTTTGCGTCATTAAAACCCTGAAAAAGGGATTTTTTGTTCCGATTTTGTTCCGCCCTGGGCGGATTACAAAATCGAGAATCCTCGATTTATCATCTGCGCTATGCGCAGGATAAATCGGGATCTTTAATCTATTTAATCCTATGAATTACAAAGCAATTATTGGAATCTTTGTCGGAACAATTGTTGTTATCAGTGGCCTTATCTGGTTGGGTCAGCCGACCGCAGATCAAAATGATAGTCAAGCCAGCTCAACCGAAAGCCTGCTTAAGAGCGATGAAACAAATTTCGATTTTGGCACTATCTCTATGGCTAACGGTAAGGTTAGTCATGAATTCAAAATCAGCAATAGCTCGGAGCAGTCAATAAATATTAATAAGATCTACACCTCGTGCATGTGCACAGTCGCCAACTTTAAGTTTAATGCCAAAATCTATGGTCTATTCGGTATGTCAGGACATGGTGGCGGTGCTCTTACAACAGCGAATATAACACTTAACCCTGGGGACTCCGGAAGTCTCGATGTTATTTATGATCCGAATGCTCATGGTCCAGCAGGAGTCGGTGCTATAGACCGTTTTGTCTATGTTGAAGATAGAAACGGTGGTCAACTCACATTAGAAATTAAAACTGTGGTCACTCCATAAAAATATGAAAAGATTAATTAGCATATTTGTAATAGCTATTGCCGTGATTATCGCTCTCATCTTATTCAAGCAAAGCCCCACCGCATCTAACTTGATCTGGAGTGTGAGTAATAAGGGAACATGGCTTTTGCCGTTGGTAATCTTCTCTGCGTTGCTAGACAGTATTCATCCTTGTTCTTTCTCTATCCTGCTTATAACCATTGCGTTCTTGTTTGGTATGCAGATGACCAGGAAAAGAATTCTTCAAATTGGAGTAACGTATGTTATTGGCATATTCATCGCTTATTTGTTAATCGGGCTTGGTTTATTGAAAATTCTGCATCTATTTAACACTCCTCATTTTATGGGCAAGTTAGGTGCCGGGCTTCTTGTTGCCTTCGGGTTGATAAATATTCTTAATTATTTATTTCCTAAGTTCCCAATTAAGTTGCGTTTGCCGTCATCAGCTCACTCAACAATGAGCCGGCTAATTGATAAGGCATCAATTCCGGCAGCATTTGGACTGGGTCTTCTAGTTGGTATTTGCCAATTTCCGTGTATGGGAGGCCCCTACCTGATGGTTATTGGACTTCTCAATGACCAGGTTACCTATCTTAAGGGGGTTGCGTATCTTTTCTTCTACAACGCACTCCTAATCACACCATTATTTATTGTCCTTATGATTGCGGCAGACAAGGTATTGGTAGAAAAGGCTCAGAAGTGGCAACAGCAAGAAAAGTCTCTTATTAAAATTGGTGGTGGTATCGCCATGGTCGTTCTCGGAATATTAATTTATTTTCTCTAGTATGAAAATTTTTAGACAATCTCCAGATAAAATAAATATTTGTCCGATATGCGTTGCGGTCAGCTCATTGTGCTTGGGGTTGAGTGCGGGAGTGGCCTGGGGTTATCTTGATTCATCGATATATTTAATTCCTATCTCCTTATTAATGGGTGGAACCGTTGTGGGCATCGCGTACTTAGGTGAGAAAAAATGTCGTTGGGCAGCCAAACACCAGCTTCTGTGGAAAACCATAATTATTGCCGGGGGTATGCCATTCGCCTACCTTCTAGTAATAAAACTCAATAGGTTTATTGTGCTTGCAGAATTATTAATTCTTATTAAAATCGCTTATTTATTCTTCATTAAACAGCCCCGACGTAATGTCGGGACTAGCGGGTCAAATAACCTGTCTACGCAGGCAGGGATCAGCGAGATTGAAGAAAAAATGGAGCAGTGTTGCTAATATGGAACATGGAAAATCCAAACTGGAGGATACTCATGGCTTATATAAGATTTGCTGTCATGAACCTGGAGAAAAAAAAGTTGGCGCAGATAGTAAGGAGGGGTCACGGCCTAAAAAATCATATCTTTTTTTGGGAATCAGTATTGTTGTCGCCTCTGTCATTATTGGAGGAACCTGGATTTATACCGTACAACTAAAAAACATAAACCCGGCGATAGCTAATGCGAAAATCATTGCGGGACTGGAAAAAATTGTTTTGCCGGAAAATGGTGTTGTCTTACCGGTCACATGGGGAGATTTAGAAAAGCAATTGGTTGATAATGGTACTATAGACCCAACTAAATTCGAAGCATTATATGATCAGCGTGGCATTTTTGACGAAGAAACAAAAAAACTTCTTACCGGAAATGATAACAACAGACTTGTTATTGGTAAAAATAACGCCAATGCAGTTCTTAATCTTTTGTGGGCTCTTGGTTTGGCAAATAAAAACGAAATTCTAGAAAAGGGCCCCATGGTTGATAAAAAGTATGGAGGAAATGCCGGCAATTTCGCTTCTACCGGGGGTTGGACTCTGGCAGTCGGAAATACAATGAATCATTATAGTAACCACACAATGATTTCTCTAACTCCAGAGCAACAATCATCGGTAGAAAGGGTGAGTCAAAATATCTATCGTCCGTGCTGTGGCAATTCAGTATATTTCCCTGACTGCAACCATGGTATGGCTATGCTTGGTTTGCTAGAGCTGATGGCCTCTCAAGGAGTAAATGAATCGAATATGTATAAAGCCGCTCTTGTGGTCAATTCATATTGGTTTCCGGATACCTACCTAAATATTGCTCAGTATCTTAAATCAAAGAAAATCGAATGGAATAAAGTAGACCCCAAAGAAATTCTAGGAGCTAAATTTTCCAGCGCCTCGGGATATCAGCAGATACTTAATCAGATACAGCCGGCAAGCAATGGGAAGGGACCAAGTTGCGGTGTATAATTAAAAAATGGAAGACATTAAAAATAACACAATTTATACCTGCCCCATGCACCCACAAGTCAAGAAGAACGAACCTGGACGATGTCCCGCCTGCGGCATGGAACTAATTCTCGAAAAGCGGGAGAACAAACATGTCGAGCACGGCATGAGAAAAATGTCGCACATGGACCACGAGGCAACGATGCCTGCCCGCCATAGCCTTGGCAACGGAGGGACCAATCCTCAAATCGCTAAAGCAATGGAAGCGGATATGCGCCGTCGGTTTTTGATTTCATTTTTGCTTTCCATTCCCATCTTCCTGTATTCGCCGGTTGGTATTAACTTCTTTGGATTGAATCTTCCTACACCCATCCCGATAAACTGGCTTCTTCTTATCCTAACAACCCCGATAGTTTTTTGGACTGGCTCAATTTTTATCACCGGCACATATTACTCATTGAAAGCCAAAAAGCTAAATATGGCCGTTCTAATTGCCACCGGTGTTTTAGCGGCATATCTATTCAGCGTCTTACTCACATTCATCCGACCTGAAAGCGAGACATTCTATGAAGCCGCAGCTCTTCTCGTAACATTCGTTTTGTTTGGCCATTGGATGGAGATGAAATCACGTCGAGGTACCTCAGATGCTCTACGAGCACTTTTTGACCTGGTGCCGCCCCAAGCAAACGTTATTCGTGGTGGAAAGGAACTGAACATCCCAAGCGCAGAGATTATTCATGATGATATTGTGGTGCTTCGTCCCGGTGATAAAGTTCCAGTAGACGGCGAGATTGTTGAGGGGGAAAGTTCCATTGATGAATCCTTGGTGACAGGAGAATCTATCCCCGTTGCTAAAACAATTAGTGCCAAAGTAGTTGGCGGATCGGTCAATCTGACTGGTACGGTCAAATTTAAGGCCACACAAGTCGGTTCTGAAACAGTCTTAGCGCAAATCATCAAAATGGTGGAGACAGCCCAAAACTCCAAAGCCCCCGGCCAACGTATTGCCGACAAGGCGGCGGCATATCTCGTAGTCCTTGCTATTGGTTCCGGGCTGGCAGCATTTTTGGGCTGGTATTTTATGGCCGGTGCCGGACTTCTTACTGCATTAACATTCGCTGTGTCCACTGTAGTTATTGCTTGTCCAGACGCTTTAGGTCTTGCCACACCAACAGCCGTGGCTGTAGGAACTGGTCTTGGAGCAAAACACAATATTCTTATTAAAGACGCCGCGACACTTGAAAACACTTCCAAGCTTAATGCGATTGTTTTAGACAAAACAGGAACGTTAACCGAAGGGAAACCGAAAGTCACAGATGTCATTGCCTTTAACGGATTTACGGAACAAGATATTCTACGTCATGAAGCCAGTATCGAAACGGGCTCGAATCATCCATTAGCTAAGGCCCTAGTCGAAGAAGCGGAAAGGCGGGGCGCAAGACCACTTGAAACAGTCAGTAAATTTGAATCTATCTCCGGTCATGGCCTCAAAGCGGTTATTAACGGGAGGGTGGTTCTTGCTGGAAAAGAACAGCTCTTGATCGATAATAAAATCTTGACTAGTGATGCCAGAGAAGTACTAGACCGGTTAGCAAGCGAAGGGAAAACCCTAAGCCTGATCGCCATTGAGGGTAAGCTAGCCGGAGTTGTCGCCGCCGCCGATACCATCAAACCGACTGCTAAAAAAACTATTGCCAGGCTAAAACAACTTGGTATTGAAGTTGTCATGATTACCGGTGATCATAAGGGTGTTGCTGAAGCAGTAGGCAAAGAATTGGGTATGGATAGGATATTTGCCGGAGTATTGCCTGGAGATAAAGCAAAATATGTCAAAAAACTCCAAGATGAGCGCAAGTTCGTAGCAATGGTCGGAGACGGCATTAATGATGCTCCAGCCTTAGCTCAAGCTGATATAGGCATTGCTATCGGTGCGGGGACTGATGTGGCTATTGAAACTGGTAATATCGTGCTTATGAAATCAGATCCATATGATATTGTTGCCGCCATTCGTTTGTCGAAGGCGACAGTTGTAAAGATGAAGCAGAATCTTTTCTGGGCGGCAATATATAATGTATTGGCTATCCCGATTGCTGCAGGCGTGTTCTACAATTCTCTAGGTTGGTCATTACGTCCAGAAATTTCGGCCTTATTAATGTCTGCGTCATCTATTATCGTGGCCACAAATGCGGTATTATTAAAAAGGATAGAACCCAAATTAAAAAATTAATAAGAATACTTACGGGACTATCTGCCTGCCGCAGAAAGGCCACTATGTATTCACTTAAAATTTAATAATCATATGAAACAAGAAATTATTATTGCAGGTTTGATAGGTTTAGCTCTCGGTATTATTATTGCTCCAATTTTTAGTCCAGTTATGCCAATGATGTGGGGGGACCGAATGATGTATCGCAATTCGACAACAAACAGTTATCAAATGATGAATCAAATTGATTCTCATTTCATTGAGCAGATGATACCCCATCACGAGGATGCAATTACTATGGCAAATCTCGCGTTGACACTCTCAGAACATCAAGAAATCAAATCATTATCTAATGACATAGTCCGCAGCCAATCCCAAGAAATTGATCAAATGCAGCAATGGTATAAATCATGGTTTGGTGAAGATGTGCCAAATATTAGTAGTTCTATGGGTCACGGTATGAACATGATGATGCACGGTAGCATGATGGGAGATGCTACTGATTTAGAAAGTCTTGAAGTTGCCAAGCCATTTGACGAGGCATTTATCCAAGAAATGATCCCACATCACCAGATGGCTGTAATGATGGCTCAAATGCTTTTAATTTCTACTAGTCGTCCAGAAATGAAGCAATTAGCTGATAATATTATTTCTGCACAAACCAAAGAAATAAATAAAATGCGTGAATGGTATCGCCAGTGGTATGGCCAATAAAAAAATGAAAATAAAAAACAGCCTAAAATTCATAATTTCTGTTGTTGGTTCGGAGCTTGTGGGTTTTCTGGGTTCTTTTTTTACGATGTCTGGAACTACAAGCTGGTATGACGCGCTCGTTAAACCACCCCTTAATCCTCCGACATGGATTTTTGCCCCTGTTTGGATAGCTCTGTATTTTATCATGGGTATTTCTTTAGGAATGGTGTGGAGCAGTAACTCAGGATATAAGAAAAAAGCAATAATCTTGTTTGTGGTTCAACTGGCCTTGAACGCAATCTGGACACCAGTGTTTTTTGGCGTGCACATGATCGGTAACTCATTGGCAATCATTGTGCTTTTGTGGGCAGCGATAGTTATGACGATATTTATATTCAGCAAGGTCTCAAGGGTTGCAGCCTGGCTTCTAGCTCCTTATGTTGTGTGGGTTAGTTTTGCCGCCTACTTAAATGTTGCTTTTTGGGTATTGAATTAATAAAAATGATTGAAAATATTCTCGAAAAAATAGCTCGATTTGTGCAATACATTAATCTCCCTAAGTTCAAGAAACTGGAACACCAGATCGGTTGTAAGTTAATACTCCGGAACATACCGGATCGTTACATAAATGGATGGGTAAGTTGTGATATGACTAGGACCTGGAAGAGATCTGGTCTTGATGTAGAAAAAGGTGCAAACTACTTTACTATTGGTCATGTGTTAAATGGTGAGTCACACAGATTTGATCCAAACTCAGCAGAATATCAATCATGGCTTGGCGGATACACTGTAAGATTACTGCCCGGGACAAAATGGTCACCCGAAGACCACTTCAAACTTGCAATCGCAGATCAGAATAGTTGGTTAAGATATTATGGAGACCCAAAGCCAACGACTACAACTAATGGCTGGAATCTGATTTATAAGGACAGTCTGAGTGTCGATAAATATATTGGCGATCTTTATGAATTTGGCTGCAATACACATGATGACGTTGGTAGGGGTTATGCCACGACAAGTCTACGGCTTGCTTCTATATGGATGGCCGCTTCTTTTAATATTTCGAATCCCAATTTAAAACTGACTGGCAAGGAACTAAGGCCAATAAAATCAGATAATTTGTACCAAAAATTAAAGCTCATGGGACACATTGCCATTTTTGATATTTCTGAAAATGTTAAGGTTGTTCTCTATGGGAACGGATTTATTGATGAGGCCAAGCATGTCGACACGTTCGCGATCTTAAAAGATAATATTCTTGGCGCAATGAAATCTTGTAACATACTTGAGGTATAAAATATTTTCTAACCTGCTAATAAACGATAGGTTCAATTTTCAATATTCTGCTGCTAGAAGTTGAATCTTCTGTCAGGTCGGGTGTACCCATGTATTCGACTACAGAGCTATTTTGAGCTGAGGCCTCGAGCGTTCTAACTGCTTGAACTTGAATCCGAGAGCTATTTCGGGAGCTTGCTTTTACAGTATTTGCAATCAACTCATAACCTCTGAATGAACTGCTATTTGTAGTAATCACATCGAGTGAGTCGGTTTTCCCATTGGCGGTTATACGCGAGGAATTCTTAATCTCACTTTTGATTGAGCCCGCCCTGATGTTATTGAGTGTAATTCGAGAACTGTTTTCAGAAACTAAATTTAAATTTTTAAATTGATAGTCTGAGACAACTGCCGATGAAGAGTTGCTTAACTCCAAACTCCTTAAATCTGGTATTTTTATTTTAATCTCTGGGGAACTAATTGAGCAAAAAATACAAATGCGTACCTTGCTCTGTCTTTTTATATTCAAATTGCCTTCCACGACTTCAAAAATAATCTTATCAATATTATTATTGCGTCCTGAAACTAAAACCTCTTGAGAAGTACCTTGGGTTATTGTAATCATTGTTGAGCTGGATGCAGAAATTGATTTAAACTCAGGCAGTTGTATTGTTCTAGAAACTTGCTGATAATCAATGCTTGTCTCAGTAAATTCTTTATAATCAGAAATTACTCTTGGGGCTACTGCAAGACCAGTAATTACGGCAGCGATCCAAACACCAAGAAGGGTAAGGCCAATTGATCGCGCTATCCTATTTTTATTTGTAATTATTATTTTAGCCAGAAATGATAAAAAGAGTATGGGAATAAAGGAAACGATTAATCCTAGTAGCAAAACAGCATAAAATAATGAATGTCTCAAAGATTGCAGAAAAGGCGCATCTACAAGCGGACTGTTAATATTAAAAAGTATAACAAAAAATGCAGCCAACAATGCAAATAAAACCGCAACCGCAACAACCATGATTATTACACCTATGAAAACTCTAATCAGCGGGAATAAACCCCTGATAAAGAATTTTGCAATACCTGTAATTATTAGATTTATTACGTGGCCAATTTTTTTGATTAAGCCCGAGTGTTTACGTATTTTTTCGACTCCCTTTTCAGCCATTTCCCTTACGGATTCTACAGTAACAGCCTTGCCACTCATCTGAAGTTTTTCAGCTGGAGTTTTGGCCTCTGGAAGGACAACCCACGTTATTAGGTAAACTATTACACCGGCACCACCGGCAAAAAGACTGACGACAAAAATCATCCTTATAATCAAGGGGTCTATTTTGAGGTATGTTGCGATTCCAGATGAAACACCGGCTATAACTTGATCTTCCGTATTACGATAAAGTTTTTTGGCAGTATCATGGGTTTTATTTTGTTCTTGCTTAGGGCTTGACGGATCTTCATCAATATCTTCGGGCTGACCCATCTCAGTTATGACTTTGTTTATGTCTTCGTTGCTAATTACACCTGATTTATTTTTTAAGTGCTCAGCTATGCCAAATTCTATATCAAAAACTATATCTTCTTTATCCGGATGGGATGCAAATTTTTGTCTTATGGAATCAAGATAATTAGCAAGCTTCTCATAAGCCTCCTTTTCTATTTGGAATAATTGTTTTGCAATTGTAGCTGTTATTATTTCGTTCATATTTTTTTGATTAATGTTTTAATTGAGTATTCAAGACTGGACCAGGTCTTTTTCATTCTTTCTAGTGTATTATGACCATCGTCTGTAAGGGTGTAGTATTTTCTTGGTGGTCCAGAATCTGATTCTTTCCAGATATAAGAGAGCAATCCAGATGATCTGAGTCGAGAAAGGAGGGGATATAGAGTGCCCTCAACCACGATAAGATCGGCCTTTTTGAGGGACCCTATTATATCCGAGGAGTATGATTCATTTTTTGAAATAGCCAAAAGAATCATGAACTCCAAAAGCCCTTTGCGCATATTGTTTTCAACTATTTTATGACTATCAATACCCATTAGTATATTTAATAGCACATACTACCTTGCGATGCAAGGTAGTATGTGGACATTGTTTACTACCGGTAGAACATGCTGTTTTTGGCAGCTCTCTTTTAGGGGTCTGCATAAGAAGGGATTGACAATATAACCTTGAGGCTGTATAATTATTGAATTATAGGGATAGGAGTAGGAATGGATAAGCCAAGAATCGTTGATGAGTCGGACCGGGTATTTTACCCGATCAGACCGGAACACATTGATACAAATAAGTCGTTTTTAAGCGTATTCACCGATAATCATTCAGAAATATATGCTCGTGCAATCGTTAGAATTGCACAAGTAGATCACGCTTGGAAACCTTTCCAACCAGATGAATATGGGACGTTAGGAGGTCTAGAATTTTGTACTCTTGTGTCGAGTCATTACGTGATTATTGACAAAGATGGTTTATGTCGTGTAACCCATGAATTTGTATGCAGATGTTTCAGCTCCTTACCAGCTTTGTCCCCTATGGATTGGTAGACTACCGCCGATAAGCAATCAAGGCGGTTTTTATTTTATCAAAATTGGTTTATAATCAATAATATTAAAAAATGGCTTGGCCTAAATTATTAATTTTTGTAAGACATGCAGAATCAGAAGGTAATGTTCTCTCATCAGACGAGAGGGCCAAATTTGATTTGGCAACCCATTCTTACAAGCTAACCCCGAGAGGACAAAAACAAGCAAAAATTACGGGCGAATATTTAAATAAGAAATTCGGAAAGTTTGACGTCTACTATCAATCATATTATTCACGCACGCAGCAAACACTCCAGTTAATGTACCCCGAAGCCCATGTTTATGAGGATTCGAGGTTGGCAGAAGCCCAAAGAGGTGTTTGGCACACAATGACTACGGATCAGATAAAGAAAAGGTTCCCGGAAGAAATAGAAAGGCGCAAAAGAGAAGGACTGTATCATTACCGCCCCCTTGGAGGCGAAAGTTGGCCTGACGTTGAATTGAGAATTCATAGTTTTTTAGGCACCTTAAATCGTGATTATAGCAACAAAAAAGTTCTTTGCGCCGTGCATGGTCATTGGCTAATATTGTTTCAAAAATTAATACAACATTTCTCAATTGAAGAAGCCGTAGACAGATATCATAACAAGCCATTTGAAAATGCCTCAATCACTATTTACAACAGCAAAACACTCAAGGGCATGTCCCGACTCGTATTAAAGGAACAGAACTTGGTTCCTTGGAACGGTAAAGTAAGATAAACAACCCAAATACTTGATTTTTTAATTGATTCATGTTATTTTTGTTATGTACCCCACAAGTGGTGGATAAGCAGGTTTTAGCCTATTTAATATGAAAAATAAGAAAGACAAAGAACGCGCAGAATTCAATGAAAAACCGGTTTCATTAGCGGTCTTTTTTGAGTCATACAACAAGAGTATTCCGCCGACCTTTCCTAAGGCTACTATCAGTATTCTAAAAAAATTTGAAAATACTCACCCAGACCTTTTTAAACAAAAGGATGGATGGTCAGTAGACAGGCACCGTAAAAGGCTTATGGACTGGCTTGCTTCTTATGACAACTCTTAATTATGGAAAAAATAGAATCTCATAAACATGAAAATTTAGAAAGTTTTTATGGCCTGGGAATTGCTCCCAGGCTTTTAGGTATTTTAGATCAATTGGGTTTCAAGAAACCAACACCCATACAATCACAAGCCATACCCTTAGCAATACAGGGTAAAGATATTGTTGGCATAGCCCAAACAGGTACTGGTAAAACTCTGGCATTTGGCATACCCATGCTACAAATTTTACCCCAAATAAAGGGTCAGGGGTTGATAGTTTTACCAACACGCGAGCTGGCTCTTCAAGTAGACGAAGCTCTTGTTAAGGTCGGCCGTACTCTCGGATTGAAAACCGCAGTCTTGATAGGTGGTCTCTCGATGGTAAACCAAAAACGCGCCATTTTGGCCAAACCGGACATAATTATAGTCACGCCAGGGCGCCTAATAGATCATCTAAATCAAAAAAGTGTTCACTTAAACGATGTTAAAATATTAATTTTGGATGAAGCTGACCGGATGTTTGATATGGGATTTGCTCCACAAATAAGACGGATCCTCACAAGTGTACCCAAGGAGCGCCAGACAATGCTTTTTTCAGCAACCATGCCAGCAGAAATTATGAGAATGGCGGCAACACACATGAAACTTCCTCTAAGAATAGAGATAGCACCGGCAGGCGCAACTGCCGATCGAGTCACTCAGGAAATTTTTGTGGTTCAAAATATTCAAAAATTCTCACTACTCCACAAACTACTTGAATCATATCTTGGTTCTACGCTCATATTTACCAGAACAAAACATGGAGCCAAGAAGATAGTCAGACAATTAAGGGCTGTTGGCGTCAGCACAGCAGAGATCCACTCCAATCGATCTCTTGCTCAACGCCGTGAAGCTCTCGAGGGATTCAAAAGCGGTAAATACAGAACATTAATAGCTACTGACATTATGGCGCGCGGCATAGATGTTAACGGAATTGAATTGGTCGTTAACTACGACTTACCATCTACCCCGGATGATTATGTTCACAGGATTGGCCGTACAGCTCGTGCCGGCGCAAGTGGACATGCCATTACGTTTGCTATGCCAGATGAGGCTAGGGAAATACGATCAATTGAAAGGCTAATTAAACAAGTCCTACCTATATCTAAGTTACCCGATTTACCAGCAATTGCTCCAGTTATGGCCACACCTTTTTTACAAAATCTACCCAGAAGCAATCCAACTTCATCTAGCCGTGCAAGACAAAGCAGGCATTTTGGACCCAGAAGATAACTAAATCAACCGTATCATGATCAGGATAAATAAGTATCTAAGAGATAAAGGACTAGCTTCCAGGCGTGAGGCCGATAAGCTTATTGAGGATGGATTTGTTATTGTAAACAAAAAAAAGGCTATTCAAGGCATGATGGTAGATGAGGGTGACGAAGTCGTAGTAAGAGGGAAAGCCAAAAACTATCAGTACCTGGCCTATTACAAGCCTCGAGGATTATCGACACAAGATAAAGCCGGCAGAGAAAATGTAGTTGATCAATGGAAGGACAGGGGTCTTTACCCAGTGGGAAGGCTAGACAAAGAATCTGAGGGACTGCTGGTATTAACAAATGACGGACGTGTTTCTCGAGACCTTCTTTCAGAAAAATATCCTAAGGAATATGTAGTCAGCGTGAGAGAAAAATTAAGAAGCGGCATTCCGGCAATTTTAAAGTCTGGTATGCATACTAAAACTTTAGGCAAACTTCTTCCCGCCGAATCAAAAATAATGGGCTCCCATTCAATTAGAATTATTTTGCACGAAGGCAAAAAACATCAAATCAGAATAATGCTAAGTGAACTTAAATACACAGTGGTTTCCCTAAAGCGTGTAGCGATAGGAAAAATAAAATTAGGCAATCTCCAACCTGGTCAAACGCGTACCCTATCCGGAGAATTTTTATTACGCTAATGCTTATAGACAATGTTACAATCCGTGTCAAGGCTGGCAATGGCGGAGACGGCAAAGCTGCTTTTAATTCTAATATGAACAGTCTTGGGCCAGTTGGTGGTGATGGTGGTAAGGGTGGAGATATATACTGCGAGGGCACATCAGACCTAAACGCTCTCATACAATTCAGAAACAAAAAAGAAGTTAAGACTGAGAATGGGGGAAATGGAAGGGGCCAATCAATAGATGGTAAGGACGGAGAAGACCTAATTCTAAAAGTTCCAGTAGGGACAGTTATTGCTAACATTGAGAGCGGATCTGTCAATGAAATTGTTAAAAAATCTGATAAAATTTTGATAGCCCAAGGAGGGCATGGTGGAATTGGCAACTTCAAATTCCGCTCTGCCACAAATACAAGTCCCAAAGAATTCACCAGGGGTAAACCAGGAGAAGAGTTTACAATTAGATTTGAACTCAAACTCATAGCAGATGTTGGTCTTGTTGGTTTACCTAACGCTGGCAAATCGAGCCTACTCAATGAACTAACAAACGCCAAAAGCAAAGTAGCAAACTATCCATTTACAACTCTTGAGCCAAACTTAGGTGTTTACTATGAATTAATCATCGCCGACATACCTGGACTCATTGAGGGAGCATCTAGCGGTAAGGGTCTGGGTATCAAATTCCTTAAACACATAGAGCGCACCAATACTTTGTTTCATTTGATTTCTGCTGAATCTGAAGACGCAACAAAAGATTATGCAGTAATAAGGAAAGAACTCAAAAACCACAGCCTTTTACTGGCTGAGAAGCCGGAATATATTTTTGTTACCAAGAGCGACAAAGTTACGTCAGCCGTGCTTAAAAACAAAATCAATTTGTTGAAAAAAATAAATAAAAATATTCTGGCTATTTCGATTCACGACCAAGATAGTATTACTCAGGTCAAAAATCTATTAAATAAACTAAAATCCTAAAAATTATTGATACAAAATCCTATAAATGATATAAATAAAATATTATGAATAAGAAGATCATAATAATACTCCCAATCGTTGCTCTGTTGATAGCGGTATTTTGGATATTTCCCCAAAAACCACCTGAGCAAAATGATTCATTAATTTCAACAACTCCAACCCTAGAAGAAATTGCATCAAATACACCGACAACGTCTCCGACCGCATCTCAGACGACGCCGGTATCTCCCGTTGGAAACAATAGTTTTACAATAACTGAGGTGGCCGAGCATGATAATATAAGTAGCTGCTGGACTGTTATAAATGGCGATGTGTATGATCTTACTAAGTGGATACCTCAGCACCCAGGAGGACCTGACAAAATACTTAGCATTTGTGGAACAGATGGCACTTCTAAATTCGTGGATCAACACGACAATGCCCCCAAACAGCAAAATATTTTAGTAGGTTTCAAGATCGGTATTTTAGTAAACTAAATCAATTATAAATTAAGAATGGAGATCTCGGCTGATAAATTCGGTCAAATATTGTTTATAGTCTATTGGGCGATATGGGGAATTTTGGCTCTTAGGCCTAGGGATAGAAGAACTTGGTGGCTTGAGAGCGTAACCCCTGTCGTTATTTTCCCTTTTTTATTTTGGATCAATAACCTCGGGCTCTTATCAAAAACATCATCAATAATAATCCTAATTTTTGCGTTGCTGCATGTTACCGCCGCTCGTTATGTTTACGCCTCTATGCCGTTTGGAAATTGGATCAAAAAAAGGCTCAGCTTGGGACGTAATAATTATGACCGATTTGTTCACTTTTCTTATGGTGTTTTGATGGTTCCAGTTTTTTACAGCTTGTTGTCTAGTTTTTTACCAGAAGCAAATATTTTAAGATCTATTTTCGCTTTCACAATAGTAGTCTCCGTAGGTTCTGTATACGAAATACTTGAATACGCAGCGGCGATTATGTTTGGTAAAAATGATAGCGCTGGTTTTCTTGGAATGCAGGGCGATATTTGGGATACCCAAAAAGATATGCTAGCTCAAACAATTGGTGCCTTAATAAGCCTACTCTTTTTAATATCATAACAGACAAAAGGAACCCTAAATTTTTTGAACCAAAATCATATTTGTGCTACCACTCCTGCCAAATGGAACCCCAGCACTAAAAACATAGTGGTCTCCGGGTTTTAGTTCGATTAGTTTATTTTTTTCGGCTATTTTTTTAGCCTCTATAAGAAAATCGTCAAAATTATAAAGATTTTTTACTATTTCAGCCTTAATACCCCAGGTAAAATTTAGGTCGTGTAATGTTTTTTCGTTTGGTGTTAAGGCAAGTATTGGCTGGCGTGGGCGATGTCTGGAGATTCTTCTGGCGGTTGCACCACTTTCGGTGAAGACCATGATCAATTTTGCCTTTATCCTGTCTGCTAGCGTTGCGGCTGATATACCAACTGCATCATAGGCATCGTTATCTTCTGGAAAATCCCTATGCTGTATGTGTGGCAACGCCTTGTCTATTATTTTAACCATTGTCTTGATAACCTCTTCTGGATACTTGCCCCTAGCAGTTTCTCCAGAAAGCATAACAGCGTCGGTACCATCCAATATAGCGTTAGCAACATCTGTAACTTCTGCTCTTGTTGGAAGATGACTCTGTGTCATAGATTCCAACATTTGTGTGGCTGTAATTACTGGTTTACCCATTTTTAGACAAAGATTAATTAACTTTTTTTGAATATGCGGAATTTCAGCCAAGGGAACAGCAAAACCCAAGTCGCCCCTAGCGACCATCAAGCCATCCGCAATTGCTAATATTTCGGCTGCATTTTTGACTCCTGCTTGGGTTTCTATTTTGGCCAATACCATCGGATGCCTAGATTCTGGGATAAGATTTTTGATTTTTTCGATATCTTTTGCAGTTTGGACAAATGATACTGCGAGGGCATCGGCCACTACTTGATCATTGTTTATGCCCAAAGAAGTTTCTATGTCCTGTGCGTCCTTTTCTGTAACCTCAAAATCATTTAGAACAATGCCTTCGGCAGAAAATCCCATTTTGGATTTCAAAATACCACCAACAACCACCTTAGTAATTACACTGTCGTTATTTTTGGAAACCACCTCCAGGGTCGGCATGCCATCATTTAAATAAATCTCCCTTCCGACTTCGAGCCCGTCTATTATGTCTGGGAAATTTAGATTAAATTTTTGAGCTGAACCAGTATCTAATTGTTTTTTTGTTATTTCTATTTCGTCACCCACATTCGCCTGCGTCTCGGTAGCTATGCTACCTGTTCTTATTTTAGGACCGCTTAGATCAGCCATAATAGTGAGTGCTCTGCCAATCTTTTTTTCGACGTTTCTTATGTTAATAATATCCTCAACTATCTCTTCTTTGTTTTTGTGAGATAAATTCAAGCGAAAAACATCCACACCTCTGCGGGCTAATTTTTCCAACATCTCAGGACTATTTGAGGCCGGGCCAATAGTTGCGATTATTTTTACTTTCTTGGAGTCAATGCTCATCATAGGACATAAATTATAACACACCTCTTAAAAAATACAATCTTGGACTTATTTTCCATGTGATATAATTTAATTATGAAGGGCTTCGTAGAGAATATAGAAAAAATAACTCTTGAAAATCAAAATTTTAGGCAAGTTTTGTATACTGCCCAAAATAGCCAACTGGTCGTGATGAGTATCAGGCCAGGTCAAGATATAGGGGAGGAGATACACCAGCTTGATCAATTCATAAGATGTGAGAGAGGCACAGGCAAAGCAATTCTGGATGATGTTCAACATGACATAAGCGATGGTTTTGTCGTGGTTGTGCCAGCTGGCACAAAGCATAATATTGTCAACAAGTCAGCAGAACAAGATCTTAAGCTCTACACCTTATATTCTCCACCGAACCACAGAGAGGGTGTTGTTCATGCAACCAAAGACCAGGCAATCGCCGATGAAGAACACTTTGATGGTAAGACGACGGAATAATTTCAAGAATATTGATCATTTGTTATAATCGAAAATAAATATTAATTACACTGACTTTTTTTGTTTCGCAAGTAATACTGGCGGAATGGTTTAAAGTCGTGTCATTACAAAAGTAATGGACATTTCCAAAAGAGTAGGCATGATCATTTTTTCTGCCGTTTTAGTGGTCGGAATGGCAGTTGGTTTTTTTGTTGCCAAAAACTGGAGCAGTAATGCCCTGGCTGAAACTGACAGTTCAAAGGTTGATGAAGAAACACTAAAGGGATTGTACGACGGATTCTTTGGTAGGCCATTAGATGATGGTGCAAAGAGCCACATAGGCAAAGATCTCAGACAGGTTTTAAAAGACCTTAATAATTCACCGGAAAGAAGATATTACGCAGCGTTATTTAAATCTGTAAAAGCATATGAAGAAGCAGTAAGAGCCCCTGGCGATTTGAGTGAGACCGACAAACAAAGATATCTCGATGCGATAGATTCAGCGCTATCCACATTGCTAGCTTGGGTTAACACCTTGCCCGAACAAGACATCTGCAGAGCAGTCGTTGACTATGACAAAGCGAGAGAAGCCATGCAAGCTGCATATGATACAATGAGTGCCAAAGCCAAGGAATCTGCCGAACATGGTGTGTTCAATGCGATAAAGAGGCTAGGCCGACCTATCAACTTGCCAGCACCACTCAAGAGATGCCTAATCACCAGCTCACCGACTCAAACTCCCACGGCAACCCCAACTCAAACTCCTTCGATGACCCCAACTGCAACACCAAATCAATAGATAGAAAAGATAGGAAGCTTAACAAAGGCCCACTCTTCGACAATCTTAGGTGGGCTTTTGTGTTATGCAAAATCATCGAAGGCTTGCTATAATTAGATCATGGAAACCATAATCGTGTTCTTGTTATGCGGATATATCGTAGGCTCCATTTCACCTGGTTATTTTTTTGGAAAATTAATAAAAAAAATAGATATAAGAAATTACGGCAAAGTGAACACCGGTGCGACCAATACCTACCACGTAGTGGGACCAGTTTATGGCATTGTCACTGGGATTATCGATTTTATTAAGGCCCCCCTCGTTTTTTATATTGCTGATTCATTTTCTGGCATAGGGATAGGAACCGATTTGGCTATCCTGATTGGTTTGGCTGCAGTCTTTGGTCATATATTCCCATTTTATCTAGGCTTCAGAGGAGGCAGGGGAGTTGCCTCTCTTTATGGTCTTAACGCTCTTAATTTAGCCATCTTACAAAATTTTACCCCATACTCTTTGTTGTTTTTTATAGGAACAGTTTTTTATTCAATAGCTGTATCACAAAGACCAGAAACCAGACAAGCCCTGGGGGAAGCTCCGATTAGGGAATTTCTCCAGCTAGGGGGTTTGATTTTTCCATTAGGATACATTTTTGCACAAAGAAACACCATGTTATGGATTGTTGGCACATTTTTCATTGCTCTTTTGGTTTTTGATATCTTCAGACTTACGTTACCAGGGTTAAACACCAAGTATCTTAATCTGGGCGGCTTAGCCAAAAGAAAAGAACTTAAAAGACTATCTGGCTATACACTATTTTTTCTTGCTAATTTTATTTTAATAACATTCTTTGCCAAAGAAATAGCAGTACTTGCTATGTCAGTTGCAATAGTTGGGGATGTATTCGCACCATTTGGCAATGTCTTCTCATCTAAAATAATATGGCGCGAAAAGAGCTGGGGTGGCCTGGGTCTTATTTTTCTGATGACATTCATAGTGGGATCATTTTTAAAATCTCTTTCTCCTCTTAATTTCGCTACTTCACTCGTGCTTATTGCCGCTATTTTGTCTGCAGTGATTGATTTATTTTCCTCTATATTAGATGATAATATTCTAGTGCCAATTGGTGTTTCTTTAATTCTCGTCCTTATTTTCTAATTTTATGGATTCTATAACTTTCTACATATTTCTCTTTGCTCATATTATTTTTCTAATAACTGGCTTTGGCACAGTTCTTGTGATTGATTTCTTTGGTCTGCTCTGGTTCAGAAAAAAAATCAGTACCGACAACCTACTTTTGACAACCGGCCATGCCCAAAAATTAATTTGGCTTGGTTGGATTGGGCTAGTTATCTCTGGCGTCGGCCTTATAACAATAAAAGGCTACTTGGATAACTTAACTCAAATAAAACTTTTCTTTGTCATTCTTGTGGGACTAAATGGTATTTTCCTGAACAAAATACACAGACTCTTATCCAATCTAGACAATAACGAGATGTCAAAACACTTAAAATTTAAGATCATCCTTACAAGTATAATATCCCAGATCGGATGGTGGGGAGCCATAACGATCGGGTTCTTGCACAGACACTGGCAACACAATATTCCTTGGCCTGAGAATCCCTGGTTATACATAGCAACTATATCTGGCAGCTTTTTTGTTGTTTATGTAATTGGAGAAATAGTTTTGAACTCTCGTTATAAAAAATAGTGGGACAAAGACATAAAAAATTAACAGTTTTAGGAATAATATTACTCGCCACCCTAACCACAGGCTGGTTTTTTTATTTTAATAAATTAGATATTACTAAATTTTTAAATTACAAAAAATCTGTCGAAAAAATATCAGAAATAAAAAAAGATGTAATTAGTCCTCCTCCGCTTCGTTCTTTTCTAGAATCAAAAAAAACCCACCTGACTCCATCCGGCACGCTTGAGTGGACCAATACTCAGAGAATTTCGAATGGTCTTCAGCGACTCACCAGTAACTCTCAACTAAACTCAGCCGCCAACCGCAAGGTCCAGGATATGTTTAATCGTCAATATTTTGAGCATGAATCTCCAGATGGAAAAAATGCCGGCAATCTTGCTGAAATTTATGGTTATGAATTTATTGCGATAGGAGAAAATCTAGCCTTGGGCAACTATGGGAATGACGAGAACCTTGTTAAGGCGTGGATGGACAGTCCTGGGCATAGGGCAAATATTCTCAGCGACAAGTTTACGGAAATCGGTATAGCTGTTGCCCAAGGTAAATTTGAAGGACAAGAGACTTGGCTAGCTGTGCAAATATTCGGACTCCCTCTTTCAAGCTGTCCCAAAATTGATGAAGGCTTAAAGACTCAGATTGATAATCTTGAGATGCAAATTGCTGAATTGAAAATTAAATCAGATGAAATGCAAAAACAATTGGATCAACATAAAAAAGCGGGAAATTATGAAGAATATAATAAATTGGTTCCGATGTATAACAAACTTGCCAATCAAATAAACATTCTCGTAGCTCAAGTAAAGGGGACGGTTGCTTCATACAACGTTCAGGTCAGTAACTTCAATACCTGCATAGATAATCATTAATTTTGTGATATTTTTGCGGGTTGCGTAACCTCATTTGACTTTTTTACCAATTTTTGTTATAATTATTACTATGGAGGTAACATAATGAAGTGTGTGAGAAAGATTTACCTGCCCGGAGGCGGGCAGGTAAAGTGCGGTTTCCCGGTCGCCCACGGCGGCGACCGGCATGCGGCGGGGATGTGCCCCGTCCGTGGACGCCGCG
>DATDXQ010000005.1:0-20856 GCA_036517175.1 Minisyncoccota bacterium
GAATTGTACCAACACATCAACCAGTGTAGCAACTGTACAGACGGCCTGCGGATCTTTGCCAACCCCCAGTTCTGGCAATTGCCAAAGCAACGCGAACGGGTACAAGTGTAATTCAGTAAATACTAATCCAAGAAGTACGTCGCACTCATATTCTTCTAATTCGACTGTAAAAGTAATAGTCGAAAGGGGGACAGCTTCACCTGCAGAGGCTAGGCGAGCAATAACCATGGCTAATGGTGGCCCAGTAACTTCTAATGTAAGAGCGACAGAACCAAACTATTGTAGTTCTGGTCCTGCTGTAACTGTATCCTGGATTTATTCTGATCCAGAAGGTCAAACTCAATCAGCTTATCAGGTTCAAGTTGATGATACTGGAAGCGCTTGGAATATTCCGATGTTTGATTCTGGGAAAATAAGTGGGTCTGGCATCTCCTATTTCCAAAACGGTTTGGCATTTAATACCACGTATAAATCAAGAGTTCGCACTTGGGATTCCCTTGATCTTGTGGGTAACTGGACTGAGCAATCTTTGTGCGCTGGCCCTGGTTGTCTAGGTGGCGGTAATACCTGGAGAACTCCGAGGCATGCCTATCCTATTCCAAACTTTACTTGGTCGCCTGCGACCCCAACAGCGAACCAACAGGTTCAATTTACTGATCAGACACAATTCTTTGATGGAGGAAATGGGAACGGGAGAGATTGGAATTGGTTTTTTGGAGACGGAGGTTCATCTACTAACCAAAACCCTGGGCATACATATACAAGCTCTAATATATATAACGTAACTGAAACCGCGACTGATAGAGACGATTACTCGTGTTCAATCTCTAGATTGGTCAATGTGGGACAATCTATTCCAGTTTGGATAGAAGTCAATCCTCGTTAGGCAGAATAATATCTGGTTTGTGTCGCCGCGCCAAATAGGCGCGGCGGCTTTTTTTAAATGTCAAAATGTGCTAATTTTAAGCTAAATTGTTATGAAAACTAGTAAGGCCGAAGCTAAAAATAGGATAGATAAACTTAAGAAAATTATTACAAATTACCGATATCATCGGTTGGTTTTGGACAGGCCTATAATTGAAGAATCAGTAGAGGATTCCCTAAAGAAGGAGCTTTTTGACCTTGAACAGCAATTCCCAGAATTGATTACTCTTGATTCACCGACGCAAAGAGTAGCTGGGGAACCTCTTAAAAAATTTGAAAAATTTACCCATCCGACTAGGATGTTGTCCTTTAATGATGCCTTTGATAAGGGAGACATTGATGATTGGATCGATCGCTTAGCAAGGGCTATGAACATGGATGTGCCTAGCGGCGAATCGGAAAGAAATATTTTTGCCGAGAAAAAATTAGGCGGTTTTTATTGTGAGCTTAAAATAGACGGCCTTGCTATCGAGTTGGTTTATGATAACTCTCTTTTGTTGGTTGGATCGACTCGTGGAGACGGAACGGTTGGTGAGAATGTAATTCAAAATCTAAAAACAGTTGAAGTTATACCGCTCAAGTTAGAAAGTAAAAATTACAATTTAGAAAATAATTTAATAGTACGTGGTGAAGTTTTTATTACCCAAAAAGAATTTAAAAGGATAAACAAGGAACAAGAAAAAGTTGGTGCGTCTGTTTATGCCAACCCCAGAAATCTGGCAGCCGGTTCCATTAGACAACTTGATTCTAGCGTAACCGAATCTCGCAAACTAGATTCTTACGCTTATGCGCTGGTTAGTGATCTTGGCCAGAAAACCCACGAAGATGAGCATGCCATTTTGCATGAATTGGGTTTCAAGACCAACCCCCACAACAAGTTCTGTCGCAATCTCGATGATGTTCAAGAATTTCGAGATTACTGGGAGAAACACAGGGAAAAATTGAATTATGAAATAGATGGGGTTGTGGTGACCGTTAATGATAATAAGGTTTTTAATAAACTTGGAATTGTGGGCAAGGCTCCGCGAGCTGCGGTAGCTTATAAATTTTCACCCAAAGAGTCTACGACAATATTGCAAGACATAATCGTGAGCGTGGGTCGTACCGGTACCTTAACCCCTGTGGCGGTCCTTGAGCCGGTTGAAATAGGTGGCACGACAGTGAGTAGGGCAACTTTGCACAATGAAGACGAGATACAGCGTTTGGATGTAAAAATAGGAGATACAGTAGTTGTGGGCCGTGCCGGAGATGTCATCCCCGACATTAAAAAAGTCATAAAAGAACTCAGGACTGGCAAGGAGATGTTTTTCCATTTTCCTAAGCTTTGCCCGATATGTGGAAGTGATGTCCGTAGAGCTCAGGGAGAGGCTGCTCACAAATGTACTAACAAAAATTGTCCTGCCATTAAGCGCGAGGCAATGTACCATTTTGTTTCAAAAAGTGCCTTGAATATAGATGGCGTGGGCCCCAAGATAATAGACCAACTTATGGATTCCGGTCTTATTAAAGACGCGGCTGACCTGTATTTACTGAAAAAAGATGACTTATTGAACCTGGAGCGTTTTGCTGATAAGTCGGCAGAGAACACAGTAACCGCTATCCAGTCCAAGAACAAAATATCGCTAGACCGTTTTATTTATGCCATGGGAATTCCGAATGTTGGTTCTGAAACAGCCCTTGATTTGGCGAGAAATTTTAGCACTTTGGAGAATTTGTCTAAGGCTAGTCTTGAGAGACTCAGTAATATAAAGGATATAGGTCAAGTTGTGGCTAGAAGTATCAGGGATTGGTTTGATAGTGATTACAACAAAAAACTTTTGGATAAATTCAAAGAGGTCGGAGTGCGTATCTTGCGACAGGAATCATCCCAGAAATCTGACAAACTGAAGGGTCTACAGTTTGTGTTTACTGGTTCAATGGAAAATATCAGCCGTGAACAGGCGGAAATTTTGGTACGTGAAAATGGCGGAGATGTTTCTTCTTCTGTATCGAGCGAAACCGGTTATGTTGTTGCTGGGGACGAACCGGGAAGCAAATATGAGCGGGCGAAGAAGTTGGGGGTCAAGGTTATTACGGAGAAAGAGTTTGTTGAGATGTTGGAATAGCTTTGCCGTATTGTCTTCTGTGAACTTCACCTCGCCCCAGCGGGCTCGGTTCATCTTTTTCACTAACCGCCATTTGTAAAGGGATTCGTCCTTCGACAAGCTCAGGACTCACCCTGTGACAAAACCGTGCTGGCGGTTAGTTCAGAAGTCCCAGAAGACAATACGGTCTTGCCTCTGTTCCCACGGAGTATTTAAAGTGGTATTTTAGTAATAATATGACAAAAATTAGCAAAAAAGACGTTGAGCAGATCGCTTCTCTTGCGAGACTTGGTTTAAATGACAAAGAAAAGGAAAAAATGGCCGACGAGTTGGGTTCTATTTTGGGTTATATAGATAAGTTGAATGAAGTTAATACCGACGGCGTAGAGCCAGTTGCTCATGCAACGGGGTTGGAAAATATTATGAGACAGGACGTGGCAGTAGAAAAACCTCTCGGAGAGCGAGCAGTTGAGTCTAGAAAATTGGTTGATATGTCACCAGAAAGCGAAAACGGTTTTGTTAAAGTACCAGCAGTTTTTGAAGAGTCTTAGTCGGGTACTAATCAATAAGTTTGTTAAATACAAAAAATACAATTAAATTGGTTGGCGAGGGTCTGAAGAAAGGCGATTTTTCGGTTGAAGAATTGCGGAAAGATTATGTTAAAAAAATAGAAAAAGAAAACCCCAAACTCAATGCCTACTTATCCGTTTTTGAAAGGCCAGGATCATATGCCAGATCACAAGATTCAAGCTTGTTTGGTATCCCTTGTGCTATCAAAGACAATATTTTGATTGAAGGAGAAAAGTGTACAGCCGCTTCAAAAATGCTCGAGAATTATATGGCGCCTTATGATGCAACAGTTATAACAAAACTCAAACATGCCGGAGCGATTTTTCTTGGTAAGACGAATATGGATGAGTTTGCAATGGGTGCGACTGGCGAGAACTCAGCTTTTGGGGTAACATCTAATCCTCATGACCACAGTCGAGTCTCCGGTGGATCATCCGCTGGTTCTGGTGCTGCAGTAGCGGCTGACTTGGCGGTTTATGCTCTAGGTTCTGATACGGGAGGTTCTATCCGTGCTCCGGCAGCTTGGTGCGGCGTTGTTGGGTTGAAGCCGACATATGGGCGGGTTTCTAGGAACGGAATCATTGCAATGGCATCAAGCCTTGATCAGGTTGGTCCGATAACTAAAACAGTTGAGGATGCTGCAATCGTATTGAGCACAATAGCTGGACAGGATCCACTTGATTCTACTAGTAACAATAAAGAGGTGTTGGATTATGTATCAGGTCTTGATAAGCCGATAAAGGGGTTAAGGGTTGCTGTGCCTAAGGAATTTTTTATGAAAGGTCTAGATAGCGATGTTAATAATCTTGTGCAGGCATCTATTGCTAAATTAGAATCGCTGGGTGCCCACATAGACCAGGTTAGCTTGCCCATGATTGATTATGGTATCGCTGCGTATTACATTATTGTACCATCAGAAGTATCGGCCAATTTGGCTAGATATGATGGTGTAAGATACGGGCATTCAGAATTAAGGGGCAAAAATGTAAAAACAAAAAATTTGTTGGATATATATTTGAGCTCTAGGGAGGATGGTTTAGGGGATGAGGTCAAGCGGCGGGTAATGCTGGGAACTTATGCGTTGTCTGCTGGGTATTATGACGCTTATTATATAAAAGCGCAGAAAGTTAGGGCATTAATGAAAAAAGATTTTGAAAATATTTTTGAAAAATATGATGTAATAGTCGGACCGACAATGGCTACTCCGGCTCCGAAGGTCGGTGACCTAGATGATCCGTTATCTAATTACCTTGCAGATCTGTATACTTGTCCAGTTAATTTGGCCGGATTGCCAGCGATTTCCATTCCCTGTGGTTTTGTTGAGCGAGATGGTAAAAAACTTCCTGTCGGTCTTCAAATAATTGGCAAACATTTTGATGAAGCTAAGATACTACAAGTCGCACATAATTTAGAGCAAAGTTTAAAGTAAATAGTACCTGTCAATAAAATGTCTTATAGCACCGTCAAAAGAGTGGGTTGCCTGCCTCGCCGGCAGGCAGGCATGGTCATCGAGTGGTACAATTTTTCACCACGAGATGAATCCACGCTTTTGACGGAATGTAGCTAACTCGCTGGGCAGACAAATGGTGATAGAAGACATTTCACTGACGGGCTCTATTCTGTAATAAACATGACACCAGAACCCCTTACAATTCCGGGACTTAAAAATTCACCAGAGGTTTACCATGGTGCTGATTTTACGCCTCAGTTGGCGCAGGTTTATGAGAAGTTTAGAGATTTTTTGTTGAAAATTGATTATCAATCCGTTGTGTCTGATATTAGATTGATTGCTGTTATTCTTTCATTTGTTTTTGCCGGGCTTCTAATTTGGATAATGATAAAAATGAGTGATCTTTATAAGAAAAAGATAGTGGAAGAAATTAAACAAAACATTGAAAGTCTGACTCCGCCAGCGGAAGCTGTGACTGCTTATGACAGGCGTTGGCAGGAAATTAAAAATCATGTTGGTTCGTTCGTGCAAGCAGAATGGAAAATGGCTGTCATTGAGGCCGATAAGTTTGTTGACGATGTCCTTAAGAATTCTGGTTTTTCTGGTGAATCAATGGGGGAGCGCTTGATGCTCATAAGGCCGGATCAGATAGTTAACATTCAATATCTTTGGGATGCTCACAAGCTACGTAATCTTTTGGTGCACGATGCCGATTTCCATCTAACCCACCAGCAGGCAATCTTTGCTATTAATGCCTTCGAGTCAGTGTTAAAAGAATTGGGAGCTCTTACGTAATTCAAATAAAAAAACGCTCAAGGGAGCGTCGCCTGGGACCTTCAAGATCACCTCTCAGCATATATTAATTATATCATAAGTGGCATGTGTTTGTCAAATATACCCATAAAAACCCCATAAAAAATTGTTTTATTTAACCTATTATGTATGCGTAAGGTCGTAGTGAGTTCTTTGGTTTTTGTCATTCATATGGCGCTGCGCAAATAAATATAGATTTTCGATGGATTTTGGTGATGAAAACAGTTTTGTTTTCATCTAAAAATACAAGAAAATCTACTATATTATTTGCTCGCCTCGCTGAAGCTATGGCGAAGCGGGCCAGCGACAGATGCTGAAAGAAAACCAAAGAGTAAACGAAGTTGCATAAATCACAAATTCTCTTTTACTCTCTTCTTTCCTTCATCCTCGGCGTTTTTGCCGGTTCTTTTTTCCCGCCAGAGGCGGGTCAGCTTTTGGCTGAGGACAACATCAACTTTTTTCTTTATATTGCGGTTACAATTTGTATTGCGCTTATTATTCTTTTTTATCGTCGCAATTCACGCCTTCTTAATCCAAAAGTTGCGTTTTTTTCGTTCCTAACCCTTTTTTTTATTGCAGGCATTTTGCGTTTTAATTCGGTTGATTCTCGGGTCCATAACTTGGAAAAATTTGTAGAAGCTCAGGAAAATATTATAGACCCGGGTGAACGCAGGCCGATAAAAATAACAATACTTGGATATGTCAACAAAGAACCAGAAATTAATTCAGATAATCAGAGGTTGGTTATTCACGCAAATAAAATGCTTGCTGGTCCATATTCGATTGATCTGGACGAGCAGATTCTTGTAACTACCGCAAGTTTCCCCGAATATGAGTATGGAGACCTCCTTGCGATATACGGACAAATCAAAAGGCCTCAAAATTTTTCTGATTTTGATTATGCTGCATATTTAGCTAAGGATGCTATTTATACAACGATGCTTTTTCCCGAGATCAAAACAGCTGATCTAGATTTATCAGTCGGTCAGAAAATCAAGCTAAATTTTTTTGAAAATATTTTTTCAGTCAAGTCAGCTTTTCAAAAATCAATAAGGCGTTCGATCGGAGAACCTAATGCTGCCTTTATCGAAGGTATTTTATTGGGTAGTCGAACCCAGATTTCTGATGAACTTAAAGAAGCTTTCGCCAGAACGGGAACGAGTCATATAACCGCAGTTTCGGGATACAATATAACAATAGTTGCTGGAATAATCTGCTCCTTTTTCATTATATTTTTGCGTAGGCCGACTGCTTTTTGGTTTTCTGTTATTGGCGTTGCTTTATTTGTGATTCTTACAGGTGCCCAGGCATCAGTTGTTAGGGCCGCCGTCATGGGTACGTTGGTTCTTTTGGCTCAGCGTGAAGGAAGGCTTAGTGACCCGCGCAATGCTATCGTGTTGGCCGGTGCCGCTATGGTTTTGATAAATCCTTTGATATTGAGAAATGATATAGGTTTTCAGCTTTCCTTTTTTGCCACCCTAGGTCTTATATATCTTGCTCCATCTATCGAGAGATATTTCAAAAAGATTCCCAATACTTTTAAAATCAGAGAGACACTTATAATGACAATTTCTGCCCAGATTTTTGTGCTGCCCCTGTTGCTGTATTATTTTAAGAGTCTATCTTTGGTTTTTTTGCCAGCAAATCTGATAGTTTTGCCCACAATCCCTTTTGCGATGGCTGCTGGATTTGCTGCCGCCTTGGCTGGCATGATTCTGCCTTTTTTGGGTCAGGTAGTTGGATATGTCGCCTGGATAATAACATCATTTGAAATAGGAGTCATAAAATTCTTGGCTAAGCCAGACTGGGCGTCAGTGTCAATTGGATTTTCTTGGTACTGGGCGGTTGCTCTTTTGGGGTTAATCTTTTGGTTTACACAAAAATTAAGAAGGATTCACAAATCGACAGAAAATTCTGAAAATTAAAAAGCGCGGTAATCCGCGCCTTATTTTCCTATCCAGGCCCAGACGGGCAAAATTGCACAAAAGGAGTAGTTGACTCCGGCCACACGACCCCAATCATCTATGTAAACCCGCCAAGCTTTTTCAGAGTCTCCATCGCCACGGTAGTGTACGTCTCCTCCCCCTAGCTCAAATTTTTTACGATCCACTTGTTCCAACCAGTTCCACACGAATTCAATAGCAGTTATGCAGTTGATTTTGTATGGAAATGGGAGGATTGGTTTATCGTGAAACATTTTGTGTGGTTCTGTAATCGATTCGTTGCCTGACCAAAACAGAACCAACCCGTATTTTGGATGCTCACTCCAATGAGTAGCTACGTGGCCTGGTGCAGCAGCAAATGCAAGTTGCATGGCATGTTCAAAACTTTCTTTTGATCTTGCCCTCACATTTAGAGCAAAATTATTCATGTTTTCCTTCGTCTCAGCCATACTCATTAACCCCAAGTTTTAAAAATAGCAAATTAAGAATATCCTGGATTTATATTTTGTCAAATATTTGACATGAGTTTATGTCTTTGCTAAACATATTGAATTAGCACTCTATGGGTCAAAGTGCCAAATTATTAAATATCGACTAGTATTTATGGCAATCAGAGAATTAACTGGCTGCCGGAGATTAGTAGATGACTATGATTTTTATGAAAATCAAACCTCTTGGTGATCGCGTATTAATTGAAGCGCTTCGTGAAGAAAAAAAGAAGGGCGGCATAATATTGCCGGAAACTATAGACAAGGAAAGACCAGAAAAGGGAATGGTAGTTGCCGTAGGATCTGGCAGAACAGATGATAACGGCAAGAAGTTGCCAATGTCAGTAAAAAAAGGCGATAAGGTTCTATTCACAAAGTATGGACCAGATGAGATTAAGGTCGACGGAAAAGAATACTTAATAGCCAAGGAAGACAACATATTAGCGATAATTGAGTAGGCATATGGTGTGTGGGCTGTAAACTATTTATATAGTCTATAGGTCACATCCACAGCTGATTTTAAAATGAGCAAACAAATTTTTTATAAAGACCAAGCGCGAGAGGCTCTTAAGAGGGGCGTTGACAAGGTAGCCAATGCTGTGAAGGTTACTCTTGGTCCCAAGGGTAGGAACGTTGTTATAGATAAAGGTTTCGGTGGACCTACTATTACAAAGGATGGTGTAACTGTTGCTAAAGAAATAGAGTTAAAGGACAAATTCGAAAACATTGGTGCAGAGTTGATAAAAGAAGTTGCTTCAAAGACTAACGACATCGCCGGTGATGGTACAACTACTGCAACTGTTTTGGCGCAGGCTCTTATAGCTGAAGGTTTTAGCGCAGTTGCATCAGGCGCTAACCCTGTATTTTTGAGAGAGGGGATGGAAAGTGGGTTGAAGAAGGTTATCTCAGCTCTTGATAAGTCAGCCAAGAAGGTTACAGGAAATAATTTGCAGGAAGTGGCCTCGATTTCAGCAAATGATCCCGAGCTCGGCAAACTCATTGCCGATGTATTCAAAAAAGTGGGTAAAGACGGGGTGGTTACAGTTGAGGAATCACAGACCTCGGAGATGACAACTGAACTTGTTGAGGGTATGCAGTTTGAAAAGGGTTATATTTCGCCCTATATGGTTACTAATTCTGAAAGAATGGAGGCTGTTTATGAAGATCCATCCATTTTAATAACAGACAAAAAAATATCATCAATTCATGACATAATAGGACTTCTTGAAAAATTGTCTAAGTCGGGTAAGCGAGACCTTGTTATAATTTCCGATGATGTTGATGGTGATGCTCTTGCGACATTGGTGGTAAATAAATTGAGGGGCAACTTCAATGCCTTGGCAATAAAGGCACCCGGATTCGGTGACCGCAAAAAAGAAATACTCGAAGACATAGCTATCGTAACTGGCGGGCAACTGATAGCAGAAGAGAAGGGCATGAAGCTAGACAGTATAGATCTTAACATGTTGGGTAGGGCGCGCAGGGTTGTGGCTGGCAAAGAGAACACCGTTATTGTGGGCGGCAAGGGCAAAAGGCAGGATATAGATAAGCGCGTGGCCCAGATTAGAAACCAACTATCTAAAACTACATCCGAATTTGACAAAGAAAAACTCCAAGAGCGTTTGGCGAAGCTAACCGGTGGTGTTGCGGTAATCCGTGTAGGTGCGACTACCGAAAGTGAGATGAAAGAGAAGAAATTCAGGATTGAAGATGCGGTTAATGCAACTAGAGCTGCGTTGGAAGAGGGCATTGTTTCTGGTGGAGGTGTCGCATTGTTTAATGCACTGAGAGATATGTCTGCTGTAATCGAACGTAAAGAGAATAAGAAAAAGACAGGCGGGTCAAATGTTACTGTTGGATATGATCTTACAGATGTGGCCAGGGGAGAACAGATTGTCAGATCTGTTCTCGATAAACCTCTTAGGGAAATTGTCCAAAATGCAGGCTTCAACTCCAATCAGGTTGCCAGTGAATTGTGGGCAAGAGGTTCTGAGGCTGGATTTAATGCAAGAACCGGTAAGATGGTGGATAGTATAATTGAAGAGGGTGTAATCGATCCTCTCAAGGTAGTTAAGGCTGCTTTGACTAACGCTGTGTCTGTTGCCTCATTGATACTAACAACAGACGCCGTAATTACAGACCTTCCGGAACCGGAAAAGGATAAGAGTGGGAGCATGCCTCAAATGCCCGAGTATTAGGATTAGTTATTATCGCTACTTAACCCATAGAACCTAGCAATTGGTGTCTCTGAGATCCGACTCTGATAAGAACGAATAATGAAAGTAAATAAAATCCCCATTGTGTGGGGCATGGGTTAGTGCAGGCTTAATAGGAGTAAAATTCGGAAATCTTGTTTATTTTTTTAGTATTTTTAGGACCCGACGTGCCTGTTTTATCTCAGGATTCGATAATGTAATGCGTCGTCCTTGTTCTATCCCCAGACGAATTGCGAAGCCAATTATTTCTGTTAGCGCATTTCTGCACTGATCTTCTTGAGAGAATCTAAGTTGTTGGGCCGTAAGCATTTCTGATCCAGACGGACAGGTGGCTGTTTTTGGTGCATCAGGTCCAGATACTGGGATATCCTTCCCTAAATTCTTACGACGCAACCTGTAGGCGTAAAGAATTGCAGTCTCTACTTCATCGCACAAGTCAGAAAAATTGGCCGGGGCATCATTCTCAGGCCACGTTTTAATAACTTTAGTTTTTTTCATTTTAGCCTCATACTCAAGATCTTAAAACATTATATAGTGTATATACTTATATGTCAATGGATACAAAACTCTTTAGAAATAAGCCTTTTTAGGCCAAACGGCTCACATCTAAGATGTGAGCCGTTTGCTGTTTTTGAAGTAAATGTTAATATAAAAGTATGAATACTTCATTTATTATTTTATTGGTTGTGGTCGTCGTTGCTCTGTGGTTTATGGGGGCTTTTAATATCCTGGTCCGTTCAAGAAACAGGGTTAAAGAATCCTGGTCTGATATAGATGTCCAGCTTAAGCGCAGATATGACTTGATACCTAACTTAGTTGAAACCGTTAAGGGTTATGCTTCTCATGAGAGTCAGGTTTTTGAGAGAGTGACCAAGGCTCGTTCGGCTGCGATGGGCGCCAGTAGCATTGCCGAACATGGACAAGCGGAGAATATGTTATCAGGGGCTCTTAAGAGTTTGTTTGCTCTATCTGAGGCTTATCCAACACTTCGTGCTTCTGAGAATTTTGCCAAGCTTCAGGATGAGTTGTCTGATACCGAAAACAAGATTCAGGCTGCCCGCAGATTTTACAACACAAACGTCATGACAATTAACACTCAAATTGAACAATTCCCAACAAATATTGTAGCAGGAATGTTTGGTTTCAAAAAAGAACAATTCTTCGAGCTCGATAATGCTGCCCAAAGAGAACCTGTTAAGGTGGCTTTTGATAAGTAATAACCAGCTTGGTTAAAAACAAAAACAAAACTAAATATATTTTTGTTGCAGGTGGTGTAATGTCCGGAGTGGGCAAGGGTATTGCCACCGCTTCTATCGGCCGTATTCTCAAGGAATACGGCTTTTCGGTTACGGCCGTCAAAATAGACCCATATATAAACGTAGATGCTGGCACAATGAACCCAGTTGAGCACGGAGAAGTTTTTGTCACTGAAGACGGGCTTGAATGTGATCAGGATATCGGTAACTATGAGAGATTTCTTGACTGCAATATTTTGCGCAGCAATTACATGACCACTGGCTCGGTTTATCAGAGTGTAATCCAGAGAGAACGTAATCTGGAGTATGGGGGTAGGTGTGTCGAGGTGGTACCTGATATTCCAAATGAGGTTATAGCCAGAATTAAAAATGCGGGCAAGGTAAACAAGTCCGACTTTGTCTTGATAGAAATAGGAGGAACTGTCGGTGAATATCAAAATATGATTTTTTTGGAAGCAGCTAGAATGATGAAATTATCAGATCCATCAGCGGTCATGTTCGCAATGGTTAGTTATTTGCCTGTGCCTAGTATGATTGGCGAAATGAAAACCAAGCCTACTCAATATGCAGTCAGAACTTTGAATATGGCAGGTATCCAGCCTAACTTGATAATTGCCAGATCCTCCGTTGCTATCGATTCCACACGCAAGAAAAAAATATCCATTTTTTGTAATGTCGACGAGAGGGACGTTGTTTCCGCTCAAGACGTCAAATCAATCTATGAGATACCTCTAAATTTTGAAAAAGATAAACTCGGAGAAAGAATTTTAGAATATTTTAAGATGGGTAAACGTAAAAAAGATTTTAAGAGGTGGTCTAGCTTTGTTAAGAAGGTTAACGACAATAACTTACCAGAAGTTAAAATAGGAGTTGTTGGTAAATATTTTTCAAGCGGGGATTTTGTTTTGGCAGATTCCTACATCTCAGTCATCGAAGCCATAAAGCATACAGCCTGGAACCTGGGTTGTAAGCCTGCAATTTCTTGGTTAAATTCGGAAAAATATGAAAAAAATCCAAGAGCGGTCTCTGAACTTAAACAGTTTGACGGCGTAGTTATTCCTGGCGGATTTGGATCTAGAGGGGTGGAGGGCAAGATAAATGCGATCAATTTTGTCAGAAAAAACAACATTCCTTTTTTGGGCCTGTGCTATGGATTGCAGTTGGCAGTCATTGAATTTGCCAGGAATGCCTGCAATTTTAAAGGTGCTCACACTACAGAAGTAAAGGCTGGCACAAGTCATCCTGTCATTTCAACTATGCAGGAGCAGACTTCCAATCTAGCAACCAAGAATATGGGTGGTACAATGCGCTTGGGCGGATACGTTTGCGAACTAAAGTCAGGATCGCTGGCCCATAGGCTGTATGGTTCTGATATGGTTTCTGAGAGACACAGACATAGGTATGAAGTCAACAACAAATATGTTGAGGATTTTGAAAAGAAGGGACTTGTTGTTTCAGGTATAAACCCCAACAAAAATTTAGTTGAGATAATTGAGTTGCCCAAGCACAAATTTTTTATGGCAACCCAGTTTCATCCTGAACTTAAGTCGAGACCTCTTAACCCACATCCTATTTTCGCCGGATTTATAAGGGCAGCAGCGGACAAAAAATAATAATATGAATTTATATTCTCAAAAAGACTCTAATATTCGTAAAACATGGCTTTTAATTGTTGTGTTTTTGGTTTTAATAATTGGTTTGGGATTCATTTTAAGTTATGCGTTTGCTTCGGTTGAAATTTTATATTTTGCAGTTGCGCTAGCAATCATAATGAATATGGTGGCCTACTGGAATTCAGATAAAATCGCATTATCTATGTCTGGGGCTAAGTATACAAAACGTGACGAAAATCCATACCTTTATCGTATTGTTGAGAATCTTTGCATAACAGCTGGTTTGCCATTACCTAGAATTTATATAATCAACTCCTCTCAGATAAACGCTTTTGCTACTGGACGCGATCCCAAGCATGCCGCAATTGCAGTTACCACTGGAGCTTTACAAAAACTCCAAAACGAAGAACTTGAGGGAGTTTTGGCCCACGAGCTGTCCCATATAGGCAATCGAGATATTTTGGTTTCTACAATTGTTGTAGTGTTGGCTGGGGTGGTGGCGATTGTTTCAGATTGGGCGCTGAGGATTAGTTTTTTAAGTGGACGTGGTGATGATGATAACAGGGGTGGAGGAGGTCTTGTTTTATTGATTGGTCTAGTCGCAGCCATACTTGCTCCGGTTGCATCATCTCTTATACATATGGCCGCATCTCGTAAGCGTGAGTATCTGGCGGATGCGTCTGGGGCCTTGCTGACGCGTTATCCTGAAGGTCTTGCGAATGCTCTTGAAAAAATTGCGGCTGACGGAAGCCATATGCACCATGCTCATAATGCAACCGCACATCTCTTTATCTCTTCTCCATTTAAGGGTAAAGAGGGAGCAAGTTGGCTTGCAAAATTATTTTCCACGCACCCGTCTTTGCAAGAAAGAATTAAAATTTTGCGCGGGATGAAGGTCTAGTGTATTGTGTTATTGTGAACTTTGGTTATCGCTGGGAGGTTTAGATGATTCCAAACATTTTGGGATATTATTCTTTAACAAATTATTCGGTTCAGCAGGTAAATGTCGGTTTAGTGCATGAAACCTATTTGATTAAAGCGGATGAAGGCGATTTTATTTTGCAAAGACTTAATCGGATTTTCGATGATAAGGTTATCAAGAACGTTGATTCAGTCTCTAATTATTTGAATCAGCATTATTTTTTGGCCCAGACAGTAATTAAGACAATTACGGGATATTTGGGCGTTGATCCGAAGTGGGGCTGTGATAAGAGGTGGTGGCGGCTGTTAAGTTATGTTCCTGGAAGAGTTTTTGAAAAAGCCGAGTCGGATGATGCGGTTTACTCGTGCGGTATAATATTGGGCAAATTTCATCGCTTGATGAGGGGTTACCACGGTGAACTTGATCCTGGTCGTCGAGTACATGATACCTGCAGACATTTCGAGCTCTTTAAAGAAAAGGTTCTCGTCGGCTCTGGTTCCGAAATAGATAGCTTGTGCAATACTATTTTGGAAATTCCTAATCTTTTATTGCCAACAGATTTAAAAGTGGAAATTACACATGGTGACCCCAAAATTAGCAATATTGTTTTTGCAAATCACGCTGTTGCAGAGTGTCTGATTGACTTAGATGGTTGCAATAGGCAAAATAATATTTTCATTGAGCTGGGTGATGCTTTTCGTTCATGGTGCAACGTTGGATATGAGGATGGAAGAAGTAATCTATTTGACCTGAATAAATTTAAGGCAGGCTGGTCAGGGTATTTGGAAGTCTGTGGTAGTGATTTTGATAGTGAACGCAGATTGTTGGTGCCAAGAGCAATCAAATTGATAACCCTTGAGCTAGCGTCTAGGTTCTTAAGAGATTATTTTGAAGACTTTTATTTTGGCTGGGACTCCAGTCGTTATCGATCTCGTAAGGACCATAATTTGGCCAGGGCAAAAGGTCAGATTGCGCTTTTTAATGATATTTGTGCAAAAGATTCTGATTTACTAAGGATTCTTGGGTGTGCTTAAATTCTTTTTTAGATCGGACTACAATTTGACTAAAAAATATTTTCCAGGCATACTATTATAAGATTTTTGATTAATGAGGCGGGTAATGCGAGCTAAATTAAATCGCATACAAAAAGATATGTCCTTCGGGGTTTTTGCCTTTATAAGGGATGCCCAGAAAAGAGTATTGATGGTTAGGCACAATTATGGCCAACGCAAATGGTCACTGCCAGGTGGTGGTTTGGAACAGGGAGAATTAGTTACTCGTGGTGTCCAAAGAGAAGTTGCTGAAGAGACTGGTTATGTCGTGGGCATTAACGGTTTGATCGGTATATACAGTTTGAGAAAATCGCCCGGTATTGTCTTATTGTATTCAGGCAAGGTTTTAATATCTGATCCAGTTAATCAGCTCAACACTCAGGAAATATCACAATCTCGCTTTATTTCTCTTGAAGAACTTAGATCAATGAAACATCAAATTTATCCAGCCCAACTAGGCCTTATTGAAAGAGCAACCACGATTAGAAAAGGTGAGTGGCCTGAGTCTAACTGGCTAATACCTGCGGAAGTATAAACATAAAGCGCCAGTTTTGGCGCTATTTAATTAAATGAAAGCAGTAATACTCGCAGCGGGACGTGGAACAAGAATGGGTGGTCTGACTGATAAAAAACCCAAATCACTTCTTCCTCTTGCTGGTAAGACAATAATTGAATACACGCTGTTATCACTACCTCTCGAAATAGATAGTGTTGTTGTGGTGGTTAAGTATCTTGGCGATATGATTAAGAGAGAGATTGGTTCTGAGTATGCTGGTATAAAAATAGATTATGTTGAGCAGAAAATGGATGGTACTGCTGGTGCTGTATGGAGCGCCAAAGAAAAAATTGGAAAAGGCAAATTATTGGTTTTAAACGGAGACGATCTGTATTCCAAAAAAGATATTTCTAAATGTTTGAGCCACGAGACTGCTATGGGCCTTCAAGAGATCATTCTTCCAAGCCAGAACTATCTTATCATCGAGAGCGATAGTTCTGGTTTTATAACTGGGTGGCACAAGCCTTCGAGGGAAGAATTAGGTGTTAAACAAAAATCGGCGGTGGGTATATATGTTATTGATGAAAGGATTTTTGATTATGAACCTGTTGTGTTATTGAATGGCGAATATGGTTTGCCGCAGACAATTCTCAGTATGTCGCGAGACATTCCAGTTAAGGGCGTGCTAGTTGATAATTGGGTTCAGATAAATACACCAGAAGAACTGATTCGAGCAGAAGAATGCCTCAAAATAAAAAAATAAATCCCAGCTGTTCGCTGGGCTTTTTGTTTAGATTTATTCAGGGTACGGAACCATTATTACTCCGGCCTCGGCGGCCTCATCTCTTAACATCTTATTTTCTATGGTCAGATTTAGGTGTTTAAGCGATTCGCTTATTTCCACCGGATAGTTTTCTATGTCAGGGAAGGCGTGAAGTTGTTCTTTTACGAATTGTCTTTGTTCGGCAATTCCTGGTATTTGCGGAATTGAACTTTTTTCACCAAAGAATCTCTGAATTAGAGGACGTGCCGCCAAGTATGTACCAAGCGGTGGACGTTCGTCATCTATTGTTATTAAGTCTTTTGCGTAACGTCCATGGTGGTCAATATATCTCCATATTTGAGTTTTTCCGGCCAGCGTGCCCTTGCCTGGTGTTTCTGATAATTTACGTGTAACTTGATCTCCAATTCTACACAATTTGAATATTACACCTGCAACAGAGTCAACTTCAGCAGCTAATTTTGTGCCAACTCCGAAACCATTTACGAAAGGGCAATTTTTTAATATTTCCCTGATACTACTTTCATCAAGGTCTGACGTCAGGAATATCCCAACATCTTTCATGTCGTTTGCGTCAAGGGTTTGTCTTGCCCAGCGTGCATTTTTGGAAAGATCACCCGAATCAATTCTCACGAATTTTAGTGCTTGCCGTCGTTCAGTAGAACTTTTAGCGGCCCTTATGGCGTGTATTAGACCAAGCTTCAGGTTTATAGTGTCCAGAAGCAATGTTGTTCCTTTGGGGTGAGCATCAAGCCATCTTTCAAATGCTGTTTCTTGGAAATGTTTGCGTGCTCCTTGAGGATGTTTTTCTGAGTGTATCGAATTCATGAACCCTGTAAAAGCTTGAACCAGGTAATGTGCCATAGTGCCTACGGGATTTATGTCCAGTTGATACGCAGCTTCCACAAATGATGTGTCATCGAAGCCACCAATATATGCCCACTTGCTTACTTCAAGCGAACGTTCTGGGCTACCGTCTCTTCTCAGGGAAAATACCGACAGGTTTCTATCGCCCGCAGCAAGACGCATTCTAAGGGCCCGGCCAGCCACTGTCATGGGCTCATCAAACGCATGTTCAAACGCGACCTCTTTCATCTGGGTATCCCAGAATGTTCCAGTTATATCTGCAAAAGGTTCGCCGGCGAATACGATTGTGCCTGGACGGACCGTACGTATTTCATAGTTATGATGGTCTGGCATGGCTAGCTTGTTGGCCACAAGATCAAGGTTTGCTTTGTCCTCTCGCAAGAACCTTAGGTGAGGTACATCCAATCCGCCACTGAATATAGTTCTAAGAAGGCGTTCGTGACCCACGCATGGGGCAAACTTTAATTTTCTCTGAGTTAGATAAAAGGTTGATATTTCATCGGCTAGTAGGTCGCCAGATGGCATTTTTGCATGTTTGCGCAGAGAAAAATTTGCCTGGGTAAAGTGGTATCTATCAGCGTGTAGCATGGACATCCTCCTACTTGTAAATATACTGGTCAGATTATAAATCATTTAACTTAATTTGTCCAGTAATAAAAAAGCCGCTTTGTCGCGGCTTAGCCAAGTTCTTTTTGAAATCTTTCTTCGTTGAATGTGTAACCGGGTCCGAGAAATTCAACCACCTTTTGCGCATCCCTATGCCCATTGGCCATTGATACTGAGGCGCCGGGGGATGGGGTTGTGTTGAATATTATGTTACGGCCAACAATGGTTGAGTCACCGAACTCTAGTTTTTTTGTTTCAAGATTTACAATCTGTGGCCTTATGCCTCCTGCTCCACGCCTTAGTTTTAAGTCCCTGTACCTTATGGTTGGTATTATGGGACGTACTTCTCTTAAGAATGCAGCAGGGCCGATTATTGGCATGTCAAAAACTAAGTTTTTGGCTGCATAACCCCATAGTTTGTTCTTGTTCATTATGCTGAATAAAGAAACTAAGCCTTCAATTGATGAAAGAAGAGGAAGTTCCATGAAGTGCATGAATGTTCCGTAGCGATGTCTTTCCATGAGTGGAAGGAATTTGGTGGTGGGACCAAAGCGGGTGTCTTCCATGTCAAGAATATCCGGATCCCCATGTATGGCAGCAAATGGCATGTTCTCTATTTGTACCCGATATACCTTGTTGTTTAAAAGATGACCGGCTGAATAAAAACTTCCTGGTACCGGTAGTATTCCATATTTTAAACCATAACCAAGTTTGCGGGCAAAAAACAAGCTGTAAGGTCCGGCTTCGAATACAACAATCTTTGAATAAAAATTTGCTTCCGGAGTCCTTATTACAAAGTGATCATCCATGATGCCGATTTCTTCCAAGGGTGTATTGAACGCATGGTCAAAATTTGGCTGTAACTGCATTGCATCGGAAAACAATTCTTGGGCGTACCTCTGATAATTTACGATGTATCCTTGGTCGCTCACTATGGCACAAACAGGCTGTCTTGGGTCTCTGCCCTTAATGATCATTGGTTCTATCTTTGCCAGATCTCTAGAATGAGCTAATCTGATATCGGGGTAGTGAGTACTGAAATTAGTAAATCTTTCTTCTAATTGGTTAACTTCTTTTTCACCAACACCCAAAACCATTCGTAGCCTTTTTTTCCAAAGCTCAGGATCCACTCCTTTACTATCAAGATACCTCCTTAAATTTCTAGCCTTAAATTGCAATTCCAGAGCATGTTCCAAGGAGTGGTTAGTTTCTGTGCTGCCGTCATGCGAGGTTTGTGCATTGTTAAGCGGATGAGAATTAATTGTAGCTATACCATTGGACTTTTCTATTATGCAAACATTTCTTATGTTGCTAAATTTAGCTAGGTTATAAAAGAGTGCCGTGCCAGAAACACCGGCACCAATTATTGTGACATCGTTAATTTTTCTTGTTAGTTTTTTTGTTATCAAAGGTCTCTCCTAGCCTGTTTTCATAACTAAGCTCTAGCATCTATTTGACACGTAGTCAATTTATTGTTATTTATCATTGTGCTAATATTTACGGAATGCCACAACTAAACAGTTTCCACATATTTTATATTGAAGACAATGAGAGGGCGGTTTTTTGGTGTGATAAGATCAAGAGATTTATCAAAAGCGAGTTTCCAAAAATTGTCGAAAATCCAGATGCGCCTGATGTTATTATTGTGTTAGGGGGTGATGGAACCATACTTTCAGCAGTGCGTAAGTACCACGGGGGTCATTCAATTATTTTGGGTTTAAATCTTGGCGGTGTTGGATTTCTTGCTTCGGTAAGGGACGAGGATGATTTCTTGAGGTCTCTAGGCGCTTTCTTTGCGGGTAGTTATCGGATTGTTGAGCAGAACCTTATATTGGCCGATGTTGAAAGAGGGGACAAGAAGGTTTTTACCGCGGAGGCCTTTAATGAGGTTATTATTAATAACCCACTGGGTATGGTAGAACTTGAGGCCCGTATAGAAGGGCATTCAGTTAAACATGTTCGCGGAACAGGTTTGCTTGTTTCGACATCGACAGGCTCCACGGCTTATAATATGTCAGCACATGGTCCGATAGTTGTCCCAGATATTAATTGTTTTGTGATAACCGAGGTTTTGGGTCATGGTATACCAAGCCCTAGCCTTATAATTAAACCCGACAGTGTCGTTGATATTGAGGTTGTTTCGTTTAGGAAAAAAGAGATGCTCTCGCTGTCTAAGGATAGAACAAATTTCGATGTTTTATTTGTTGCCGATGGTAATGCGATTTTCCCGCTTGAAGAAAAAGACAGGGTTATAATTCGGAGTTCGCCACACTTGGTTAAATTTGCAGAACTTGAGGAAAATTATTTTTTCAAAAGCTTAAAAGAAAAATTTGGATTTAAGTAATTTTCTTGGAAGGGTCGCATTGCGCCTCAGCGGCGCATCCGCCGAAGAGGCGGAAGCAAAACACGAATATGTATTATTTTTATGTAATTAGGTTTGTAAAAAATGGAAAATTGTATAAAGGCTTAACTAGTGATTTAAAGAGAAGAATTTTGGAGCATCGTAATGGCGTGTCTAGTTTTACATCAAAAAACGGATCTTTCGACTTGATATTTTACGAGGCTTATATTGATAAAAAGGATGCGATAGAGGCAGAGAAGTATTTTAAAACGGGTCATGGTAGAGAAGTTTTAAAGGGCAAGTTAAAAAATTTTCTTGGAAGGGTCGCATAGCGGTCTAGTGCAACGGCTTGGAAAGCCGTGACCCCTCGGGGTCTCGTGGGTTCAAATCCCACCCCTTCCGCCAGTTGGGAAATGAAGTCATTGGCTCGCCCG
>DATDXQ010000006.1:0-2110 GCA_036517175.1 Minisyncoccota bacterium
GCAAGATGAGTAATTTTAATCGCATCATTACCGGAGTTAAAAATCAGTCTTCTGCCGAAGTCCCACTGGCCATTGATGTCAGTTGACCAAAATTCGGTTGCAAAAGCATCTTGTTTAAGATTTAAGAATTTTAATGGTAAACCAGCTACGTCTTTTGCCAAAGGAGGGTGTTCCGGATTTAGTCGGTAATCGCCTTTCGAAACATAAGAATAACCCGCGCCTATGTGGGGAATTTCGTCTACTATAAGCGAATCGTTCCAAGCGCTAGTAATAGCCAGAACAATGGCCGCTGTAATTATAACTAAAACTATTTTATTCAATATAGAAAACTGCCCCGTCTCGAATGGAATCTTCGAGAGGCTCCTCGGTTAGATAATAAACGTTTTTTCTCATCTGTTTATCGTATGAGAACGTATCCGTCAAGAACATAACGGTTTGGGTCGACATAGGCAAAGTTCTTCCGTCAGGATCACTTGGTATTTTGATTGGGACTCCGCCTCTTTTGACGATTATATACTTATTAAGCTCATTCGGTAAAAGATTTATCAGTTGGGCTATGTCAACATATTCTTGGTTAAAATTACTGGAAACCCTCGGGGCCCATATTTTGAAATATCTTGTGAACTCCACTACCGATAAGGAAAGTAAAAATATAATAAGAACCGAACTTAATATCAGGTGTTTCTGGTGACTCCGGTACTGTAGCGGGTCATATATTATAAACCAATTATGAAGTTTTTCGTATAGCCACCACAATCCTTTTGCGGCAAAAATCATTACCACTGGGACTGCGCCCAACGCTCTAAGTGCGTGGGGTGCCTCGGTTGATAAGAATCCAGGAAGAAGCATTATAAAAAACCATGCGAAAAGAAGCGTGTGGACGGTTGAAAAATGGCCATGTTTTTTTCTAAGCCAATGAACAAACTCCTTGATGAATCCTATGGCAAAAAGTCCGCCGATCGGCCAAATCAATTGTGGAGATCCGGAGATATTGTGTCGCCAGTTAGTGTCTCCATAAAAATTAAACATTCCTAAGGTTCTTACAATGCTAGACATTAAGGCTTTAAGTGGGGACTCCTGACTAAAGACTAATAGTTCTTCTCCTGATCTGGTTAAAAAAGCATCTTGATTATCAAGAAAGTAAAGGAGCATTGGAAGAAGGACCAGTGCCGCACAGGCAAACATTACAACAACGCCTCTGAATAATTGTTGTTTGGCATGTTCATATTTGGAAAGAGAAAAGTCTTTTCTAAGATATACCCAGTAATTAAGCAGCACGACAAATACAATAAGAGGAGCCACTCGATATGAGATGTATGTATGAAAACCCAATCCCCAAAAAATACCTGACCAAATGAAATACTTGAGGTGGCCATGTTTTAGAGCTTTCCATAAAAAGTAAAAGCCAAATACCAAAATAAAAGGAAGCATGATCGCCCTAAAACCAATACGGGAAAAATTCACATGCCAGAATGATATCGCTAATAGAAAAGAAGAAAAATAAGCTATATTTTTATCAAATAATTCTTTGGTAAGTAAGTATAATCCCCAAACAGTAAGGACGCCGAATATGGCTGAAACCATGCGCAGTACCCAAGCATGATTACCCAAAAATTTAATAAATAAAGCCTGGATATTTATAAACAGTCCTTCCCGACCATTATTGTCAGGATAAAAAAGCTGGAAATCTCCAGTTTCAAGGGCAACCAAAACGTTATTGCCGTTCATCGCCTCATCGGGATATAGGCCTGGTGGAGCAGAATTGATGTCATAAAGACGGAAAAAGGCGGCTAAAACTAGAATACCCACAATAATCAAGAGACTTTTTTTGTTTTTTATCATTATTAATATTCTAGCAAAATTAATAGGATTTCTTTGTGGACAAAAAAAGACCTTGAAAGGTCTCTATGGAATCTTGATGACCGTGCCCCTGATGCGTGGCGATGCCAACGCCGACGTCAGGAGGTGTCCGCATTCAAGGGGCACGGTCAAATTTTGAGCTTAATAAAGGGCTCGGAAAAACCAGTAAAGTGAGAACTTACTTAAGAGTGTAGATTCAGACATATTATCTCGCAGGCCTATAATTACCTTACTTGAATGCCTGGATAAT
>DATDXQ010000007.1:0-4842 GCA_036517175.1 Minisyncoccota bacterium
GGTACTCAAACTATAAAAATTTCTAGGTTTCGACTTGATATGGGTGAATTGCCCATAAATAATGTTGCGGGGATAAGGTTGATGAACGAACCGACAGCCAATACCACCGCCTCTGGTTTGATTATAACAGCAACTGTGGATACTAATGCTCAAGGAATTGGGGCGCCTCTATTTATGGCGGCAGATGGACACCTAGATACAACTGATGCTGATTCGAGCACGACTTCTCCTTGTGTTGCTTTGGCGCTTGAGACTGGGACGGGGTCAAAGAGAATTTTGGTTCACGGGATTTTAAGGGTAGACGCTTGGAATTGGACAATCGGTCCCGGAACCAATACTTTAATCTATATTTCTACAGCAACCGGGGAATTAACCCAGACCCAACCTTCTGGCACAGATGATGTTATCCAGCCGGTGGGGTGGGCGCTAAGCGATGATTGTATTTACTTCGCTCCCTCACTAATGTATTTGACACGCGTTTAAATATTGTCTTTAGATAGGTTAATATCAGGTATTGAAAACAAAGGGTGTTTGGAAGGTTTGCGAGAATCTTTCCGACGCCTATTATTTATGTTATGATTTTTTGTATATCAATATGTTATCGATAATAATTCCATCTTATAAGGACAAATGTCTTCAAAAGACAATTGATGACATTAGAAAAAACGCTAAAGGCGAAATTGAAATCATCGCTATTCTTGATGGTTATAAGGATGATATAAATGGCGCTACGGTTATCCAAAATAATGTAAAGAAGGGTTTGCGAGACGGTGTTAATTCTGGGGTGGCCATATCTCGTGGTGATTACATTATGAAATGTGATGCTCATTGCATGTTTGATGAGGGTTTTGATATAAAACTTTTGGCGGACATTAAGGACAACTGGGTTGTGGTCCCAAGAAGGTATAAACTTGACACAGATAAATGGGTTATCTGTGAAGATGATTCGGAGCCAATTGATTATGAAAAATTGATTATTAAAGACCCGGATAGGATTTACGGACAGCAATGGCCGAGTCGTGCCAAGAAACAAAAAAATATTCTGGTCGATGAGAATATGGTTTTTCAGGGCTCTTGTTGGGTTATGTCTCGTAAACACTGGGATTGGCTCGGCGGTCTACACGAAGAGGGGGATGGCACATTTATACAAGAGCCTGTCGAGATAGCTTTGAAGACGTGGCTTGGTGGTGGAAAGGTAATGGTTAATAAGAAAACATGGTATGCTCACCAGCATAGAAAATTTGGGAGAACTCATCAAGTAAAGGAGGCGGAGGTAAGGGCCGGCAATAATTACTCCAGAGATTTTTGGTTAAATAATAGATGGGATAAAAGAGTTCATGATATAGAGTGGTTAATAAAAAGATTCAAATGAAAATGTTTGCTTATACATCATTGTATTACTCTCAAGATTACGCATAGCAAGACGGTTAGTAATTTTTGAATGCTGAATCTTAGAATTTAGAAGTATATATTAATTTAATTAAGATAACATGAAAAATATAATCAACGTCATTAAATCAAAAATTTGGGTATCAGTCATTATATTAGGCCTGTTCATTGCTCCAATAGAGGTATTTGCCGTAGTCCAATCACTAAACGGACAATCTGGTCATGCTCAGACATTTTCAAATGATATAAATCTAACTATAACCTCGTCTAATGACATTCACTCATTAGGTTGGAATGGAATCTTGTCATTATCGCGAGGTGGAGTAGGAACCAACTCTCTAACCAGTGGCTCGATACTATTTTCTAATGGCACATCTATTACCCAGAACAATTCTAATTTGTTTTGGGACAACATAAATAAACGACTCGGTATTGGTACTTCGCAACCGACCTATGAGCTTGATGTCGCCGGCAACGTTTCAGTAGTAAAGCTGCTCTCTTCTGCTGATTCGGATTTGCATACCCTAACTGTTGGTCTGGGTGGGGGGTCTGCAACGACGAATACTGCAGTTGGATTTGAGACTCTAAAAAATAACACGACCGGGTCCAATAATACTGGGGTGGGTTATCAGGCACTTACCAATAGTGCAGCATCAACAGAAAATACGGCTTTCGGATTCAGAGCTTTGGCAAATAGTACCACAGGCAGTAATCAAAATACTGCGGTTGGTTCGCTCGCTTTACTGCAAAATACCAGCGGAAGCTATAATAGTGCATTTGGTTCTGGGGCACTTATAAACAATACAACTGGAGGAGGAAATATTGCCATAGGTGTCGGTTCTCTCGAAGACAATAATGGAAACGGAAACACCTCAATTGGCTACTTTTCTTTATTGGAAAATACATCTGGAGATCTCAATGTTGCAATCGGGACAGAGGCTGGTAGACTGCAAGCCAATGGTTCTCAACTAACCACCCCTCAAAACGGTGTCTATTTAGGAGCGCGAGTGCGGGGTTATGATAATAGCGACGCAAACAGTATCGTAATAGGATTTGAAGCTATCGGAGCTGGAACCAACAAGGCTGTCATTGGTAATTCATCTGTGTCGGATGTCTATTTTGGTTCATCAGCTGGTTTGGCCAATATACATGCAGCAAATATTCCGACAGTATCTTCTGGTTCCTCAACTCCTTTTTCTGTACCTTCTGCAGTAGGTCAATTATACATAGATACAGTTGCGGCTAAGATTTATGTTTCCACAGGGACTGTAAGTAGTGCCGATTGGATAATTGTGAACTAAACAATGAACTATTATGGAGCTGAAAGAATATTTACACTCGACATTTGTCACAAATTGTGAGCAGCAACCGCCGATTCGTATAAGCAAAATCAAACGTGAATATCTTGCAGAACTTTTGGCGAAGTTTAACATGACCAAAGGAGCGGAGATTGGTGTTGAAACAGGGAAGTATTCGGAAGTCCTGTTTAGGAGGATTCCCGACCTTGAACTTCTTTGCGTTGACATGTGGGAAGTAGGAGAGGACAGAGTAAATCAAAAGAGAGGTCAATCATTGATTGATAGCTTATATGAGCAAGCAAAACGACGGTTGTCCCAATTCAAAGCCACCATTATTAAAGGAAAAAGTATGGATGTGGTAAAAAATATCCCTTACGAATCACTAGATTTTGTTTACATTGACGCTTGTCATGAATTCGATTTTGTTATGGAAGATATCATTGAATGGTCAAAAAGAGTTAAAAAAGGTGGATTGATTTCAGGACACGACTACATCCAAACTAGAAATTTCGGAGTAATAGAGGCTGTCAATGCATACACGCGAGCTCATGGGATTCATGATGTATTTTTAACTTCTGATCATTGTCCGAGTTGGTTCTGGTGTAAGTAGAGTTGTCACTAAAAGATTCAAATGAAGGATTTAACAATTTTATACATAACAGCAAATAAAATACCGGAAAACTTTGCAGAATATCAAAGGAAGGTTCTGCTTGAAGCCATAGGGGACTATCCCCTTGTTAGTATTTCTCGTAACCCTCTGGATTTCGGCAAAAACTTGATTGATACGGCGGGAATAAGCGCCTCAAATATTTACAGAATAATTCTCCGTGGTGCAAAAGAAGCTGAAACCGAATACATAGCCATAGCAGAAGATGACACTCTTTACCCCAAAGAACACTTTGATTTTTATAGGCCAGAGAAGGATACTTTTGCCTATAATCAAAATCGCTTCTCCTTATTCACTTGGGGGGTGCCCACATATTCATGGAGAAACAGGAAGACAAATGCTACACTTATTGCACCCAGAAAATTATTAATTGAGGCCCTAGAAGAAAGATTTGCCAAATATCCCAGCGGCACAGCTCCTAATATATCTGGTGAGTTGGGTAGAGAGAGAATTGAAAAATCTCTTGGCATAACCATCAGGAAATCAGTCGAAGTTTTTTCAGGAATTTCTGTCATTCAGATCAATCATGAGATGGGGATAGACGATAGGGCGAAGAGGCATAAAAAGACTCTCGGTCCCATCAAGGCCTATGATATGCCGTTCTGGGGGAGGGCAGATGAATTAATAGAACATTTTAAACAATAAAATTATGATAAGTTTTATAACAATAGGAAGAGATGATGACTACGGGGGTAATTTTTTGAATAGCTTGCATACTTCAATATCAAAAAATATCGAGGCAATTGAGAAATTTGATATACCCTATGAATACCTTGTCGTGGAGTGGTGTCCTATCAGAGATTATCTAGTTTATAATGATAAGTTTAAGGATTTGTTTAATAGCAAGAACCTTGTGGACATTATTATTAAACCTGATGTCTCTGTAAAAGAAAACTTAAATCCAAAAACATTTTATGAGTATTTTGCCAAAAATGTTGGTATTAGGATCAGCAAATACGATGTGCTAATCATTCTTAATGCTGATATTGTTTTACCCGAAGAAGCAATAAAAGTTATTGTTGATTTGGTTAAAAATAATTTTGATAAAAAACATTATTACAAACTCTTATACCGAGTTCAAGCTGACGATGATCTGAAAATTATAAAAAGCGAGAGTGTCCATCGCCCTAAAAGTCCTGACGCGGTTATCGCCGGGTATTTTGCCGGAGATTTTCTGTTGATTGATAAGCACACCGCCATAAATTATGGCGGGGGGTATGACGAAACTAACCCCGGGCATAGAACCATTTCACAAACCGGAATGGATGGTGAAATGCTTTGGAATTTGTACAAAAAAGGTATTACCTTGCAGTTTTTAGATGCCAATTACTTACACATTGAACATAAACGGCCGGCTCATGATGATGTGTATAATCAAGATGGGTATACCAATAAACCAAATTGGGGGTTCATTGATTATCCAAAAAAAATCATATCGGAAAAATTAATTGAAATAGGATAAATAAAATTAATACTATGAAAATATTA
>DATDXQ010000008.1:0-29636 GCA_036517175.1 Minisyncoccota bacterium
CCAAAAGCATATCTCGGGTAGAAGAACCGATTGTTATTACATCAAACATTAATTTAAAGAGTAAAACTTTTTATTGCCTTGCTGATATCCTTACTCTCCCAAACATAACTCCCCACCACTAACATACCCGCACCAACCTGAACCAGTTTTGGTGCTATTTCTGGTGTTATTCCCCCATCCACTTCAATGGGTTTGTCAGGATATAAATAATGAAATTCTTTAATTTTTTCTATTACAGAGTCTTCAAAATCACCTCCATAAAAGCCTGGCTCAACTGTCATAAAATGCACGAAGTCAACCTGATCAATCAAATCTTCTATCTTGTCTATTGGTGTCCCAGGGTTAAGTGCTATTCCTATATTTCTTTCGGCTTCTTTTGCCATGTCTATAACGGCTGCCGATCTCTCTGTTGCTTCAATGTGAAATATAAACTTGTCGGCAGGTGTTTCAAACCAACGAGCCATGTGGTTCTCCGGTTTTGAAACCATCAAATGAACCCCGATTTTAAGATTTGTATTGAGTTCTGACAGTTCTTCCAAACCAAGAATTGTCATATTCGGCACAAAAATTCCATCAGCTATATCAAGGTGAACACGCTCAACATGCGGCTCCACCGCCATTATTTTTTCTATCAACTCTTCGTTTGTTTTAACCAGAATTGAAGGAATTATTTCTACCAAAATCTAAAATCTAGATCCTAGAATTTAGAAGCTAGAATTTTTATAAATTCTATTTTCCAATTTCTAATTACTAATTACTTACCTTTATATGCTTCATAGAATATTCTATATCACCGCCAACCTTTTTGCGAGGATTGAATATGCCCAATGGGTCAAATATTTTTTTAATTTTAACAAATATATCATATACTTCAGGCCCATACATCTTCTCCAAAAAAGGCGTTCTTATCAAGCCATCATTGTGCTCTGCAGTTATAGAACCCCCGAGATCCACCACCAAACTATACACACGATCAGACAGCGCACGTATGGTTTCGTGACTCTCTTGGTCCGAAAGATTCATAAGAGGAATTATATGAAAATTAGCATCACCAACGTGACCCGCAATAGTATAGGTTAATTCTTTGTATTCACCCAAAATACTTTGAAGCCTGGGCAAAAATTCGCCAAGCCTAGAACGGGCAACAATAATATCATCTATAAAAGGTGCCGACTTCTTGCCTTGCACATGTTTGCGTAACAAGTTAAAACTTTCCCGACGAATCGTCCAATATTTCTGAGCATCAGCAGAGCTGCTAGCTATTCTGGACCTTACTTTAAATTTAACATCAACATCCTTTTTGACTGTCTCCAACTTTTGTCCCAGAATCTCACCATCATCTCCTGTAAATTCCGCGAGGAGAACCAACTCCGGCAAGCCACCACTCAGAACCATCCCAAGCTCCGGTAAAAAACTAAAGGCCAAAGCAAAGCCATTGCCTTTCATTTTGGCTATAATTTCTGGCATGAACCGCATAGCCAATTTTAATGTGTGCTTGTCATAAGACTCGAAACTCTCCGGATTGTAACCCATAACCGTATCTACGATTCCAACTAAATGATTTAGATCCTTAAGAAATATAACAAGAATTTTTGATAGCTTAGCAGGTTTGATGAGCTTAAATTTTATCCCAGTAATTAATCCCAGTGTTCCCTGCGAACCTGTGAACAGTTTGGTCAGATCAAAAATCTTGCCATCCCAAACATTCCAAAGTGCATAACCAGCGGAGTTTTTAGAAACCGTGGGCCTAGCTTCTTGTATTTTTTCATAGTTAGATTGGAGCAATTCATAAGTTTCACGGTATATTTTACCTTCAAAATCTGTTTGTGTTTTTTTTTCTTCAAGTTCCTGCGCTGACAATGGCACAATGCTATATTCCTCTCCATCAGAAAGCACGACTCGAAGTTCTTTTACGTACCTATCGGTCTTACCATACTTAAGAGATTTCTCACCACCAGAGTTATTGGCAACCATACCACCAACCATACACAAATCCTTAGACGCAGGATAAGAGGGCAAGAGCAAACCATTTTCAAGAGTCTTAATTTCAAAATCACGATAAAAAACTCCCGGCTCAACAGATATCAAATCTGTATCGATATCACTAATTTTATTTAATTTACCAAAATCAACTATTATAGAATCGCTGAGAGGACCGCCGGACATATCTGATCCAGCAGCTCTAGCTGTTAGGGAAATGTCTTCACCGGCAGATTTTCTTTCACTTACAAATTTAACAAGACCCTCAACATCTTGGCTATTTTTTGGCCTGACCACAAGACTGGGCTTAACTTCAAAAATACTGGCGTCATGTTCGTAAGTCTCAAGGCTTCCCTCGACGATTTCCCCTTGTAAAAAATCCTTAATTTCCATTTTCTATATCCTTTATTTCGTTAATTCTTCTGATGTGTCTTTCTTCTCCACTAAATTCTGTATCTAAAAAGGCCTCGACAATCTCCTGGGCCTCTTTTTCACCTGTATAATCCGCAGAGATCGCAAGAACATTTAAATTCTCGTCATTTACAGAATCTCTAACTTGTTCTGGGCTAATGGCAGTCCCAGCTCTTATGCCTTTTATTTTATTGGCGGCTATCGCTATGCCTATTCCTGAACCGCAAATCAAAATACCTCGATCATTTTGATCCTGAGCTTGCCGAAGGACCACACTCTCCGCCACCTTCTTCGAGAAATCAGGATAGTCATCATCCTTGTTGTATTCAAAAGCACCTAGGTCCTTGCAATCATGACCAAGTTCTTCAAGAAATTTCTTGAGTTTTTCTTTTAATTGATAACCACGATGATCTGCTCCGATATAAACCATACTACTTAAGATTATTCAAATAATTAACCGCGCTCAATAAGGCGCAACAGCCCTGGCCGGCTGCTATAACTATCTGTTTATGGGGCACATCTGTCACATCTCCGGCAGCGTATAAACCAGGAATATTTGTCTGACAGTTCTTATCTACAAGTATTTCTCCGAATTTGTTTTTATCAACATCTGATGGAACAAGGCCCGAGTTGGGGATCATACCCACATGCACAAACACACCATCAACTTTTAGCTCATTCTCCTGGCTATCTTTGTCATTATATTTCAAAGATGTGACAAACTCATCGCCAAAGATTTGTTTTGTTTGAGCCTCATATAATATCTCCACATTTTCCTTTTGGACAAGCTTATCTATCAATACATTTTCTCCCTTAAACTTATTGTTCTTGCTTATTACATAAACCTTTTTGGCAATATCCGCCAACATCAAGCCTGATTCTAATGCGGAATTGCCTCCTCCCACCACAGCCACTGTCTTACCACCAAACAAGGGACCATCACAAACCGTACAATAACTAACTCCTTTATTCCTGAATTCTTTTTCACCTACAACATTAAGCTCTTTCGGATGGACTCCGGTGGCCACTATGAGCGTTTTTGCAACATAATCGCACTTAGACTCACTTTGCTCGCTCAGCACAGGCACTTTCTCAGATACCATTGATGATCTCGTGTCTGTCTTGGCAGTTATACAAAAAGTTCCATCCTCCTGTCTAGTTATTTTATCAACCATTACACCCTCTTCTATATCTATTTTGTAAAAATCGAGGTGTTCCCTGAACTTCTTGGCCAATGTGATACCATCAGTTTGAGACATGCCTGGCCAGTTACCTATTTCACCAGAGGTGGCCACCTCGCCGCCAAAATCTTTTGTAATAATCTTAAAATTAAGCCCGCGTCGAGCGGCATAAATAGCAGCAGATGTGGCGGCGGCAGAGCCGCCAATAATAATCAGATCGTACATTATTGGGTTATTATAGCATTATGAATAAAAATAAAAAACATCCCTTATTGGGATGCATGCCGCTTATTAAACGACTCGCGACAATCCTTTTCTTCTTTGCACGTAAACATAGTCTTGCCGGCAAAAAAACCCACAAAAGCCCAAGAAAGCCCGAATAAAAACACAGTTAATGCAAGAAAGGGCGTTTCACTCAAAGAATCTACAGTAACTCCCCTCAAAACAAGAGCCACAAGACACCAAAGAATAAAACCCAAAATCATCCCCGTTATGCGTCCTCTTACTATCGATCTAGACCTTGCGGTCTTTAGAGCACCTCTGTACTCCTTTTCAAATAAACTATCTAATTCTTTTCTTCTTAATTCAGTAGCTACATCAACCCCGCAAGAGGGACATTCCATAGTCTTCTCGGCTCCATGTTTTTATGTTATTTTAAAATTGTGAACTACAATAAATTATACGTCATAATTCTAATAATTGCAAGTATTGCAACGCATTTTATATTTTTTGGGTATCCTCAAGAAACAGTTTTTGATGAAGTGCACTTTGGTAAATTCCTATCCGGATATTTCACACACGAATACTTTTTTGACATACACCCGCCTCTTGGCAAACTACTGCTGTCAGGTGTGGGTTATATCACAGGGTTTGAGCCAGGATTCAGCTTCGCAGAAATTGGCCAACAGTTCCCCAACAAAGACTATCTCTGGTTAAGGCTTCTCCCCACATTGGCAGGTACGCTCCTGCCAATCGTTATCTTTTTTTTGGTTTTGGAGATGGGCATGTCTAAGTTGGCAGCTTTTTTCGCTGGCATAGCCGCTGCCCTGGACGGAGCGCTACTTGTTCAGTCACGTTTTATACTACTTGATTCATTCTTACTTATATTCGGTTTTTCAGGGATTCTTTTCTACTTTTTATTCAGACGCAGCGATAAAAACTATTTCCTACTACTTGCAGGAGCTATGCCGGCCCTTGCTGCATCAGTTAAGTGGACAGGTCTTAGTTTCTTGACTCTCATAGTGATTTTTTACTTATTCAGCCTCTTAAAGTCTCCCCAAAAAATAAAATTATTGATTAGGGGTTTTTGTTTTCTTGGCCTAGTTCCTCTCGCGATTTACTTTTTAATTTTTAAATCTCACTTTTTACTTTTAAACAAATCTGGTCCTGGCGATGCCTTTATGACCAAAGAATTCCGCAAAACACTTGTGAACAGCACAGATAGTCAGGATCCAGAAATTAAACCGCTTAACATTATTGGTAAATTTGAAGAACTCAACATTCAAATGTACAAATCTAACGCTACTCTCACAGCCACTCATCCGTATTCAAGCCAATGGTATACCTGGCCATTTATGATAAGGCCTATATATTATTGGAATTATTCGCCAACCCAAGAGCAAACCGACAATCAAGAAACCACAATTAAAGAAGTGAGGCACTCCAGAATTTATCTTCTTGGGAATCCTATAATTTGGTGGGGCTCAACGGTGGCTATTGTTTATTTGTTAATAACCACGCTACCCGGGTTGTTCAGAAAATCAAAAGCCAAAATGGTAACAATATTTTTGTGTGCTGGTTATTTATTAAACATTCTGCCATTTATCGGCATCTCGCGGGCCATGTTTTTGTACCACTATTTCCCGGCACTAATTTTTGCAATTATTTCTCTAGCCTATCTAGTTGATAAATTAAATAATAAAAAAAGGGTGTTCACCACTCTTATACTAATCTCTGTTGCCTTATTTATATTTTTTGCTCCTCTTACCTATGGCCTGCCGCTGAGTGACTCTGCCTATAACCTCCGCAACTGGCTGCCGAGTTGGTTATAAAACCACACTTTTTATTTTAACAAAATTGTTTTCCAGTACAGACCAATTCAGGTTTTTCCAAAAAGCGGCAAGATAAGCCCTGCGATCACTTCCATGGTCTATAAAATAGGCATGTTCGTATACATCCAAGGCAATAATAGGAATACATCCCCAGACCGCATGGTCGTGAGCATCACCATTGTATTGCTTAAGTCTATTCTCATGTAAATCCCAGGACAGTATCGCCCAACCTCGTGCAGCCATAGCACACTCACTAAAATACTTTATAAAATTATCAACTGAACCCCACTTGGCTGATATTGCCGCGGATAATTCTGGGGACTTGGAATAGTCTCCGTCACCCCCAAGGGCACCAAAAAACCATTCATGTAAATAAATTCCGTTAACTGCAAAAGTTTCTCCCAACTTTAGGCCTCGTAATTTACTGTAAGTCGTATTTCCAACCTGAGGAACACCAGAGATTATTTCATCTCTTAGCTTAACGAGTTCATCTCCAATCTCATTGGCCTTATCAACATAGCCTTTGTGAAGCTTGTCGTGGTGGATATCATTTGTTTTTTGGGATATGCCATCAAGGTTTCCCTCAAAAGGCAATGGTTTTAGTGAGTACAAAATAAAAATTTATGGTTTAACAACGAGTTAGGTAATTCTTAAACCACGGTTAAATCTAATTTATTCCGAGAAGTTCTCTTATCTTACCCCTATCGAATCCGACAACGACCTTGTCGTTGATTACAATCACAGGTACACCCATCTGATGAGTTTTGTTTAACATTTCCTGTTGTTTAACCTTATCCGTTGAGACATCATACTCTGTATATTCAAAATTATTCTTCTTAAAATACTCCTTGGCCATGTTACAATAGGAACACCAGGGAGTTGAGTATATTTCTATTTTAGTATTCATAACTTAGAGTGTATCACGCCAATAAAAAAAATAAAATCCCGCACCATAGGCGCGGGCTAATTCTTTGAAAATTCCATACGGACATACCTAGCAGCGGCAAGAATGCCAACAGCTATCAACAACAACCATAACAACGGCATAAAAATAGAACCGGTGGGCATATCCCACCAGGATATATCTCCAGAATAGTTTTTTAAATTAGAGGTCCCGGCGAGTATCAACACCAGGGACAAAAATAAAATTCCCAATTTTTTGAAAGAATGCATCATTGTTCCCTCCTTTTATTCATTTTTCGGTAGTTCTTATAAGTTATTTCCATGTTTCCCTGCCTTTCAGTTACTTTGATAAAAAGTGCCTTTACTGAAAAATGAAATTTAACTCTAATATTAACTATCGCCGAATGACCTTCAAAATCAAAAAAATAAATACCAACTTCAGCAGAATAAATTCTGGCTCCAGTAAAACTTGGCAAACCGTAATCTACTGGCTTGTTAAGTTTGGCAAAAAAATACCTAATACTATTACTTTGTTTTGATATAAGCAGTCTGCCAGAAACGTTATTAAGAACCCTGTCTTTTCTTTCTCTTTCAATAAGCCTTGGCCTTGAATTAAAAACAAAAGACCAACACTCCTCGCCATTATGTAACTCGACTCCTTGAAAACTAAAATTATATCTTTCAAATAGCGTCTTGTTTACAGAAATGTTTTCCTCTCTTGGCCTGTATTCACTGCCCATTAATGGCTGGCCATCAATTAAAAGAAGCTTCTTATAATGAACATCGCCTTCTCGTTTCTCAACAACGTAGGTTTTTCTTTCTATTTTTTCGGGCACTCCGTTTTTATAAAACGTCAGTACCTCTTCCTCTTCGTGAGTATAGTTATCGGACAAATAGCCTACATCTGTCTCAATCTTTTTAAAAAATGAATCGATTATTTCTTTGGGACTTTGGCCATATGAACAAGAAGTCACACAAAAAATAAGGAACAACCAACGGAACACAGATCCTATCACAAACGCACTCCTGTGGTTTTTTAAAGAACCTAACTGTCCCTTAATGATGAATCAAATTTATTAAAAAGTCAATGGCCAAAGCTCCTTAGTTTGGGGTAAAATAGTTTCAATGGGGCTTATCGTAAAATCTATATTTACCTTAATTTTTATTGCCATAGCGGGCGGTTTTGTGGTTAATCATTTTACAGACTGGAAACAAAAGATTATTGAAGTTGTTAATCCCTCGGCAAAAGAGACCAGGCTACTTGGAGAACTAAAGGAAAATCTGGATAAATTAGATGACCAGCTTGTAATCAACAACAAGGGTTCAGATAATACACCGCCTGATGATACCACAGAGAAATTAATTACAGAATCTAAAAAGCTAGTTGACGAAATAAATTTAATTAATAACAAAAACTCTGGTATAGTGTCTCAAGCTTTTGTAAAAATAATAGAAACTATTTCCGATAAAAATCCCTTCCTCACACCTAACATAGTAAATACAAAGAGTCCCCCTCCCACACCAACACCCTTGTTGTGTCCGACTCCCCTAAACCAATAAATAAACCCGGCGTAATGCCGGGTTTATTTATTGGTTTAGCTCAGAAAGGATTTAGTAATCCCTGCCGCCGCCAAAACCACCACGACCTCCACGGCCGCCGCCAAAACCACCGCCACCACCAGTGCGAGGAGCACGAGGTTGCATCGGTCTGGCTTCGTTAACAACGATAGCCCTGCCGTCCATATCCTGACCGTTGAACATTTCAACAGCCTTTTGGGCCTCTTCGTCCGTTGACATTTCAACGAAACCAAAACCCTTGGATCGACCAGACATCTTGTCAATAATGACAGATGCTGAAACCACATTGCCAGCCTTGGAGAAATGCTCCTTGAGCTGATCATCTGTGGTGCTGTAAGGCAAACTGCCTACATATAACTTGGTTGCCATTTAACTTATGCAAATCTACAAAAATACAGCGAATGCACAAAGCACACGCATAACAAGCAGATTTACACTATTTTAACTGTAGGAAGACCTATTCCAGGGAGCACACAAGCTTACGGTTTCCCTACAGCTGAATGGCTTACACTGAGAACACACACCTACACTATCTATAAGTATAGCAAAATAGGTCACTAAAGTCAAATCAATAGCCAAAGTAAAAACAAAAAAGGCCATTGGCCCTTATTAAATTTATCTCATTTGCGTTTAGTAATAACTGAATAGAAATTCCGCATAACAGTTTGCTGGCCCTCCACCAACCTAGCAAATTCATCTCTGGCCAATAGATCCGCCTCTTTCTGAGAAGGAGCATTAATATAAAACTTTTGGGCATAGTCGAACGGATGCCGTTGATAATTGTATTGATATTTTTTACTCCCTGTACCCACCATCGCAACCTCACGAGAGTCGGGTTCAAAATATTTGAGTATGTTACAAACAAACCACCAAAGAATTAACCACAAGACAAACAGAGAACCAATTGGCACATCAAACTTTGTTCCAAATGGCAATACAAATACGCCAACAATAAGAAAGACTGCTGCATTTAGCAACATGTGTAGCCTCTATTTTATTTCTTAAAATACTGTTATTAATTATAACACCTATCAAATAATTAGTCAACACAGTTCCTCGTCTCCCAATAAAAAACGGCTTGTTAGCCGCCATTAATTTTTAGCCTACTCTCAATTATTTCTATTGCCTCCTCCAGCTCATGTAGAAGAATCAACTCTCTTTCCGCATAAGGAAGGTAATGTCTTTTGGTCTCTTCGATCTTCCTAAGAATTTTTTCCTGTGGGCAAGTCCATAAGGTTATCATATTATGCAACCTGTCCGGAAGCTTAATCAACCAAAACCTTCTCGGAGCATATGGAAACCTGCTGTGATAAATAAATTCTTGCCTATCTTTGCTTAATCCACTCTTTGTCATTTTCGTAATCCACTCAATATCCAAAGCTACCTGAGGACCAAACTCAGAATCAACCCTATCTATGCTCCATGACGGTATATCTTCAACAATATCATGCAAGATGCCGTCAATTATCAATGTGTAATCTTTTATCCTAAGGTAATCAATCATTATCAGAACAACGGCTCGGATATGCTCAAAATATCTTGTTTCTCCATCGTCCCTATACTTTTCCCTGAAAGCATCTTTTGCATAATTATAAGCCCTCTCAATTGCTTTGTACCGAGGATCACGAGTCGGGAATAATAGTGCTATCCTGGCAAAAAAACTCTCCCGATTCTCGGCCGCCTTCAGAAATGACATCCTCTCAATCATATTTTCTCCCTTGGTAAAATGTCATATACCGCAAAGAGTGCTCTTTTGTTTTAAAAAATACTAACTATACTATAAACCTTAAATAAAATCTGTCAATTTGGCCCAACCTAAGTACCGCCAACAAAAACCGCCCCATTGGGACGGCTCGTCTTTAAGTTTCTATTTACTATTTATTTCTTGCCGGTAATAATAGCCTGCGCCACATTTGCCGGCACCTCATCATAGTGAGAAAACTCCATCGTGTATGTTCCCCTGCCTTGAGTAAGTGATCTGATAGTAGTCGCGTAACCAAACATCTCGGCCAGTGGAACCTTGGCATCAATAACTTTAAGGTTCAGCCCAGCTCGATCAGCCATCTGCTCGATTCTTCCACGACGAGAGCTGAGGTCACCAGTAGCTTCACCAAGAAAATTTTCAGGCACAATAACTTCAACCTTCATTATGGGTTCTAGTAAAATTGGCTTTGCTCGCTTAACACACTCTTGCAAAGCCATAGCAGCCGCAATCTTGAAAGCCATTTCGGATGAGTCAACATCATGATAAGTACCATCATAAAGAGTCACTTTCAAATCAACCAGCTCATATCCAGCAATAACACCCTTGTCCAATGCCTCATTTATACCCTTACTAACAGCCGGTATAAATTCTTGGGGTATGGCACCACTTTTAATAGCATCAACAAACTCAAAGCCCTTGGCTCTTTCCTGAGGTTCAACACGAAGCCACACATGACCGTACTGACCTCGCCCACCAGATTGTTTGATATATTTTCCTTCAGCCTGGGCGGTTTCTTTTATTGTCTCCTTATAGGCAACCTGGGGTCTTCCGACATTGGCGCCAACGCCAAATTCTCGCTTCATGCGGTCAACAATAATATCCAGGTGCAATTCTCCCATTCCGGATATGATCGTCTCCGCAGTTTCTTCATCAGTTTTAATCCTAAAAGTAGGATCTTCATCAGATAGTTTTTTTAGAGCAAGCCCCATTTTTTCTTGGTCGGCCTTAGTTTTGGGCTCAATACGCAACGATATGACCGGCTCAGGGAAAATAATTTTTTCAAGAATAACCTGATCATTGGGATCACAAAGAGTATCCCCGGTCTTGGTTCCTTTTAATCCCACGGCAGCAGCTATTCCTCCGGCGTAAACATCTTTTATTTCCTCACGGTCATTAGCTCGCATAAGCAATACACGTCCGATTCTTTCCTGTTGGCCAGTAGTACTATTCATTACATAAGAACCTGCTGAAATTTTACCTGAGTAGACTCGGAAGAATACAAGTTGCCCGACAAACGGATCCGTTGCAACTTTGAAAGCAAGTGCAGAAAAAGGGTCATCCTCGTTTGAGTTTCTCGTTATCTCCTCCCCGGTTTTGGGATCAATCCCCTTGAAAGAAGGTTTATCATTAGGAGAAGGTAGGTAATCAACAACACCATCAAGCATAAATTGAACTCCCTTATTCTTTAGGGCAGATCCGCAAAAAACAGGAATCAACTTAGTCTCTAGCGTCGCCTTGCGCATTATTTCCTTAAGATTATCCAAAGAAGGTTCCTTGCCATCAAGATAATCCTGCATAGCCACGTCATCGTGCTCGACTATTTTCTCAATAAGTTCGGCCCGAGCTTCTTCGGCTCTCTTTTCCAAATCCTCGGAAGGGATAGGGGCTTCGGTTACATTTTCTCCGTGTGCACCTTCAAAGGTGTAGTATTTCATTTCAAGAAGACTAACAATTCCATGGAATTGATCCTCTTCTCCATCGGGCAGCTGCATCCTAACTGCATTAGGCGAAAGCCTCTCTAATATTGATCTGTATGAACGATCAAAAGACGCTCCCAGACGATCTAACTTGTTTATGAAGCAAAGCCTAGGAACCTTGTAATCATCCGCATAACGCCAATTAGTCTCAGACTGCGGCTCAACACCTGCCACACCGTCAAAAATAACGCAAGCACCATCAAGTACACGCAAAGACCTTTTAACCTCGACTGTGAAATCTATGTGGCCAGGAGTATCTATAATATTGAAACGGTATTCATTCTCCTTAGTTTTAGCCATACCAACCTTGTGCCAATAAGCTGTGACGGCTGCGGCTGTAATTGTAATACCACGCTCTCTCTCCTGTTCCATCCAATCCATTACCGCCTCGCCTTCATGCACTTCGCCTATTTTGTGACTTAATCCAGTATAAAAAAGCACCCTCTCTGAAGTGGTTGTTTTACCGGCATCAATGTGAGCAATGATGCCTATATTTCTTATTTTTTTATTTGGATAGTCCGCCACGTAGTTTTTTATCTTAAATTATGAAACTAAAGCCAAGCTCGGCTCGGGCGAGTGCTCGCCAGCCAAAAGACTCCCGCGTAGCCGACAACTCGAGTTACCAGGCAAAATGAGCAAAAGCCTTATTAGCTTCTGCCATTCTGTGTGTATCCTGCTTCTTCTTGATTGCAGCGCCTGTGTTGTTGTGGGCATTTATTAACTCCACGGCCAATTTTTCACTCATGGGTTTACCCTTTTGGCTTCTGGATGCATCAATTATCCATCTCAGTGCGAGAGCGAGTTTGCGCTCTCCCCTAACCTCATGAGGCACCTGATAGTTAGCACCACCAACGCGCCTAGATCTCAATTCAAGCTGAGGTCCGGCATTTTCTAAGGCTACATTAAATATATCGAGGGCTGGCTTTTTTAACTCCTTTTCGAGTTTATCAAATGCTCCATAAACAATCTTCTCTGCAGTAGATTTCTTGCCGCTATACATTATTTTATTTATCAAAATCGCAACCAAAATAGAATTATATTTATAATCGGGTTCAACAACTATTTTTTTCTTTACTGGTTTTCTCAAAAACTAGAATCTAGAAACTAGAATCTAGAAACTAGAGCATTGCTAGTTACTAGTCCCTAGTCGCTATTTTTACAACTTACGCTTTTGGCTTCTTGGTTCCATACTTACTTCTTCCTCTGCGCCTCTTCTCAACTCCAGATGTATCCAATCTACCTCTTAATATATGGTACTGTACACCCGGCAAATCCTTGACCCTGCCGCCTCGAAGCGTAACAACTGAGTGTTCCTGTAAATTATGACCCTCGCCAGGGATATATGCCGTTACTTCCATGCCATTGGTCAATCTCACGCGGGCAAACTTACGCAAGGCTGAGTTAGGTTTCTTTGGAGTCATCGTGCCGACCTTTATGGCAACACCCCTCTTAAACGGAGAAGGAGAATAGACATTTTTATTCCTTATATTATTTACACCGAAAGACAAAGCCAACGACCTTGTTTTCGCTCTTGTATTGCTTCTTGGTTTCTTAAGTAATTGATTGATTGTAGGCATTAAAGGTTTAAATTAAAAAGGCTTATTGCCCTAGATGCCAACTATAATCCTAAAAAGTAAATAAATCAAGGGGTATATGATTGGGAATATGAAAATGAGAAAAACTATAAATATGAACGTGCTATATCGAACCAAAGCCTCTTTAAAAGCATGAAACCTATTGGGCAGAAAAGTAAGCAGCAACCAGTGTCCGTCAAGGGGCGGTACTGGCATCAAATTAAATATTGCTAAAGCCAAGTTAATAAGAACTACAAAAGAAAGCAGCTGTGGCAGCATAGTTGACTCTAGCGCTGTCGGCAGTAAACGCAGCACCAGACCAAACAACAAAGCTATCATCAAATTAACCAGAGGTCCCGCAATTGCCACCTTGGCTGCTCCATATTTTTTATCTGAAAGATTAGCAGGATTATAGGGGACTGGTTTGGCATAACCAAAAACAAAACCACCCATCCAATAAGTAAAGATTGGCAGCAAAACAGAACCAAAAGGATCCAGGTGCTTTAGAGGATTGAGAGTTATGCGCCCCAAATTCTTTGCCGTATTATCACCCATGCTATGTGCCGCCAAACCATGCGAAAGTTCATGTAATATAACCGAAAACAAAACCACAATAATGTTGAATAAGATTACCAAAAAATCCATAATGTTGTAAAAATATCATCTTTTTGGTATTATGTAAACGATAAATTTCTGGCATTAAGTTTCTGGAATTTATAACACTAACTACCAGATTGCTTTTGCTAGATGCTGATTAAGTGACACGTTGTCCAAAATGTAACAAAAAACCAGTTATGGCTAACAAGCGCAAACTTTTGCGCGGTCATTATAATCCTGTAAATCACTACCGCAAATATCCCAATCTCCAATGGGCTAAGATTGACGGCAAGCGCGTGCGCATCTGCACCTCGTGCATCAAAACACTCGCCAAAATCTAGATGAAACATACAATAGAGACCCGGGGCTTTGGTCTAAGCGAAGAAGAGGTCAAGGCTCACGAGTTACTGAGAAAAGACAGAAAGGCCATGGACATAATGGCTGTTTTTGGTGGACGATATGGGGAGGCAAACATTAAAAATGACCTCGAATATGTAAGAGGCAGAAAGGCAATCTTTGGAAAAGAAAACATCCCTGGAGAGGAGCAATCAAAAAAGTTAGCTGAACTTTTTGAAATGCTTTTCGCAAAGCTCACAGAACTTGAAAACTGGTTAGGCGAGGATGCTTTTATTATGGAGACTTCCGAATATGACGATATATACGCTGGTATTGATATGGTTGTAGAAATTCTTAGAGATGGCGCTTTTTCTCACCTAGGACTCGCCATAGATGTTACATTTAGTGTTGACAAAATTGATAAAAAACTCAAAAGAATAAAAGATGAAATTGTTAACGGGGAGCTCCCCACAGTCAGATACTTTGTTTCAGAGCAAGGAGACTTCAAGGGCGAGCTCAGCAATGTACCTCGAGTTGTGGTTGCCGTTGATAGAAAGACGCTTAGAGAATTGGCTTCCTCATGGCTAGATATAGATTTCTTGAGAAAGAGATTATTTCAAGCGCAAGACCAAAAAACCAAGGACCAATTGAAAACTAGGTTAAGAGAAATTCAGTCAAAACTAGCTAATCATCCCCTACAAATAGAGGTGCTTGATCAAATAGAAATACAACTTAAAACTTTCGCAACCTATGCATCAAGAGAGGCTCAAATTAAAAAAAGTGAAAAATTCACAAACATACTCTCAATAGTCAGAGGTATCAGATCTGGCAAAAAAGAATTAGAAAAAACCCCACAGGCTAAAACATGGCCCAGAGATTCTCTTGCCAATTTAGAAAACGCACTTGACCGAACCTTCCCCTCTGCTATAGAAAACTAAAACTTTCGGGCTATAGTGTATCGGTAACACGCGTGCATGGGGTGCATGAAACGGTGGGTTCGACTCCCACTAGCCCGACATGCTAACAACAGTACATCTTTTAACTGGTGCAGCGCTTGGCAAGCTCACGGGCAATTGGCTTGGAGCAACAGTATTGAGCTATGCACTTCACCATCTTCTAGATTCGATACCTCATTTTAACCCTAGCCCCGTAAAGGGTTACCTCGAGGGACACATAAAAGGCGCTGATATCCGCGACCTGTTTTTAAAATCCTTAGAACCAGTCCTCGCCATAATTGGGACTCTCTATCTAATTTTCTGGAACCCGAGTGAAATAAGGATCTACATGATTTTTGGGGCTATTTTTAGCTGGTTGCCCGATCTTTTTGTATTCATTGACTGGAAATTCAACAAACCATGGGTTAAATTTTTTACAAAAATAGAAAAACGATTCCACAGACACACAAGATTCCTACCCGGTGTTATCTCTCAAATCTTGATATCGGCTTTAGCTCTGTTTATACTACTAAAATAAAATCGCCTCATCGGCGGATTTTATTTTATATATTCTTTTATAAAAATCTACCTTGCACTAGAAACTACACTTTTCTTAAGAGTAGGTTCTTCGTCAATTCTTCTTTGAAATTCCTGATTCAACCCATTCAAAAATGATTCAATTACAATTTTAAGTTTAGCCGGATCAGAAAACATAATCCCTGGCTGTTCCCTGTCATTAGTGTCAACCGATAGAAACTCAACAGGATTTGAAGTCTCACCAGATCCTTCTGAAAACTTGATGACTCCGAGCCTCTTGCCATCTTTCGATATAACAAAACGTGTTGGCTTTATTAACCTATCTACAGCAAACTCAAATCTTTCTTCATTCAAAGCATCATCAAGAGCATCTCTGATTATACCCAGCTTAATATCACGGTCACCGACTTCAGCTTCTAGAATTGCGGAATCCACTTTTTTAATTTCTTCGTGTACCATATTTATAGTAGTTCACTTACTTCTTTTAGCTCATCCCAAATCCCTTCAATCATATCATAGCTCTTAGCTTGTTCAAGAGTTACCCAAGCATACTCCGTCAAATCCCTACAAAGATTCACATCCCCACTTTTGTATTTAGCCCAATATGAAAGGGTAACCACCGGATAGCCATCAGGTCTGACAAAAACAAGATCACAAAGATATTGTGGTTTCTCTATCTCAAGACCAACCTCTTCTTTTACCTCTTTTCTCAGAACCCAATCGACAACATTGTACCACTGTGGGTAACCCGTCTTAAACGGCAACTTGCTATATTCATGATGCACAAGTTTACCGCCAGGCACGGTCCACTTATTTGGAAAAGCTTTTTCATGCGGAGCACGTTTTGCAATTAAAAACTCCGGCGTTTTTATGGTTCGGCCTGGTTCGACTCCGCTCACCATAAATTGCTCACCACCAGAAACCTCTCGGTTTCTGGCAACAATCGCTGTTGCCACAACGAAATGTAAACGTGGGTCTAATTTGTTTTCTTCCTTAGTTTCCAATTTTTTATAAATTTAATGCTTTTGAAATTTGTTTTATCAAAGACACCGCAACTGCCGCTGGTAACAAACTATAAACATCCTCTCCTTTGTGATCTTTAACTGTCCATGGTTCTTCTACCACTTTAACCGTTCCGAAACTCTCCTCATATCTATATGCTGGTGTAATTTCATAATCATCAACATTCTGAGCAGCAGATGAAGCTGGAACAGAGTTGCGCAGAAGAATCTTGGGAACCCCGTTCAAACCCAGAAGCGCCTCCATGACCTTATCATCTGCTTCTATCCTACCTCTGATTGCTTCTATCCCAAGCTCGTCTCCCTCTTTTGGAATCATGACCGCACCGCCACAAGTCACATCGTCACAGACTAGAAAAAACTTTCCAGTTTTATTATCGTAACCGACTTTTTTGGTTCTAAGTAATTTAAGGTTGCGTGGTGTATGACACTTAGGACAAATGACTCGGTATTTCATTCTTTCGTCAATAACAGCATCTGGGACATCGATAAAAGCCAAGAAATCTGGATCATCGCGATAACCCATTATCGAACGGAGGTATAAGGAATAAGAAACCTGGTCAAGACTTCTTGGAAAACCATCAACAAAAACCGCCTTGCGTCCTACTTTTTGTATTTCTCTTTCAACTAGGGCAAGGATTGCTTCTGTAGGCAGAAGTGTTTTGGTATCGCGACCAAGGATTACATTAACCACCTGATCTACATCCAAAAAACCTCTGTATCTTTTTTTCAAAAAATCGACAAGCTCAGTTTTCTTACTTGAATCTTCAAGTTCCTGGTGAGCACTACGCACAACATCTCCTATTGATATGTGGGCCACTCTATCTGCACCAACCGCTTCCATAAAAAGCTTGGTATAAGTTCCCTTACCTGAGTTTTTGCGGCCAAGCAAAATACCTACAAATGTTCCCTTCTGAAGATAGTTCTTTATTTTTTCTATTTCCGGACCGGCCTTATGCTCAAAATATTTATGTCGTTCAATGGGATCCTCTAAAGCAAAGCGGCCGTCTCCAGTTCTAGTTTTAAAAATTGGAAAATCCATAATATTAGCGTTCCGTTTCTATTTTATAATTTAAACCATCAAGAACAAGTTCAATGACTCCGTTGATATCGTTCCTATAATATTTTATATCACGTTCGTTAAACCTCTGCAAAACCGATGGGTGTGGATGACCATAACGGTTATCGGCTCCAACCTGCACAAAGGCAACCTCAGGACTTGCAGCATCAAGTAACTCATTCGTACTTGATGTTTTGGAACCATGATGTGGAACTTTCAAAAAATCTGCATCCATATCAATCCCTCGGATAGCAAGCTCCTTCTCAACTTTTGCCTCTGTATCCCCGGTAAACAATATAGAATTTTCTCCATAAACCAGCCTACTTATTATGGAATTATTATTTGTAGCTGACTGTTCTTTTTCCCTATTCAAAGGATAGATAATTTCCAGATTAACCCCACTTCCCAAATCCACTCTTTGCCCATATTCAGCCTGTAAAACAAGTGCTTCCTTTTTTAAATTATTCCACTTACGATAAACTGCCGAATCATGACTATCTAAAAAGTTCTCAATTATATTGTTGACCTGGTAACGCTCCAATACCTCTATCATGCCGTTTATATGATCGGCATCAGGATGAGTTAAAATAACCAACTCTATCGTCCTGTCGCTTATTGGCATTAACCTGCTTAATTCTTCTATGACCTTACCGTCAGGGCCACCATCGATTAATATTTGATTACCGTTAAACTCAATGAGCTGCGAATCACCCTGGCCAACATCAAGAAAATAAACATGCACCAAACCGTCACCACTAGTAACCGCGACAGCAGAATGCCAACTGAAAATTGCAACACAAATAAGAATAGCTAATAAGTACCACTCGGCTTTAGAAACTTTTTTTAATTTTACAGAGGCCGAATCCATCGCTAAATAGGCTATAATTTACTGAACACAAAATCAAATAGTTTGACAAATACAACCCGACAGATATCTTAAAATAAGGCTATGACCAGAGAGGTTCAAAGGTAAATTAAATGCAGCCAAACCAGAAAACTAGTAATTGCCTTGATCCAAAAGCTAGATGGACAAGTTGTGTTGTGTGCAAAAAACCTATCAAAACTTGCCGAGGCAAGCTTGGAGAAATTAACACTTCCAAATGCTCCGAACATCCGGAACAAAGACAAATTATTGGAGGCAGCTGGGTGTGCAGCCATATATGCCTGGGACTCACGACCAGGAATTACTCAAAAAATAAGAAAGAACAAACAAAAGACATTCAATAAATCAAAAACCGAGTTTATCTCGGTTTAATTTTTTTATTAATTTAGAGAAGTTCTAATACATATCTCTTAGCTGAGGTTGAATAACCACCCAATATCGCATCTAGCGCTGCGCTAAATGAGCTGGTTGGGTAGGTAGTCATAAATCGAAGAATCAGAGTAGGGGCCATACCTGCAATCCTGGTTAAATTTTCGGCAATCATAATTTCTATCATTTTTTGCCTCATAGAAATACTATTTACATTCGAAATTGATTCCATTTTAGAAACTATTTCAGAGCGCTCACGGGTAGATGTTTTCTCCAAAATCAAGTCAGCTGCCATCAACACCAAATCGAATCCATGTTCCAAGTTTTTCTGGTTTGCAGAGTTTCTGTTTAGGAGTGACGCTATGGTAGCTGCAGCTTGGTAATCAAGACCAATTAATATCTTCCTGTTTTTTATAAATTGTTGGCTAAAATCATTAAATTTATCGAGCTCTTCGTCTCTAACCAACTCTATCGTAAGACCGCCTGAATCTATTAAACTCTTCAGATTCTTGACATAATTTGGTCTAGGAAAAAAGGCTATTCTTTGAGCAACAAAAGTCCTGAAATTAGTATTCAATACTGCCAATTCCTCATTGCTTATTTTGATTTTACTGTCTTGCTGAACTGAATCGACTTGAGCAAAGCCAAGGACTGATAACAACAAGGTGCCAATCATCAGACGCATAATATTTTAGTCTCTCAATTTTAAGTTGCTGATATGAAAATTATTATAAAAATCGGACAGAGTCAAACATTGAGACCCGAGTCCTTCTCTTTGGCCAACTCTGGCATACCCAGGTTGATAAGATTTGAGTTGTATTTTGAAATTATTGTTCTCTCAATTGAATTAGGATGAAACTCCAATTGTTGGTCACCAAATACCACCCTTCCACCTGGTTGTTTGGTCAGTGGGTTGGACTCTATTCTCCGATACTGGAAACTCCTGGCCCATAGTTCCAGCATATCTCCAAGCCTTGTATTAAAGATCCTCTCGCTCAAATCTTTTAATCTGTTCATCCATCTGTTCCTGAGTTTTTTTGGGATATCGATATTCCACTGATAAACAAAATCAAGGACCCAAGCATTAGCCTTTTTAAAATCCTCCACCAATGTATTTCTCCTTACGTACAAGGGCACTAAATTGCTGTATGTTTGCGCATTATAGATACTCATAAAAGGAATCTTCAAAGAATCATCGCCTATATAATGGTTGAGGCAAATCTTATCAGGAGCAATCCTATCGGATCCCTTGCGACGCATTCCCATAAGATTAGTGATCAAAATCATCATTGTTCTGGCCAGCCACATGCGGCCATGCCTGACAATCACCAAAACATCCAAATCGCTTAGTTCATCTGTATTCTTAATTGCCAGAGAACCAGATGCAAAAATTCCTTCGATGTAAGGAATTGCTCCCATAATTTTGATTGCTTTATTTATTTTTTTAAATTTGGCTTCTGCATTTTTTTCTCTTTTTTTCTTTAACGCAATATTATATCCCCTGCCAAATAAATAGTAATTGCTTCCATCAACACAAACGCGACCATCTGAAACCATTTTTGCCAACTCCCTTTTTACTTCTTCCAAGCCTCTATAGGCCGCCTCATCAACAAAATTCAAATGCTTAAAATTAACCAGACTGCGACAAACCTCAACAGCATCAATAGGTCTGTCAAAAACATCAAAATAGGCCAGAGTCGCCAAGATATTTTTGCTCAAATTATTCATAAAATTATACAATAGCACATAACTCCCCCAAAGCGAGCCCAGACATAATTGACACTCCTATATACGAAGTCTATGATTGTGCCAGCTTTGATCGTTAACAAAAGGTATCAAATGACCCAACTATTCGCTAAAAAGAAAGTAGAAATCAAGGATGAAGAGGCTGAAGATTTTAGATTAAAATTAAAAAATGTGGGAGAAGAAGTACACAGAGAGGTAATAGGTCTAGAAACATCAATTGAAGCGCTCCTGGTAGCTCTCATAGCGGGAGAAAGCCGTCGGGGTCATGTTTTGTTTGAGGCCGCTCCCGGCAGAGGTAAAACCCTACTTGTAAATACGATAGCTGATGTACTTAACCTAAAGCGATCGAGAGTTCAAGGAACTCCAGATCAAGAGCCCATGGATTTCCTGTATACACACCAGATCGTTGGCAAAAGTATAAGTGAGATATTATTCACAGAAGGACCAGTGTTCACTAATATTTTGTTAGCCGACGAGCTTAATCGAGTACCACCCAAATCTCAATCCGCTCTTCTTGAACCAATGGAAGAAGCTTCCGTAACGTTTGAGGGTCAAAAAAGACCATTGCCCCACTTCCACTTATTCGCGACTCAAAACCCAATAGAAACTGCCGGAACATATGGAATTGCCGAAGCCCTAATGGACAGGTTCATGTTCAAAATTTTGGTAGAGTTTCCCACCCAAGAAAATTTAAGCAGAATAATTGCGCGAGACCAAAGACCAAAAGAACTAGCAAAAATACTTAATCTTGAAGAACTAATAAGGTGGAGCAAGTTAATCTATGACAATTATGTATTACCCCTTACCCCACAATCAGCAATAGTGGAGTACATATCAAGTATTCTATTTGCCGCATACCAACATCCAGCCAAATTAGGCGGCATCCGAGGAGACGCACCTTCAGTAAGACCCGGCGAAGATCTCAAAATCGTCTCAGGAATAAGTGCCTTTATTGAAGGCCGAGATAGACCGACACAACATGATGTAAAAAAATGGGTAAAACCAGTACTTCGTGGACGTTATCCCATAAGTAAACATGCCGCGCAGGATCTTGGCATTAAGGGTGACCACATAAATACTATCACAGACAACGTCATACAAGACATTCTAGACAAAACTCCTTTTATAAAGACAACCTAGGATTGGCAGCAAAATGTACGACGAACAACTAAGAATTGTTTTATCGCAAAAAATACGAGGACTACTTCTAGGTGATTATATAAGCCTTCAATTAAGCGCTCATGGTTCTGATCTTGAGGAAAAAAGAAAGTTCCGCCTTGGGGATGACCCTCATTCAATAGATCCGTTAGTTACATTCAAGAATGTCGACAGAATACCACGTGTGGTAATTAAGAGGATGGAAAAGGCAGCTAATATAATATTCCTAATCGACTGCTCGCCATCCACCAGATTTCATGCCTTAGGCACAGAAAAATATTACTATTCTTTGAGTTTTGTAGAAAATATAACTCTAGCCTGCCAAGGTAGAGGGAATCGTTTCAGATTTATATCATGCGACCAAAAAGTTCGCCTAGACAGCGGTTTCGTGACATCGGCGCAATCAGTGGAAGAAGTCCTAAGCGAACTCCACTCAATAAAAAGCATCGACGTTACACAAACAAATCTAAATCATGCATTTAAAAAAATACGAGACGAGGATTTGACCCTCAAACCTGACGCTTCTAGTATAATATTTGTTTTATCCGATTTCCTGTTTGAGCCTAATTTCATTCCAGAACTCACCAAACTAACAGAGTTTAGTGACAGTATGTTAGTTCAGATCTTGGATCCTATTGAGATGAACCTTCCCAAAATAAAGCTCGGATTCCTAAAATTACGCGACATGGAAAGCGGCAAAACATTCATAGCGAAAGGTAGCTCTAATCCACTTGACACTGTCCTAGCATCTCTGAAAAGATACCAAATAGACCTGCTTACGATATCTTCTAAGGACACTATGCGGGAGAACCTTGAAAAATTAATAATAAAATTTGAAGAAAAGGAGGCTTAATAATGTTACGCAACACGACCAGATCAATCCTGTTGCTGGCCGCGTTGTGCTTAGTCGCACCCGGCCAAAACACAGAACCAGAAAAACCTAAACCACAAGAGGAGCCGGTAATAATAGAGAGCAATATATCCAACCCTGTTTTTGTCGATGGACAGAACATCGCTATTCAACATTCCATACTAGTAAGAAACGGGGTTGTCCTTAACCTTGAGGGTCTCAAAAATGGCGGTGAATTTTTCAAAATACAAGAATTCTCGCAAACAAAACCTATCCCGTCCCAAGAGGAGGGAAAGAAAAATTATAATCAGATCAGTGTGCTTACATTATTTTATTCGGACACATCTCTGGTTTATGGGGAATATAAATTCTCTGATCTTAATCTTAGTTATGAGTACGACAAAATTGAGTTCACAAAAGACGAGGATGGCACTGATTTAATATATTCTCACAGAGTAACCGAAAAACAAACATTAAAGCCACTGACTGCCAAGAAACAGCCTCTGACATCAAGCTCCTCGATCGACAGAGATGTTGTATACATAAGCGAAGTAATAAAATATAGCTTAACAATATATCATGATAAGAAAACCGAAGTTTTAAACTCTGGTTCAACAGAAGTTCTGTCTAGATATAACTTAGACCCGAAAGAAATCGCAAAATTCCAGCTGGGCAACTTAGACAGACCAAATCTATCAAATTTATTCTTGTTTCAAACTGAAAAAATAGAACATGACAGAGGTCGCTTCAAGGAAATAGAATATGTTTATTTTATTCAACTACATGAAGTCGACCTAACAAAAATATACGAAATATCTCCTATAAACATATTGTTCGCTTATCGACACATGGAAATGGACGTTCTATCAATAAGCTCGACACCCAAATTAAAAATAAGAACCAACAGCATACTTATGCCGGATAGTGGCTTCAGGGGACTTAAACCTCAAATTAACGTGAACCAAAGAGAGTATGAAGTCTTTGGTCAACTGACTATAAAATTATCCAAAATTATTGCCATTTCAGCTTCGACAATCTTACTAGTATGCACAGTGATATCAGCATGGCGGCTGTGTCTACGGGTTAGAAAAACAGGTCCAGGTATTTACCTATCTCAGATCTTAATGAATATGAAACGAAGGATAAATCAATCTAGGATACTTTCCCATCTAAGATTAGATTCTACACTTAAGGAATTTCAATACAGACCGGATCAAATAAATCTAAGAAAACTGATAACTGCAATGAGGTCGCACATCTCGAGCATGATTGGCATCGATCAAACGATGTCTTTGGCACTAAGTACCCAAGAATTTCGTAGCTTACTGTCTAGAAAAGGATGCCAGCCAGGCACTGTTATTCCTATAGAATTTGCAGAAAACCTACTTGACGATGGCATAACACAATCCGACATAGGAAGAGTGATTGTTATGATAGGTGATATGAAAAAAACTTTTGGAATTTGGCAGTATTTGCGAATAAGGAGGTAGACTATGGAAATCAGGCATCCTGAATACATGTTATTCGGCCTAGCTCTGTTGGTCTTCCTCCTTTTTTTATCCGCAAAGATAAGAAGGAAGAAGGCGCTGGGATATTCAAGCTCATATTCAGTCAAAAATGTATCTTTTTTTTGGAGATTGATCGATTCAATCCCAGAAATATTATTTGTGATGATATTCTCTTGTCTTCTTGTTGCCTTAGCGGCACCCTTTAAAAGAGAGCTCCGAACAGTTCAGACAATTGAAGGAAGAGTTCTGGTCCCATGCATTGATGTCTCCGGTAGCATGAGTTCAACGACTGCGGGAGGCAAGGTAAAACTGGACGTTATAAAAGAGATTCTTGAAGAATTCATCCAATCCAGAATTGAGGAGGACGCAATTGGTCTTACAGCTTTTTCTGGTGGTGGTGATGGCTGGGGAGCTGGAGTTATTCAATACCCAACAATAGACAAGGATCTTGCCAGGAAAGCTTCAAACAGAATAGTTTCTCAACTTTTTGGAGGCTCCACCGCTATTGGCGAAGGAATATTTGTATCCATAATATCCATACTCGAAGAAAGCTGGAACAAAAAACTTTCCGATGAAGTTGGTAACAATAATGCTCCTGCGGAATTTGATATGCTCAGGTTGTGGAATGCGACCAACGCACTAAACATACCGTTCGAAGAGCTTTTGCAGTTTGCGCAGACACAGCAAGGTGAAGATGGACAGACTTATCCATTCATTTGGGCAGATGTTTCATCAGCTCCAGATGATGAGTTTGTTATTTCAGAGGCAGTCAGACTGACACCACCAGAGCAAAATAAAAACAAAAGTATAATTCTATTTTCGGACGGAGATTCCAACACCGGAATGGATCCTCTTAAAGCAATCTGGCTAGCACAAAGGCTCGGAATTAAGATCTATTACATAGAGGTCGTGGCCGCCGGAACACAGTTGGACGATAACAAACGGCGTCTTATCTTAGCTATAAAATCCACTGGCGGAGAGTACTTCAGAGGCGAGAGTTATGAAGATGTTAGAAAATTCTTTAACGAAATAAGCAAGATCGAAAAAAACACCATATACCCAAAAAACATTTACACCGAGGAAGAATCCTATGAGTTTTTTGCCAAGATAGCGGGATTGCTGATTATAATTCTAATTATTGTAGAGATTATTTTTATAAAAAACTAAAAGGAGGATGTCAAATGAAAATGAGTGTCATGCTTTCAATATTACTACTGCTTGTGGCATCAGTAATATTCTATCAAGGTTATATATATTCAGAATATAACAACGTAATTATCGAGATCGATACTCTTGAATCACAAAATATTTCAGAGAAAAAAATAAAAATAATCGATGACTTCAGATCTAATAGATGGTTCTGGCCATTACAAAAATATCCCTCACTAGACATACTGGGGATAAACAAGAGGTTGGATTACAACAAGGCAATTGCTCTTGCAAATGTAGGCAAGCTTGATGAGGCACACAGGCTATTCGACAATTCCGGCAAATCTCACGATACTAAACTTGCGGCTGATTCTCTTTACAGCCAGGGCAACATAGCCCTCTACCAAGGCAATCTAAAACTAGCTCAAAAAAAATGGCAACAAGCATTGGAAAAATACGGAACTGATTTCGATAGCCACGTAAATCTAGAACTTGTGAACCAAAGAATCTCTCAATCCAAAGCACTCGCCGTCTCAATTCAGGCGATATTAAACCATCGCCGCTCAAAAGACCTCGGCACTCCGCTTCGGCAATTTAATTCCAAAAAGGGTCCGATTAAACCATAGGAGGGGGTCATGGACTTTTATCAGTTAGGCCTAGAAGATATATCCAAAATAGTTTTTTTACATCCAGAATATACCTACCCCACAATAGGCGCTTCAATTTTGGCACTACTCCTATATTTACTGCTCTCAATGCGTGTTATGAGAATATATAAAATATTTGGGGGCATTAAACACTGCAATGCAATATCTCGGGGTGCAGGAATATTCGGGATATCCCTAGCATCCTTATTAGTAAAGAGTATTTTTATGTCTCTGATCACATTACTCATCGGTCTGATTATAATGACTCCTCGGATAAGTGACAGAACATCGATAAATGAATACAGACCAACTGAGATACAAATAGCCTTTGATTTCACAGTAAGCATGCTCGCCGAAGACCAGGGCAAACAAAGGCTTGAAATGACCAAAGAAATAATAACCGACCTTCTAAACCGTCTAAGAAGAGAAGGTCAAAAAGACAAGGTTGGACTGCTTCTTTTTTCAGACATTGCCATACCCCTAGTGGCCACCCCCACAAAAGATTATGAATTATTAGAAAGGGAGCTTAGAAAATCTTCCGAAGAACGCTTAAGAACAACGACCTTAGAACACGGGAGTAACGTTTGGGATCCTGTTACCTGGGGCATTAAAGGATTCGATAACCAAAGTGATTTTGATAAAATTCTTATAATAATAGGCGATGGCGAACAAACCGTAGACATAGAACACTCAGACGCAACCAGACAGGAAGCACTTGAGATACGGAGCCAAGAGCCGAATGTAAAAATTTTCATTGTAAGTCTTGGGAGTCAGTCTGGAGAACAGTTGATACCTAAAGAAAAAGATCAAAACGGAAATACTATTGAATATTTCGTACAAAAAGAAGGACCGGATTCAGGATCATTGATATTAACCAAGCCCGACCCGGTATTCATGAGAGACGCCGCTGATATTTTAAACGGAGTCTATATACAAACAACTACCGGTCAAGAAGCTGCCGACGCCATAGACCAGGTACTGGACAAGGAAAGAATAATAATTGGTCAAAAAGAAGATATTAACTACCGAGACATAACACCATTTTTTATTCTTGGACTGTTACTGCTTTTGTTACCTATACCATTCATAAAACTCTGATGATTTAAAATTTTAAACCCGCCGATGAGGCGGGTTTGTTATTATCATTTCAATATTACCGTTACAATTTGGCTTTCATTTTTACCAAGTTTTATAATACTCAGTTCCACAGAATCACCACTGCTGAAATTCCTTTCAATCCACTTGAACTCCCTGGAATTTTTAATCTCAACGTATGATTTCCCAACCCTTGATATACCTACAATCAAATCGCCCTGCCTCAATCCAGCTTGCTGACCAGGACCATTAGCCACAACGGAAGTAACTAAAACTCCCCTTAAAATACCCAACTTAAAAGTATTTACTATCTGCTGATTAATATCCTGTACTGTTATACCCATTGACCCTGGAATTCTATTTGTCTTTATATCTCCGACAACTTGCCTAACTACATTTACGGGAATGGCAAAACCCAACCCAGCGTTGGCACCACTGCTCGAAAAAATAAATGTATTAATTCCAACAAGTTCACCATCAAGGTTCACTAATGCACCACCAGAATTACCAGGATTTATAGCAGCATCTGTCTGAATAAGAGCAAATGGTGGAGGCGGGTCATTAGGATTAGAGGAAATGTGCCGTATAGCACTTACAATACCCCCAGTAAGAGTGCCACCAAAACCAAAGGGAGACCCGACTGCCAAAACCATCTCCCCTGGCACAAGCTTGTCAGAATCTCCCATTTTGATAGGAGTTAGACTAGGCGGAACCACATCAAGTTTCACCAAGGCAAGATCCGCATCAGGAGGAACATTTTTTGATAAAGTAGCTTTCAGTCTTTGGCCACTTTGGAAAACAACGAAAATTTCTCTTGCATTCTCTACCACATGTTTATTGGTCACGATATTACCATCTGTGTCCACTATAACCCCGCTACCGAGACCCTCACTATCTTTAAGGGAATTATTAACCACAATGGTTGACGATGCCTCAATCGTTACAACAGACTCCTTTACTCTTTCAAAAACTTTGCTAAATACATAGCGGTCTATAACCTGAGCTAAACAAATTCCTGAGGCAATAAGATTTAATAAAACTAGGTTTTTTAATGATCTACTCATCTCACATCTCCTTAAAATTGGACATTAAATCAGCAATTGAAAAATAACAGCAAAAATGCCATAATGTCAAGGAATGGAACTATCCAAAACAAAGGTGCCGCAAACCCCAGGGGTTTATTTTTTCCGCAACAAGCAGGGCCAGATTTTGTATATCGGAAAGGCGTTAAACCTAAAAAAAAGAGTTGCTTCTTATTTCAAAAATAACGTTGATTCCAGAATAAAAAATATGCTGGAAATGGCCAACAAGATAACCTGGCAGGAAACCAGCTCTGAAATCGAGGCGCTAATACTAGAATCTCAGTTCATCAAAAAACATAGACCACCTTTTAATATAAAACTTCGTGATGACAAGCAGTATTTTTATGTAGGTATAACAAAAGATAAATTTCCTCGGATTTTTATCACTCACCAACCGACAAAAAATCAAGATGGTAAATTAAAATCAAGGCAAACAAAAACCGATTTCTCGGGTCCCTTTACAGATGGCAGTGCCCTTAAAACAACCCTTGGTCTTCTGCGCAGAATATTCCCCTACTGTACTTGCAAACAAAAACACAACAATTATTGTCTAAATTATCATATCGGCAAATGCTTGGGTTTTTGTTGTTTGAAAAACAATCCTGAGCTTGTCGAGCGGACTGCTAAAAAAAATCACGGCTATCGGAAAAACATAAGAGCCGTTAAAGACGTCCTGTCGGGTAAAAAAAATTTATTAATTAAAAAACTAAAAAAAGAAATGTCTGATATGGCGACAAAAGAAAATTTCCAAAAAGCTGCAGAAACCCGAGACAAAATGGCCAAGCTTGAAAAAGTTTTTGAAAACGCCCTCATCATTCGTAAGACAGAAGTAATAAACATATCAACGACACTCGAAGAATTGGTTCGCACATTAAAATTGAGTAATAAACCAGAACGCATAGAGGGCTACGACGTTGCTAATATTCAAGGCCAATTCGCAACTGGATCAATGGTTGTCTTTATTAATGGGTCAGCAGACAAAACCCAATACAGAAAATTCAAGATACACTCGCCAAGCAGCCCAAATGACGTTGGGATGCTTAAAGAGGTTTTAGCACGCCGATTTAACCACTCAGAATGGATCTATCCGGATTTGATAATAATGGATGGGGGAATCGCACAACTAAACATAGCAAAACATATTTTAAAAATAATAGGACAAAATAAAATTAGAGTCATAACGCTTACAAAAGATGATCGGCATATCGGAACCAAAATTTTTATCGACAATAAAAAAACAGCCCTCCAGCTGTCAAAAATATCACCGTCTGCTCGCAATCTAATCCTTCAAATTGATGCCGAGGCACACCGCTTCGCAATCAACTACTACCGCAAACTACACGGCCGCCTCTCACCCACTTTCTAATAAAGAAAGGATAATTAAAAACCGGCTCGAGTCTCGCGACTGGAACCGGCGTTGGTGGTCGTTGCTCTCGCTTTAGGGACCACCTCACCATCGCCTTCCACCAGGGTATTCCCAGCGACTGGTTAGGACGTTGATCCGTCCTCCTCTGCTTTGGGGTTT
>DATDXQ010000009.1:0-11893 GCA_036517175.1 Minisyncoccota bacterium
GTAAGATTAATCCTACCCAACTCATCTATCTGCTTAATCCTGACATGAACAGTCTGGCCAGTCTTGAGGACATCTGCTGGCCTGCGAATATGCTCACTAGATATTTCAGAAACATGTACCATGCCTTCCTGCCCGGGCATAAACTCAACAAAAGCTCCGAAATCCATCAATCTCGTAACCTTACCATCAAATTCATCGCCCACCCTAGCATCATAAGTTATCATCTCTATCCATTTTATAGCCCTATCCATACCTTCCGGGCTATCGGCAGTTATAAACACTGAGCCATCCTGCTCAATATCTATGTCAACACCTGTTTTTTCAATAATTTCATTTATAACCTTACCTTGAGGCCCTATAACCATTCTTATTTTATCTGGATCAATTTTTATTGTTTGCACTCTTGGAGCATATTTAGACAATTCAGCTCTTGGCGAATCAATAACCTTAGCCATTGTTTCCAATATTTCTAACCTGGCTCTTCGTGCTTGTTCAAGTGCTTCTGCCAATATCTTTTCATTAATTCCTTCAATTTTAACATCCATCTGCATAGCTGTTACGCCGTCCTTGGTGCCGGCCACTTTCAGATCCATATCTCCATGATGATCTTCAGGACCCTGGATATCAGTTAAAATTTTGTATTTTTCACCTTTTTCATCAAACATAAGGCCCATTGCAATACCAGCGGCTGGAGCCTTAATCGGCACACCACCATCCATCATAGCCAATATAGATCCACATACTGATGCCATAGAAGATGACCCGTTAGAAGAGAGTATGTCCGACACAACCCTGATCGTATACGGGAAAACATCCTTGTCTGGAATCAGAGGCTCTAGAGCCCTCTCAGCTAATGCACCGTGACCTATTTCACGGCGACCTGCTCCACCCATCCTTCCAACCTCGCCTACACTAAATGGCGGGAAAACATAGTGGTGCATAAAACGCTTCTTTGTAAGCTGGATCTCCATAGTCTCAATCCATTGCTCCATCCCAGGAGAGGCAAGAGTCAGACTGGAAAGTGCTTGAGTTGTTCCACGATTAAATAGACCTGTTCCATGCGAATGGGGGAGTATCCCAACTTCTGCGCTGATTTCCCGCAATTGGTCGATTTTGCGACCATCCGGTCTTTTTTCTTCATTAAGAATGTTGCGGTGCACTATTCTGTCTATCTCTTCCTCAAAAATCTCACCGGCTTCATCCAACTTTCTGGATAATTCTGGGTGTTCATTAAATTGTTCTTTAATGTGTCCTAGTAGTTCCGCCTTTATCTGGCCCAAGCCTTCATAAAATTCTGTCTTGTTTTTACCTGGTGCATAGAGTGCTTTTTCTAATTTAGATTCTGAAAAATTTCTTACAACAAGTGCCAGTGGTTCATCGTGAACAAAAACTGCAAGTTCCTTTTTCTTAGCAGAAATATCTTTAGCAATTTTGTTTTGAATCTTTATCAAATCTTGAAACTCCTTAAAACCCTTAGTTATCGCCTCGACAATATCTTTCTCTGGAACTATCTTAGCGCCTGTTTCAATCATATTTATCTTGTTTTCTGTACCAGCAACCACGATATCAAAATCACTTAAAACTCTCTCCTCATATGTAGGATTAAAGATTAGTTTTCCGTCAACTCGTCCCACTCGACAGGCGGCCACAGGACCATCAAATGGGATATCGGAAATCATAAGTGCCAAAGAAGAACCAAAAAGAGCTGGTATATCAGGGTCATTAATTCCATCAAAAGAAAGAATAGTGGCGACAACCTGAACTTCGTTTCTTATATTATGATCGAATCTTGGGCGTAGAGATCTGTCAATTAGCCTCGCAGCTAAAATAGCCTCTTCAGAAGGCCTAGTCTCTCTCTTTATCCACTTTGAACCCTTTATCTTGCCCGCAGCATAATATTTCTCTTCGTAATCTAGAGTAAGGGGAAAATAATCGACACTCTTGGTTCTATTAGACATCACAGCAGTAACCAAAATACAGGTCTCACCATATTGTATTCGGCAAGAACCATTTGCTTGACCGGCTAAACGCCCAAGCTCGATAATTAACTGCTTACCGGCAAACTCTTCCTTATAGGTTTTTATACCCATTAAAAAACTGACAAATAAATAGAAGAGGGGAGTAATTTACAGCACCAAATAACACCATTCACAAATCGCCTAAAGCTTATTTGGTGGGGTGAAGATTCAGGCCAGAAAATTCCAAGTGAGTTTTTCACGTCAAATTTTTTGGCATGCGCCCCATTACCTTATTATAATTCCTCTCCAATCACTACTTAATTGTTAACTACCAAACGAATTTAGCACATATTAACAAAAAACACCAGATCTAAGGTGTTTCTTGTTAACGATATGACAAGCTGAGAAGCCTCTATTCTAGGAACTTGAAGCTTCCTGTAACCAAATTGGTTTCGAAATTGATACCTGTTAGATCTTGTGGTGGGTCCTGCCAAAAACTGTATCCAAAAACGTAATCAGAATTTTGACCCAATAATCCAGGCTTTGGGCCATCCTGTTTTTGCCACCACGACCACTGCTCGTAATTCATTACATGAATGACCATGATTTTGGCAAAGCCATCATCACAATCATCAGACCCATAATTTTTAGATGTTGTAGGGACACAGAATACCAGGTTGCCTTGGCCAAAATTACTACTTACCTCCTTAACTCTAACCCTGTATCCAAACCAGACAGCAGTTAAACTAACCCGAAATTTGTAATCTTTGTTTGTGTATATTATCTGCTGAGCTTGCTTGTCGTCTATAGGATCATCGATTGGACTGCAGCCCCAAAAACCTTTCCAGGCTGGGTCTATGATTGTTTTGCCGCCAATTCTGTCGCATTCTTCTTTATTATCGATTCTTGAATAAACAACAAACCAACCTCCATAACCAGGGCAAACATCAGAACAATGATATTGCTTAACTAAAAGGTGGCCGTTATCAAACCCTACTGGCCACCCACCAAGATACTTAATAAGAAAGAATCCACCAACAATAACAGCAATAATAATTACTATAGAGATTAGGATTTTTTTCATATTGAACTAATACATAAGAAACTTTTTGGGATCAGTTTCTAAATCAGTAAACACATCAACGGCCTCCTTGAGTTTGGCCGAGGTACTCCTGCCAAAAGACATTGCCTCAACCTTAAGACCTTGGGAAATACGCAAATACTCAACCAAAGGCACAAAATCACCATCACCGGTAACAAGAATGGCCGCATCAATTTTGTCTGCCAATATTACGGCATCCATAGCCATACCCACGTCCCAATCAGCCTTTTTCATACCACCGGCAAAAACCTGAAGGTCCTTTTCTTTTATTTCATAGCCCCCCTTTTCAAGAGCTTCAAAAAATGCCCTTTCTTCACCTGATTCAGTTCTTATTACATAAATAAAGGCCCTTATGAGACGCCTATCACCAACGGCCTGCTCCAAAACCTTCTTGAAATTAACTTTTGCTTTGTAAAGATTCTTGGCAGAGTGATACATGTTTTGAGCATCAACAAAAACGCCAACACGCTGATGCTCTGACGTAAGGTCTCTTGATCTAACGATATTTTTGGGCTTCCTTTCTGGCATTGAGATCTATTTTTTTAAACCTAATTCTTTAACTATTTTAGCATGCCTATCCGGTGACTCTTTTTTCAAGAAGTCCATGAGGCGGCGGCGCTTGGAAACCATTTTTAACAGACCCGTTCGGGAACTGTTATCTTTTTGATGTTTCTTTAGATGCTTAGTCAAAGACTCAATTTCCTGAGTAAATAAGGCGATTTGGACCTCAGCAGATCCAGTATCTTTCTCATGAGAAGCATGCTGATCTATTATTTTTTTCTTCTTAGTTGTATTAATCATAAATGAATAATAACACATTATATTTTAAATTAAAAGGGGTCTCTTTAGACCCCTAAAATACCAAAAAATACTACTCTTTTTGACTACCTAAACCGACCAAGTAATCAAGCTTATCTAAATAGTCGAGTGTTTCAGTTTTGCTTTTGATTTTTCTGAGTTCTACTCGCCAGTTTGTTTTCTTGTTTTTTGAATTCCTAACAGCCCTTACAACGTCTCCGATGCCCCCGTTATACGCTGCGGCCAAATAAAACTCAAGATTCTTGTCTTTCGAGATAGACTGCCCGAAGACATTTTTGAGAACCCTAAAATTATAATTTTCCAAAAGAATCGCTGCCGACATTGCCTCTCTGTGTATTCTCGGCCCATATTCAAAACCGACCAAGTTTCTCCACGGAAATAGCTTCATCATTGTGTTCCAGGTAGGCTTTGTGAATTGCATTAGCCCAGAAGCGCTTGCAGTGCTAACTGTTAGCCCATAGGCTGATTCTCCGTTCAAAGCCAACAAAATTAAAACCCTTTCAAAAGGATTATAACGCCAATTTCCCTTTTCAAATTCATAAAATTCAAACGGATCTGCTTGCTCTATTAGAGCTAGTCTACTTATGAATTCAGGCAACTCCAGTCTGTGTAAAAACAAGAATTCATCTTCGATAATTGACTCCGGCTTAATAGAATCTCGGACAAGATTATATCTAGAGTAAGTAATCATGCCTGCGCTTGAAGAACTCCGATTAAGATATCTTTGACCTTCTGCTATTAGATCCTGCCTATGAAGAACGGAGGAGTAGGGAGAGTATATAGCATCTTGCCTACTACCATCATTAAGTCTGCGCGGATATTTATTGAGTATGACGGCCCATCTGCCACCTTCTCTTGGGTTACCCACCTTAAAAGCAGTGTTCCAATCATTCCAAACCAAACCAGAAGGCCTCATTTCTATCTCAATCACAAAATCATTATTTTCATTAACAAGCTGTGGCCCTCTCTTTATGATCTTAATTACCCTAGTTTCACCCCTGTCTAGATTCATAATCTTGAGACCTATCTCTTTCCATTCAAAATCTATTACCGTTCGTCTTCTTTCCGCACCATCAGTTCTTCTTATTATTTCAGTATATCTAACATCACCACTTGACTTGCTTAGACTCAAACTGGCCAATTCACTCCTACCTGTCTCAATTTCTGCTAAAATTTTTTGACAAACAGACTCTGGCTCACAAGAATCTTTGTCCTGAGCACCGACCACAGTGATAAACAGATTAAAAAACAAACACATCCAAGCAGCTCTACTCATGTAAATATCCTATTTTTTTAAGAACTTTTTACAAATAATTTTAGCCTAAACGTAGACAAATGCCAATTGTCGCACAATATTTGCTATAATTAGCCTGTGGAAATAAAAAAACTCAAAACTCAGTTTCTGGAATATCTAGAGATAGAAAAAAATAGGTCACAGAAAACGGTTGAGAATTACAATCGTTACCTGCTTAGGTTTTTGAATTTTACTAAGGCAGAGAATGAAAATGATTTAAGTGAGGAAATAATAAGAAAATACCGTCTCTATTTAAACCGTCTTACCGATACACATGGCCAAACATTAAAAAAAGTGACTCAGAATTATCACATCATAGCCTTGCGTTCATTTCTTAAATATCTGGCCAAGCGTGATATTAAAACGGTATCCGCAGAGAAAGTTGAGCTTGGCAAACAAGAAGATAGGCAGGTAGAGTTCTTAGAACCACATGAGCTTCAGAAATTCTTAAGTTCCCCTAGCGGATCTGACGTAAGAAGCCTACGCGATCGTGCGATACTTGAGACACTTTTCTCAACAGGACTTCGTGTGTCTGAGCTTTGCGCGTTGGATCGCGACAATATAGACCTGAGTAGGGGAGAGTTTTCAGTAAGAGGAAAGGGTAGCAAACTTAGAGTGGTCTTCTTGTCAGAACAGGCGGTAGAAACAATAAAAACCTATCTTACAAAAAGAATTGACGCTGACGAATCACTTTTTATACGTATACCTGGAAAAGAAAGCTTCGAAAAATATGCGCAACTTCGCCTGACACCACGCAGTGTTCAAAGGATAGTCAAAAAATACGCAATCGCCTCTGGTATCATCGGTAAAAAAATAAGCCCACACAGTTTGCGCCACTCTTTCGCTACTGACTTACTTCGAAACGGTGCAGACATACGCTCAGTTCAGGCAATGCTTGGCCATGCTTCTGTCACCACAACACAAATATATACCCACGTCACCGACAAACAGCTCAGAGAAATACACAAGAAATTTCATGATAATAAAAAAAGCTGATAAAATCAGCTTTAACTTAAGAGCATATCTTGCGTTTCTTTTTCAAGATTTTTTAACCAGGGTATAAAAACTGTACCCCCAGTTCCTCTTGAATCCGGCGTTTTTTCAGCTATGTAAGATATCGCATACCTAAGGTGCATCTGCCTGAACTCACACATCTTCAAAAGACATCTATTGTACAAATTTTTCAAAAGTCTAGATCCAGAACTTGAAACAAATTCTCTCAATTTTGAAGTAGCTGAAACCAACTCTACAAAATCCCTATGAGCAGGCAGCATGTAAAGTTTCATTTCCTTCACATGCTTAGTTAAAACACTTTCTTTGTGATTGACATTAAAAAGAGCGTCTAGAAGGGGCATGATCGAACTTTGAGCACCTGTTTCACCCCTGAATGACTTGGGCAAACCGGCAAATTCGTCTACACCTTCATACACAACGTTTTCGAAATATTTAATCCATGGCCTAACCCTTTTATAATAGACCTCGGGTGAACATTTCTCGGGCATTCTTTCAAAAACCTCGATCATTTTTTCAATCACGTTAAGAATCTCGGCCAGCCATGCCTCCAAATATTTAAGATCACTTCTCTCTATGGATTCTATGACCCTGGACGACAAAAACGGCAGTGAGGCCGCTTCGCTCTCTATGGCCACGTGAACAAGGACGAACCAATCCTCATCATATTCTTCAATAAATTTTTGGGACAAAACTATGTTGTCTAAAGTCGGGCCACGCCTTCCATCCAGACGCCTCCAATTACTCAAAGCGTAGGAACAATATGAAAGTATGGGTGGTTTCCTGCTTTTATTTGATAAAAAACACAATGGCTGAGCAAGCTCACGACACAAACTTGTGCCTGAGGGATTACTGGAGTGAAGAAAAGCGCTAGCTCCAAAACCATACAACATCATTGCCCTGGCATGGTCTCTATCGTCTAACCCATCCAAACTTTCAAGTCTAGGTATGGGTAATGATCTTGCCGCTTGTTGAATTTTGCCACTTGATATAAGGGCAGGTAATTCGTAACCAAACTCGTCCAAAAATTTAAAATCCAATGGAAGAAGGCTCGCTGGATCTCTGCCAGGCAGAAAACCTCTATCTAATTTCCAGGCCGCATTCAGAATATCCGAGGATTTAGGAATATCGCTCATTATCAACACCCTTAGAATGTAAAAATACTAGGAATCAGGTTAACACCCAATACTCCACACTTCAAGAAACGTTAATTACTTTATGACAAAAACAACTTCTATTTCAGTCTCTACCTCTACTGGCTCATTACTCAAAGTTGTCGGGCGATACTCCCATTGCTTAACTGCATTGGTTGCGGACAGGACAAGCAACGGGTGGCCAGAAATAAGCCTTAGGTCCTTGATTCTGCCATCTTTACCTATGATAGCCCTAAAGACAACCTTTCCCTGGACCCTAGTTTTCAAGGCAAGTGAAGGATATTGAGGTTGCGGTTGTTTAACAATCTTAGCAGCCATGACACCGGAACTTATACGTTGTCGCTCTTCTGGTTTATTAGGTTCAGGAATTGGTTTGGGTGCTGGGGTGGACGGAGGTGGAGCAGGAGCCGAAACACTTGACTCTGGGATCCCAAAACCAACAGATTCAACAAAACTATTATTAGTAGGCACAGAAATGTCTATGGTTGGTTGTTTAAAATCTTCAGGCGCATCTTTAATAAGGTTTATCTTTACTGGTATTTTTATTGGGGCAACGAAATCAACATTGAATTTCTTAGGTGGAACCTTTTTGACAATGACCCTCTTAATTTCTTCTGGGGGAGGTGCGGGTGGCGGGGAAGGGGGAGGTGGAGCAACTATAATCCCGGACAACATCTCTGGCTCAAGAACATCAGTAAAAATAATAGGCAATAAAATCATGAAGCAAACAAACAAAACTTGAATAAATGCAGAAAATGCGAGTGTAGAGCCCTTATTGGTCTTGCCCTGATTCACAAAGGTCTGCTCGAACATATAAAATCCTTTTTAAAGAACAAGATATTAACTAAATTAATAACACAAGATTTATAAAAAACAAAAATAATTAAGACGGCTAGGACAAATTATTTCAAAATAAAATGCCCCCAAAGGGCATTTTATTTTGAAATTTTAAACAGTATCTAGCTGGAAGCCTTCTTGAAAAGATTTTGTTGCCTTAATTTTTCCGCCAGGTTGAAATCATCCATTAGCGCCTGCACCTTCTCCATTTCTGCTATTCTTTCTGCTGATGTTGGATCATCATTTAATTGCGACATTGCTGCTTCAAAATCATTCTTTACATCACCATGCCACTTTGCAAACTCAGCGTCACTCATGGTTAGCAATCTTTTATCCCTTATCTGCTCCGCCCCGGGAACAACATCAGTACTTCCAACAGGACTCTCCTTAGGCATGGTGGCGTTCAACCTTTCCATGTCCTCTGGTCTAACCTCACCAGTTACAGGGTTCGCACCCTCCAAAACTTGGTTAGCAGCTTCTTCAAAAGGATTACCCATAAAACAACTACTTGAATAAATAGAAGCGAGTCAGAAATCTGCCGCGCATCAGCTTATTCAATTCTCTTAAAAATTAATCTTAATTTTAATAATATCAAAACAAATACATGAATACAACAATTGTTTTTTATAGCAACAAAGCCCCCAAAAATTATATAAAAATAAAAAATAGCCTGTTCGGCTATTATCATGGCACGGTTTCTAGATTTTCCTTAGACCTAGAGGCAACTCCTCTAATAATTTCTAGCATATGCTCTTGTGACCATAGATCAGATTGGCACAAACCTTGGCCATGGGATAATCCGTAGCAAGAGCTGGGCGGAACATTTCGGATTATAATGGGTATTCCAAGCTTAAGAGCTTCGACCCTCAACTCCTCAGCCTCTATGCTACTATTGTGATTGATGCTCACGACCGGATTCCATTTTGACCAAAACGTTGAATTGTCATCCTCTCTAGATTTTAAACCAAGTTGTTCTGCCAAATTTTTAGCCTCAGCATAGGAAACATCTTTGATTTTAAAAAGAAGCATTCCCCCCAAAGAATGATTCGCCTCCAATGCGAGAGAACAGGTATTTTCATCCCAAGTTAGAAAATAGTAAGACTTTTTTAGAAAATCTCTTAACACTGGCCCATTGATTGTTATGTTTCCAACTATTGTTAACTTTTGTGGATCATACATTAGACGCCTCTCCAGTTATAAAAATTCTTACTTGAAAATACAACATTTCCACAAATTTACAAGACCACCAATTTCTAATTTCTACATCTTCCAGCATCCTACAATAAATCACTCGACTTAAGCACTGACAGAAGCTCCATGTCTATTTTATTCAGGCTCTCTATGGCTCCCTCCTCTCTATCAACTAGAACCATAGCCTTTGCTACTTTAAAACCCAAATTCCTTAATATTTGAGCTGATTCTATTAAAGACTTACCGGTTGTTGCCGTATCATCTATAATGAGTATCGAATCTTTTTTGTTAAGCTTGGGGCCCTCTATCTGTTTTTTATCAGCGTGCTCCTTGGGCATCTTTCTTATTATAAAAGTCTTAAGGCGGTACTTCTTTGTATAAGCCAGGTAGGCTACAGCCCCTACAAGGGGATCTGCGCCAACCGTTGGGCCGCCTATTGCGGTAATTTTATTTTTCTTAATAATTTCAAAAAATAAGTGCGCAGATAAATATGCTCCCTCAGATTGCAATGTCACATTTCTGCCATTCAGATAGTAATTAGAAACCTTGCCAGATGTTAAAACAAAATTCCCTTTTACTAGAGACCGCCTCAGTAATTTTGCCAACCTTCCAGCAGATTTATTCATCTATTAATATTATTATCATAGAAAATCTAATTAAAAACAAAGCCGCTCTAAAGAGCGGCATGTAAATATATGGCACAAATTAGACAGAACTTCTGTCTGTCGGTCATTGCCGAGGCCGTCGAGATGAGAATATTTTAGGGTAATCTTCTTCCTCAGGTTTACTATTTAATCCTGCTCCTCCTTGTGTCTTTTTACTTTTTTCTCCTGCGTGATCATTATTCTGGCTTACCGAAATAATTTTAGGAACTACTATGATGTAAATTATTGGTATAACAATAAATAGGCCAAGACAATGAAAAAATGGTAAATCTTGATAAACTGGAGGAACAAAGTAGAAATATCTTTTGCCGAAACCACACACGGTCCAAATGAACCAGAACGGCACCGCCAAACTGGCCTTAAAAAAAATATCCAAAATCCAGCCAACTACTGGGATAACATTGAGCATTTTCTCTCCTTGTGTTGTAAAATTGCATATCTAACGCCATGCATAAGATAACACTACTTAATCAATATTGTCAAATTTTTTATACATTTTTTAGGGAAACTCAACATTAATAATCCCCGTATACCACAAAACATCCCTTTCGGGATTTATTAGACCAATCTTTTTCTGGCAAAAGCAAAGCCGGAACCTTGCTTGAGATATCTCTCAAAATCTAGAGCTTTCTTTTTGTCTTTGAAAACACAGTACCAAGCTAGCTCAAATGGGGCTTTGCTTTTGCTGTAGGTTGATTCATGCCAATTGTGGTCTTTGATTCTTTGTTTTAAATTTTCGGTAAAACCAGTATAAAAACTTTTGTCTTTTTGACTTTGGAGAATGTAGACATAATACATGAATATTTACTATCACAAGAGTCCTGCTTCGCCAACTGCTTCGCTGAAGCTACGCAGTTCAAGAAGGCTACGCAGGACACTTCTACGCAAAATAAAATTCCGCATAAACGGAATTTTATTTTCTAAAATCTTCTTGTGCTGCGCACTTCGAAGCTTTAGCGTAGAAGTGGTGTTGGTAGAGAACAATGGAAAACTTTATTATACAAAATCTACACTTCCCTAATAAAAAGGCCGACGATAGTCGGCTAGATTTTTAAACTCGAGCTTTTCAATGCATAAATGATAAGGATACCAATCGTGGTGAAAACGGTGCTAGCACAGAGCACTGAAACGAACCACTGCAATACCCATTGGCGAACCGTTGTTTTGACTTCACTATCGCCAAGATCACTAAAGGTCATTCCCTCGATCGCATTACCATGACGACTGACAGGAGAGTGATGAAGCGTGTTTGCGAGCAATTGCGAGAAAGAGAAAAACACTACAAACAAAACATCTTTCATCGTCCAAGTTACTCCTGGAAAATTGAAATTACCCATTACAATAAGTGCCATTATTGCCACTGCTACACACGCAAGAGTACTAGCGACAAATCCGAGCGTAGTCGCAGACCATTCATTCTTATAAATAGCTGCTGCGTTCACGGTAGCTCCTTATGATTACTTATTTAAAGATCTAATCAATAATATACACTCATTCTGTATATTGTCAAGCACCTGATGGAATATTAAGATAAAATGATAAAAATGCCAATTTTTTTGAAGGAGTGCCGCTCACTGCGAAACCTTGGCGAAGCAGTGGATCTGATAGAGAACAATGGAAAACTCACAAAAACCCTATTTTTAAGGAATATCAAAAATCCATTAAAAATTAGGAAAACCGTGATTTTTTAAGCTCCGTATACTAAAAAACAGACCCTTGGGGATGTTTTTTGAAGGTGTGGAGATAGAATGGATGGGGGAGTCGGCTTCGACTAAAACTTTCTTCCGAAAGTTTTGTCTAGCCACCTGCTCGCGTGATTTTCTGCCAATTGCAGAAAATCACATGCTCCGCCGTTCGACTCC
>DATDXQ010000010.1:0-15311 GCA_036517175.1 Minisyncoccota bacterium
AAAGGCATTTCGGGGAGAACCAGCTATTACCAGGTTCGATAAGCTTTTCACTCCGACCCACAGCTCATCCGATGATATTGCGCTATCAACCAGTTCGGACCTCCACTCTTCTTTCGAAGAGCTTCATCCTGGCCATGGGTAACTCACCTGGCTTCGGGTCTTTTACAAGCGATCCCGCTCAAATTTTTGGAAACTTGACTTTAAACAAAATTTATAATATCGTAGACACAACCTTTTTGAGATATACGGAGATATTAAATGAGGGTTCTGTTACAGTTTGAAAGACTTGAAAAAGAAGGTGTTGTCGTTGGTTTTCTAGACAACTCAAGTATATCTGGACTATTTTCTAGAGTCTTCTACTGCGGATCAGAGTATTGGGTTCCTGAATCCAAAGAGATAGAATTATCTGATTCATACCCTAACACTATTGAATTTATTCTAAGGCACATACCCCCTGGTATCGAAATAAGGAATTTAAAAGTTTGGGGATTAATGTCCTCTATACAAAATACTCATATCCAACAGGAGGCACAGTCGGGATAAATATCCCGATTTTTTATTTCCAAAAATTTGAGCGGGTAATACGCGCTATTAACACTCGGTTTCCCTACGGATGCGCCCTATTCGGGCTTATCCTACCACTTGTAAAAACTCGTTGGATCATTCTTCAATAGGCACACCGTCATCCCGAGAATCTTGCGATTCGAAGGACTTCGGCTCTTTGTAGGCGTATGGTTTCAGTTCTATTTCACTCCCCTCACCGGGGTTCTTTTCACCTTTCCCTCACGGTACTAGTTCACTATCGATCACCAAAAGTATTTAGTCTTGGACCGTAGTAGGCCCGGATTCACCACGGATAGTCTGCTCCATGGCTACTTAGGAAAGGATTTCTGACCGAGCACTCAGCTCGTAAAAGTTGAGTGCTCGGTCGAGAGAGATTAGAAATTTTTGTTTACGGGGCTATCACCCTCTTTGGCCGGCCTTTCCAGGGCCGTTCAGCTAACTTCTAATTTTGTAACTCCTACCTAATGTCCTGGATACTTGCACAAGAGTATGCGCAAATATCCAGTAGTTAGAAGAAAATCCTTCCTGCAACCCCCACCTATTATTAGAAACTAACAAAAGATGGGTTTAGACTGTTTCCCTTTCGCTCGCCGCTACTTAGGAAATCGTGCGCTTGCGCGCTGTGTTTTATGTTCCTCTGGCTACTGAGATGTTTCACTTCGCCAGGTACGCTCCCGACATTACTGCCGGGCAACCAGACATTACTCTGGCTGGGTTTCCCCATTCGGAAATCTCCGGATCAAAGCCCGCTAGACGGCTCCCCGAAGCATATCGTCGTCACGCCACGTCCTTCATCGCCTTTTGGTGTCAAGGCATCCTCCATACGCCCTTAATTTAGCACAGCTTACAGCTTTCATTCTGCAAGCTTAATTATTTATTTTTACAATTCACTATCTTATTAGCTCAAGCTCGGCGCTTGAACCAATAATGTCCCGATTTTGTTCTTGATAAAATCAAGCTACAAAATCGAGGATCCTCGATTTGTTACCAGTGCTTCGCACGAACAAATCGGGACAATTTAAGATACATTTACCCGCTATACATATTCGGTTTTAAAGTTTCTATCCTATAGCTACCTTCGGGCACCACTTCGACCGATTCGCAAGCTCACGGTGGTGAGTCTATCGAACCACTAGCTCAGTGTAAACACCTTACTTGAAGTGACGCCAGAAGAGAGCCATTTTTTAATAAAAATCCCGCTGAGCGGGACGTTTATGGCCATAAATTAACAACCAAGACGTTATCCGCTTTTTGTAGTTAAATTATTATTATAATTCATCATATATTAGATTGTCGTAAGTTTAGCAAAGGCCAACAGTCGCGTCAACCCCAGTCCTTGAAGACTGTGGATTAAACACAACACCCCGCCTTAGCGGGGTGTTGTTATGATTCGAAAAACCAATTCTTAATCTTAAGGACTAAGTCTTAATTTATTCTGAAACATGCTTTCTCATTTTGGCTATGACTTCATCTGCGTGAGATCGTCCACCTAATCCAAAAGCTAAGCCTATGGCTAATGCGCCTGCCGCTACGAAACCGATAACTACTATCCTAACGATTTCGTCCGCAACCTTAAGCTGGCTTAGAGCTATAAGGAATGAGAATATCAATATTGACCACTTGGTAAGTGCTCCCAAAAAATTGGCAGAAGACAATTGTGCTGCCTTAACCCAACTTCTAACCAAACCCTCAACAAACCTAGCAACCAAAACACCGATCAAAACAACAAAGGCTGCTACGAAAACATTGGGCAAGTAAAATACTACGGTTCGCAAAAACTCGGTAACCTGAACTAGCCCGAGAATATCTGTTGCGGCCATCAAGAACACAACCACAAAGAACCATTTTACTAATTCATAGAAAAACAACGGACTGTTTAATTTATATCCGCTTCTTTCCCAAATCTTTTTAAAACCAACGCCTTCTAATGCGCGGTCAAGTCTAATTAGTTTTATGATGTGCCAAACAAGCTTGGCAATCAAAACAGCCACTAACCAACCAACTAAAAAGACTACTATGGCGGCAATTAATCTCGGCAAAAAACCGGCGACATTACTCCATAGAGTCAGCAAAGAAGCCCTGACTACATCGGATGCTGCTGTAACTTCTAACATACAAACACCTCCTTTCAAAACTAGCTGCTACCCTCTAGTTTTAGGCTTCCAGAAGAAGAAACCAAAATAAAAAGCACAGGCTAGATTTCTATTGATTACTGCTTTAAATTCTAACATTTTATTAAAAATCCTTATAAATTAGTTATCCACATTAAGATTTTTTTTAAATATAAAAACAAAAGAGTACCAATAGTACTCTTAGAATTAGGCGCCTCTTAAATGTTGAATCTCATCTAGGCGAGATAGGACCTCTGTTCCAAGACTCAAGAATAATAGTGGGTCATCTTTGAACTGTTCATCTAAAATTTGATTAATAATCTGCCAACCATTTTCATATAATTTAATCTTTCTATTTAAATAATAACAAAGATCACGAGACCCATATCCAGAAGTGCCAAATTCATATAGCCAACCGGTTATCTTATCAGAAGGAACCTGATCAAGACCAACACCTGATATAGGCAAGGGATTAGATATATCCTCTTCGGTTAAGCCACTAGCCACCAAACAAAGATCTCTGGTAGTTAGATTGACCTCCAGTCGTTTAGCCAAAACCAAGGCCATAGCTGCCGGGGCAGGATGCTGAACTCTAGTTAATGACATGCGTCTCCTTTTAAATAATCAAAGAAACCAACCCGAATGTAGCACAATCAAGGATTGATTCAAGACATAAGAATAGACCTACTCAAAGAAACATCTCTTGAGCTCTTTTGATTTCTTGCTTGGCCTTGGCTGAATCCTCCCAGCCCAGTATTTTAACCTCCTTATTCTGGAGATTTTTATAAACAGAGAAGAAATGGACTATTTCTTTTAGAAGATGGGGGTTACTAATCTCAATATCTTTTACGTCCTTGATGTTATCAAAACGAGGATTGTCTTTCTGGACTGCAAGTATTTTAAAATCCTCCTCTCCAGCATCAATCATCTTAAGCAGCCCTATGGGCCTAGCCCTGACAACACAACCAACTGGCACAGGATCCCCACCCAAAACCAACGCATCTAAATGATCACCATCTTCAGAACGAGTCTGTGGGATAAATCCGTAATCAGACGGGTAGTGCACCGGCGAATATAAAACCCTATCAAGTTTAATCAAGCCGATCTTCTCATCGTACTCGTATTTATTCTGGCTGTTCTTCGGAATCTCGATTACAACATTAAAAACATCTGGAGCCTCGTCACCAATTTTTAGATCATGTAATGACATTAATTTAAGTAATTTAGCAAAAAAATTAACACGGGGCAAGCGAGTTATAATTTTTACAAATTCTAATTTTCACCACTTGACTCGGCACTTGCAAGTTTGGCTTCGTCTTCCGGCTCACCTTTTTCTATGACATTTTGGACACGATCAATCATGAGATCAAGCCTTTTCTCGGTGCCATCATATGAACCACGGGCATCTGATAGATGCTTACCAAGCTTCTTGAAATCCTCCCCTAACTTGCGCCCGTCCAAGGCAATACGCTCAAGACGTTTCATTATATCTTTGGTCTGCCTATTAAGTTGCACATCTTTAAGCCAATGGCCAATAGCCGAAACAGAAAGCATAAATGTATTTGGTGAAACCAAGAATACCTTCTTGGCCAGTGCGTAGCCTGGCAAATCGACGTCCTTTATATTGTTGACCACTTCATAATAAACCGTCTCGGCTGGTACATACATCAAGGCAAAGTCAGTAGTTCCTTCAGAAGGAAGCAAGTATTTAGAAGCGACTTCGTCTATTTTTTTCTTAACATCAGACAAGAAAGTCTTGCGATATTGTTCTTTGGAAATATCATTATCTGAATTAACCATTTTCTCAAAGTTTTCCCAGTTAAATTTAGAATCTATCGGCAAAAGCAAATCGTTTGGCAAACGCAATATAGCGTCCACTGCCTCACCCGACTTGAAGTAGTACTGTAGCTGATAACGATCTTTAGGGAAGTACTGCGCAAGTGATGCCTCAAGAGAAGCCTCGCCCCATATTCCACGCAATTTGGGTGATTTAAAAATATCCTGGAAAGACGCCACCCCCTTGATCTGTTCATGAACGTTTTTGACACTCTCCGAAAGCTTAGTTAATCCAGATGTAAAACCCTCAACTTGCCTATGCACATTGGAAGATGACCTCTCAACCGACTCCCTGCTCTCTTTAAGCTGTTCAGAAACCATTTTAACAGTATCCCGTAGTGCCTGGTTCATTGAAGTATTGAGCAAATCCAAACGCTGATTTAAGACCTGCATCCCCTGGTCATCTTTTTTGGGTCTGGCAAATATGAAAACAACCAGAGTTATAATGACACCAGCAGCTAGAGCAGCAATTATGAAAATATAGGACATAATTATAGCCGAGCGGATTGACTGTCGTTAACAAAAAATCACGCTTCTCGCGCTAAAAACTTATAAAATACTTATTATTTTTAGAACCATCCATGACTTAAAAATATCATAAGCACAAAAACCTGTAAATTTAATGATCTATTAAGTTATTTTTTTTATAATTCGGATAAACTGATCATTGCGGTCATACTCGTTTTTGAAAAATTTACCAAAAGAGGCAAAGGCGGGACTGAAAATAACTGTATCCCCTCTCGCAGCTTGGCTCATAGCTAATTCCACAGATTTCTTAAGACCACTAGCCTCCCAGACATTAATGTCTTTTAACTTATTCACCTGATCTTTTATTTTTTCAGTTCCACTTTCTTTTAATAATACGACTGTCTTACAATATTTATTTATTTCTTTACACAAATTAGACATATCAAGACCCTTATCTGTACCGCCCATGATTAAAATTATTTTCTTTATCTTCCCACTACCCAATGCTCTGAGGCCGGCAATTGTCGCATCAGGGGTCGTAGAGTTGTTATCATTGTATATTTTAACACCGTTTATATCCCTAAGATATTCCAATCGGCCTGGGACACCGCTGAACTCCTCAACGGCCTTCTTAATAACATGATTCTTTAGTCCAAGTATTTGAGCAACCTTAACTGCACAGGCAATATTGTTTAGATTGTGTTGGCCAGGAATTTTTATATTCCATGTCTTGGGCAAGTTTTGATACGACACGACTAAAACCTTACTTCGTATCTTGTTTTTATAAAATCTTTTTATCAAAGGTAGGGTTTCCTTTTGAGTGATCAAAAAATCTCCTTTTTTCTGGTATTTTAAGATATTGGCCTTATCATCAAAGTATCTTTTCATGCTTCCCTTATAGTAATTGAGATGATCAGGGTAAAAAGTCGTAAAAACAGCTAAATTAGGACTAATTTTTGAATCACCAAAACCCTGAAGCTGCCATGAATCAAGCTCAAGCACAACCAGACAATCCCCCTTGAATTTACTTATAAATGGCAGGGTTGAGCCACCTCTAATATTACCCCCGATAAAAACTTTTTTGCCAGCTTTTTTTAATATTTCATATATCACATGCGCTGTGGTGGTTTTTCCTCTTGTTCCCGTTATGCCAATGATTTTTGCCTCTGATAATTTAGCAAATAAAGAGGCCTCCATCTCTACTGGAACTTTGTTTTTTATTGCTTCTTTAACATAAGGCGAGTCAAGTGGCACACCTGCTGCTTTTATAACAAGATGGCAGTTTGAAAAATCTTTTAGCTCGTGTCGCCCCAAAACGTATCTGATATTTTTATATTTTTTTAGCTGCAGTAGACTCGGGGCTAACTCTTTTCTTATTTTTAAATCAGTAACAGTTAGAACTGCCCCGCATGAAGCAAGAAACTTGGCTACGGCGACACCTCTTCCAAGAAGACCCAGACCCATCATTGTTATTTTTTTGTTACTGAAATAAGTCTTGTAATTAAACATAAAGCTAGAGGAAATTTAAGTTGTGGACCTAGGGAGAATCGAACTCCCGTCTCGACAATGCGAATGTCGCGTCATACCACTAGACCATAGGCCCTGTTTACATGTCTAAGAGTTTTGTGTGTGGCATCCCCTTATTTTTTTCAAAAATTCCAAATCTTTTTCCCTACCGTCATCGTCAGTTTCTATTATCCAATCTATCTTGGCAAAAGATTCTTGAGACAAAATACTCGTGATCCCCTCTTCCCCTATGTATCCCTCGCCTATGTGTTCGTGCCGATCACGCTTACCGCCAAGATCAACCTTAGAATCATTAACGTGCACCAACTCTAATAAATTAAGACCTATTTTTTTATCAAACTCCTTGAGAATAGCCTCAGCCTGTTCCGGTTTACGAAAATCATAGCCCGATGCAAAGAGATGACAGGTGTCAAAACACACACCGACAGATGATTTTATATTTTTTATACCACCAAGAATAGTAGCCAACTCATCAAAAGTATCCCCCATTACGTTACCGGTACCAGCAGCAACCTCCAAAAGAAGTTTGGTTGTGCCAGAATAGCCATCTAATATTGAATTTAATGCCTCTGATACTCTTTCTAATCCCTGCTCTTGAGTCTGACCAGTATGAGATCCTAAGTGAGTTACAACGTACCTTGCGCCAAGGAGACTACCCCTTTCAAGTTCCTCTCGAACCACCTTTGTAGATCCATGCCTTATACGTCCCTCAAGAGAAGCAAAGTTTATATAATAAGGAGTGTGGATACAAAATGTCTCGATCCCACACTCATCCATTTTGGATCTAAAATTAGAGGCAATATCTTCGTTAATTAACGGGGCCGGTCCTCCCTGTGGAGAACGTGTGAAACATTGAAATGTTTCACAACCCAAAAGTTTAGCCCGTTCGGGGGCCTCAATTATACCGCCTGCTATTGAAACATGCGCTCCTATTTTCGTTCTTATCATTGGTGATCAAAATACCCCTTTGTTGGGGTATTAAATTAAAAATTATTTAACCACAGAAGAAATCTCGGGCATCATCTCTGCCAGACGCAAAATTTTTCCGGTCTGGTAGTCATAAAAACAAAGCCACTGAAAATTAGTCATGTTTTTTTCAAAATAAACACGGTCAACTAGCTTTGATCTAACCTTAACATTACCTAAAGAATAATTTCCCCACCTAAATCTAGGAAATTTGTACTCGGCTGTTTCAAAAACTATCTTCGGCCCTAGCTCAAACGAGCCATAATCTGTAACCTCTATATCAAATCCATCCCTACTTCTACCCCTTCTGTTGTATGTCAGTCCATTTTCCAGAGTTATTGTCTTAGACTGGAAAGGATTGCTTGAACCATTAACCACCAGAACAAATAACCAGAGTGCTTTCTCATCCTCAATGCTTACAAAACTAAAAGGTGCGACTCTTATATTTTTGAAAAAAGCCGGATCATGAACAGTTCCCAAAATTGAACCATTTCTAATTTCCTCATAATCCTGACCAAAACTCGCCTCCAAAGCCCTCCAATCCCTGAATTGAAATGCTTGACAAACTACATTATTTTGTGTTGGTATATAGCTAACCAGCCAAAATTCTTTTTTGAATATTTTTAAAAATTCCTTTGCATCAATAGCCTCTGACCAGTCTCCATCAATTTTGTAGAACAATGGTTTTTTTTCATTAGATATAGTAAAAGTCTTTCTTTCAACCAAGAAATCGCTAGCAAAGTACGCATCTAGAATAGTACCTTCTTTATTTTTTTCGGAAAATTTAACAGGAATAATGGACAAATCTTGCCACGCGCTAAAAGATTCCCCTGACGAAGTAAGTCCGCAAGCAAAATCATCAATCTCAACAGTAGTCTTGTCTTTGCCTCCTTGAGCCAAAGAAGAATGCACAAAAATTCCTAAAATAAAAAACAAAACTAAGGCCCTGTCCATTGGTTTCCACACACTAAACTCCTTATTTTTGAATGAACCTCAATATAAGTATCGTACCAACTGAAACTTTAATAGTAAAGATGCATTGAGCGCAAAAAGGTCTAAATGTTTTTAAAATGCTTCAGATGAGCACTTTTTTTATTCGAGTCGAAAATTACAGAAACAACATCTATTTGCCACTCACAATCCATATCTCCTAATTCATATTCTAGATATAAATAAGCCGTTCTTTTGATTTTTTTAATCTTTCTCCAATCAACCCTCACTTCTGGATTCATTCCTTCAACCTCCCTACTGCTTGATTTAACCTCAACAAAAATAATAACCCCTACTTTTTTGGCAATTATATCTATCTCTCCCCAAGGTTTACGATAATTCTTGTCTAAAATATCGTAGCCATTTTCCTTAAGATGTCTTGCGGCAATATTTTCAGCCAAAAAGCCAATTTCTTGATAATTCATGTTTATTTGTTATCAACCTCTATCCATTGACTTTTGGGTAATGGGTGGGGTAAGATTATATTTGATTCTCTCACGAGAATCATTGTTGTTTTTAGTATGTATTTTGTCAATTTTAGGCTAAATTAGCAGTGTACTCTTTAAGACAGCCGGTGCTGAGTACCGGAGGTCTAGTTTTTATTAAAAGTATTCTCCACAAAGCATTTTCTAATATATTTTTCAGAAACGACCGTGTCGCATTTTTTGTTTTGATGATTTTGGCAACATCTGTAATTTTGACAAGGGGTTCTTCTCGTGACCAGGGCGGCTTAATGGGAAACCTCATTAACAGTTACGTGGAGGAAACTGCCGCGTCAGTTATAACAATATCCTCGCAGAATCAGCTTGCTGACATAAATAGCTTGGCCACACTAACAAACAACAAAAATATTAGCGCTAGTATATCAGAAATTAATACAATACAAGATAATTCTATTGTTTCACGCGGAACAATTCTAACAAACATTTTTGAAGAATTTGTGGACAGAGGTAGCCAGGTATCAACATATACAGTGCAGGAAGGGGATACACTTTCATTCATAGCGTCTGATTATGGTGTAAGCATCAACACAATAATCTGGGCTAATAATCTAAGTAGCCCAGATTCAATAAACCCAGGCATGGATCTTAAGATACCGCCTGTTAGCGGAGTCTTGCACAAAACAAAGAAAGGCGACACAGTTTCATCTTTGGCTAAAAAATACGGCATAAAAGAAGAAGAAATAATATCTTTTAACAGCTTGCCCTTGGCCGGCGATCTTCAAATAGATCAGGAAATAGTAATACCTGGGGGCACGATCCAAACACCCAAGGCTCCTTCATCAACTTCGGTCAATAGATTTGCATACCTGCCTAATCTTGGAGGATATTTCATGCAGCCCACAACCGGATACAATTGGGGCAGAATACACGGTAGAAACGGGGTAGACATAGCTAACTCATGCGGTACCTCAATATATGCAGCGGCATCCGGCACAGTAGTTCTGGCAATGCCAAGCGGTTACAATGGTGGATTCGGAAAATTCATAAAAATAGTGCATCCAAATGGAACAGAAACACTATACGCTCATGCTAGCAATCTACTTGTCGTACAAGGAGAAGCGGTTGGTCAAGGACAAAAAATAGCCTTAATGGGTACCACAGGAAGATCAACTGGATGCCACCTCCACTTCGAAGTCCATGGAGCCAAAAACCCGCTGATTAAGTAATCTTAGTTTAAAAACACCTCTTGTTTCACAAGAAACAAGAGGTGTTTTTATTATAAATTTAAACAAGTTATTAGATGCCAAAGGAATCACTCTCATTTTTTATTCTATAGGAAATTGCCTCTGCAACGTGTTTTAAAATAATATTTTCGCTATTATCTAGATCTGCGATAGTTCTAGATATCTTGAGTATTTTATGGTACCCCCGACCGGAAAGGTTGTGTGAAGTAACCGCCTTTTTAACCAGGCCCTCCGCTTCTGAATCAAGATTGCAATACTTTTCTATTTCTTTCGGCCTCATTTCGCTGTTTGTCTGGAGGTTAGAATCAAACAAACGCTCTCTTTGAATAGACCTGGCTTTTGTAACCATTGACCTCATTTCTGAACTTTTTACGCCAGAAGCCTTTCCGCTTATTTTATCGTATGTTTCACGAGGAACATTAATTTGTATATCAATTCTATCCAGCATAGGCCCGGAAATCTTGCGTTGATACTTAAATATTGAATTTGCACTACAAACGCATGATTTTAATTCATCCCCATAATTGCCACATGGGCACGGGTTGATTGCCGCAACAAGCATAAATCTGCTTGGAAACTTAACGGAACCAGCAGCCCTTGAAACAACAACCTCACCACTTTCAACAGGCTGTCTCAAGGCCTCAATTACACTCCGAGAAAATTCAGGCAACTCATCTAAGAAAAGAACACCCCTGTGAGCTAATGATATTTCTCCTGGCTTGGGCCAAGTTCCGCCTCCGATAACGGCGACAGCAGATGTTGTGTGATGAGGACTTCTAAATGGCCTAATTTTAACTATGGGTTCATCTTTTATAAGACCAGCTATACTATAAATTTTTGTTACCTCGAGAGCTTCTGATTGACTCATTTCCGGCAAAATACTAGACAAGCTTTGAGCAATCATCGATTTACCTGAACCTGGTGGACCATACATAAGTAAGTTGTGACCCCCGCTAGCTGCTATTAAAATGGCTCTCTTGGCATTTTCCTGACCCCTGACGTGATATATATCAAAATCATGCAAATCTGATCCCCTAGAGGATTTTAGAACATAATCAGAATAATTTAGATGGCTAGTCGGTTCTATCAAGTCTGGTTTATGGAGATATCCGCAAACTTCTTTTAAGGTAGCTGCTCCAATTACACGTAAATTCTTAACCACTGAAGCCTCGGCCACATTTTCCTTGGGTATTATTATTTCATCAAAACCAAGTTCTTGAGCCAGCATAGCCATTGGCAAAACACCACTTATCCTGCGCAAGGATCCATCCAAAGAAAGTTCACCGCTGACAATTCTCTTGCCCGAATAAGGTTTTAGCTGTTTGGTGGCCATAAGATAACCTATGGCTATTGGCAAATCATAAGCTGGACCTTCTTTTTTGATATCAGCAGGAGCCAAGTTAACAATAACTCTATTGTTTTTCTTGTGTGGTGAAACAAAACCGCTGTTTCTTATTGCTGATTCAATTCTGTCCTTTGATTCTTGTACCGATTTATCAGGAAGACCCACTATGTTTAAGGAGTGGAGGCCTGGCGTAGAGTCTACCTCAACATCAATTGCAAAACAGTCTAAACCAATAACAGCTCCGGAAAAAACCTTAAAAGATGGCATCGATTAGAGCTAGCAGCAATTTGTTAGCAGCTAGAATTAAAAATAGATGCCACATTGATAGCACCTATTTTTAACTTAATCAAATATTTTTATTACCTATCAAATAAGCCTACCCTTGCTTGCACAGTCAAAACAAAGCCTTGCTACTGGTAAAACCTTTAACCTCCTTGAATCAATAGGGGATACACACTTTTCACAGATACCATAATTTCCTTCATCTAAATTACTTAGGGCTTCCTCTAATTCTTTTTTTCTTAATTCCATATTCTGCTCCACAGCCCGATCTTCCTCAAACTCAGTCACGCTATGAGCCTTATCTGATTGTGAATCAGATGGGTCTGTTTTATGGAATCGAGAAAGACGATCACCTTTTATTAGGGGATTTTCTGTCGTAAATTCAGCCAATTGTTTATTTATGGCACCCAGTTCCGCCAACAACGACATCTTTAATTTTTCTTTTTCACTTGTATCCATGGTTTTAACTTATTAATAATCAGTATTTAAACAAATATAGATTGAGTAGATCAAATATTTAAAACTCGAAGAGGAATTTTATAATAAAAATAGCTTAAATGCAAGCAAAATAATACGGGCATCGGTGCCCATAAACAAAGTGTTGCTTGGGGGCTGATGCCCGTATGCGGATAGAGATCCGCTAGAAAAAAGTACCATCGATTCCATAACTACGGAATCAACAGTGATAAGGAACTAACTGAATTATAGCAACACCATGAATGATGGCAAGTAAAACTGTGGATAAATATATCTAGCCTGGTAAACATCCCAAAAAACCATATAAATTAGCCTATTTTAACTGTTTTTTTATTTCAAATAACAAGATGGGTGACACGATGATGACAGGATATAAACAATGATGACACAATGGCTTGTCATCATTGTGTCATCATTCAGTAAGAAGCATGATTAAATTTTAGATTAAGGATTTACCAATTCTAAGATAATTTTATACATATGATCCCTAGAACTAGTTAACACCAAGTAATTATTATCATCTGTCCCCAAGACTATTGAGTAATCAATTGTTTTTAATGGGTCTGGAAAATTAATATACCTTATCGCAGCACCTTGATAGGTATTGTCCAAAAAAACGGTCGAACCTGCTTTTAATAAATCTAGTCCGAACAATGGGGAAAAAGCACTCGGCAAATCACTCTCCCAAGCAAGCATTTTTTGTAAAACATCGGATTCACCGTCTAGCTTAACAATAATCCCATGACTATAATTTCCATCTTGACCACGGACCAGTGAGGCATAAAAATCGTTGTCTGATAAACTCAAGTTAATATCCTCCGGAACAATAATTCCAGCGTTGTTCATGAAGGTACCCAATAAATAGTTAGATCCTGATTGGGCATCAACCAATTGATAGAGACCTGGCTCTCCAGGCAAAAGAGATTCTTTGTCTACTAAAGCCAGCAAATTATCAAAAAAACTAGAATTTATATCACTGCTAACCTTAGAAAAAGGCGAGAATTTGGTCTCTATGTCAGAGACTGGTTTGGGAGTAGAACTAATCTGCTCTGTTGGTGTAGGCGTTAAACTAACATCTGGGACAGAACCAATTTTAGGCACAACAAATAGCACTAGCAGAACACAAACAACAGCAACTATACCAAGGACAAGCCAAATAGGTTTTATTGATCTTAAGCGATCCAAACCTGAAGACGCGGGAACAGAAACCTTCGGTTTTATCAATTCTGCTTCATTTTTTTGCTGTTCATTCTGCTTTGGCAAAACAACAGAAGAACCAGACCCGCTCAAAGGTCTTGATCTTTCAAGTCTCCCGAGCTCAATATTGGAATTTATATTACTTGTCGGAACTTGAGATGGTGGTTGTTTTTGAATTTGTGGTTGTTTTACCTCCATTTCAGACTGCCTATCTATGGTAAAACCCGATGGCGCTTGTCCCTTTTTTATCGAACCCATATCATCCTGCATCGTCCTTATCGATGAACGGAAAACACTGGCTGGGAGATCTGGCATAGGCACTGATACTGGTGGCTTTGGCTCTATAGACGTCGCCGCTGGGGCTGATGTTTTGGCTGGAAATGTTGCTGAATTAGGAAGAATAGTTTTGGGAGGAGTAGCTGAGGGAGGTGCGATCTTGCTGGGTTGAGGCGGGGGAATTATTGAACCAGCAGAATTAATTTGAGGCAGATTAGCTGGAATCTGACCACCAGTTGGAACAGGTGGGGTTTTAATCTGAGGACTTAGTGTATTCGAGTTATTCTGGGATATTTTATTTTCGTCCGCCATTTAGATTAGCCGATAGACTATAATTGGAGATCATAGCAATTAAAATTTACTGTGATCTGTAGTCTATAGGCGATGAGATGATTACTATCAATCTTATCACACTCCGCTCAAATCTTATCGACAGACCATTTTTAAAAATTAAAAAGGCCGATGTTAATCGGCGCAAAACAAGTTAATTTTTTTCAATTTCTATAACAATTTTAAATTTTTTATTTCTAGGAGAACGAGAACGCAATAGAAGTTGTAAAGACCGGTCAACTCTATGTTCAATATTTTGAGATAATACCCGAAAAACATCGACAACCACGGACTCAATAGCTTCTTCCCTGGTGTTTCCAGATTTTGTGACATCGGGCATATCATTGACGCCAGCAATCCACAGTCCGCTTATTTGTTCTTCACAAGATATTATACATTTTTGCTTTATTTCCACGAATTCTCCATAAAAAAATTTGATGAACTTATTTAATTATAACCCATGTCATTTATATTTTCAAGAGCAGCGTATAATTCATCGCATTGACAAATAATGAATAGTTTAATATAATAACAGCAGTATTTTGACAAATTCATGGGGCCAATGCACCGCAATCAGGATTTCGTATCAACAAAAATAGGACTATACTACCTTCCCTTCTTAAGACTCAGGAATGAAGCAATTCAATGCGTTTTAGCAAGATTTTTCTATATTCACCACGATATGAGGTTGCGGGAAATAAACTCTGCCATAGCTGAACAAGGTTGCACATTAGCAACAGAAGAAGATCTAGCCAGCTTCTTTCGTTTATACGAAAACGCTCTTAAAAAACTGGGGAATGAAGGCATGCCAATAATTGCAACACATCCACAATCTCTATCTGAAGAAGTAATAACATATGGCAATTCTAAACAGCCAGCAATAAAAAACCTGGTAGTTCCAGTAATTTTGGGTACCCCTTCTCCAGTACTATCCAAAATGTCCCTGCTTGGTGACTTTGTTATAGGGCACCAAAACCTAGTCATTGGTATTGAAAATTGATCCTCGCCATAGCGGGGATTTTAATTTGTATGTATCTGAACCCTATAAATAATACCCTCGCTAAAAGCGAGGGTATTATTTTAATACTAATGGCCGCTGGGCGTTTATTTCATTGTAAGATTAATCCTACCCAACTCATCTATCTGCTTAATCCTGACATGAACAGTCTGGCCAGTCTTGAGGACATCTGCTGGCCTGCGAATATGCTCACTAGATATTTCAGAAACATGTACCATGCCTTCCTGCCCGGGCATA
>DATDXQ010000011.1:0-5499 GCA_036517175.1 Minisyncoccota bacterium
GCAAGACATAATCGTACGAATGAAAAGAATGCAAGGCTACCGAACACTATGGATTCCTGGCACGGATCATGCAGGCATTGCTGCCCAGAACGTAGTTGAGAAACAGCTCGCCAAAGAAGACACAAACCGCCATGAACTTGGTCGTGATAAATTCCTTGAAAGAATGTGGCAGTGGCGTGAGAAATACGGTAATGCCATACTTGAACAGATAAAAAAACTTGGGCTATCAGTCGACTGGTCCCGCACAAAATTCACAATGGATACTGACTATCAGGAAGCGGTAAAAACTGCATTCAACCACTATTATGAAAAGGGTTGGATATACAAAGGTATTCGCGTAATAAATTGGTGCATACGCTGCTCTACAGCCATCTCAGATTTAGAAGTTAATTACGTATCAGAAAAGAGCAAACTTTATTTCATCAAATATGGGCCCTTCACCCTTGCGACAACCAGACCTGAAACAAAACTGGGCGATACAGCGCTCGCCGCTCATCCAGGAGACGAGAGATACAAAAAATATATAGGCAAGGAATTAGAAATAGAATCCGTAGACAATTCCATCCCTTCGGAACAGGAACCAAGGTCAAAGAAAATTAATATTTTAGTAGTTGCCGACGAAGCAGTAGATCCAAATTTCGGCACTGGAATAATAAAGGTGACTCCAGCGCATGATGTTACTGATGCTGAGATAGGACAACGCAATAATCTGCCATCAATCCAAATAATAGACAAGCATGGCAAGATGAATGAAAATGCAGGAATTCGATACCAAGGATTAAAAACATCTACCACACGTGAAAAAATAGTATCAGACCTGGAAACAATAGGTTTAATAGAAAAAATAGAAGAATACGAACACAATGTAGGACGATGTGATCGATGCAATTCTTTAATAGAACCCCTGCCATCCGAACAATGGTTTTTGAAAATGAAAGAACTTGCCAAACTTGCGTTAGATGCAGTTGAGAATGGCGAGGTAAAAATACACCCGGAACGCTGGGTTGGCCCATACAAAAACTGGCTGAATAACATACGCGACTGGAACATATCAAGACAACTTTGGTGGGGACACAAAATACCCATTGACGGAGAAGAGGATGTTTTAGATACTTGGTTTTCATCTGCGCTCTGGCCATTTGCAACCTTAGGCTGGCCCCTTCTTCGCCCCCGCGCCAAGGCTACGCCGAGCGAGCAAGGCTCCGAAGGGCAAGCCTCCAAAAGTGACTTTGAGCAATACTACCCAACTGATTTCATAACATCAGATCGAGGCATTCTATTCCTTTGGCAAGTACGCATGATTTTCTCTGGTATGGAATTTACCGGCAAGCCACCGTTCAAAGACATATATATACACGCAACAGTTTTAACCAAAGATGGTAAGCGTATGTCCAAATCACTGGGCACTGGAATAAATCCACTCGATTTGATAGAGAAGTATGGCACAGATGCCCTCCGATTCGGACTTGCTTCTCAGGCCACTGGACTTCAAGACTTACGTTTTGGAGAAGATCTTTTAGTAATGGGCAAAAAATTCGCAAATAAAATTTGGAACATAGCCCGTTACGCCTTGATCAAGTTGCCAGAAGAAACAAATTGGGAAGCTCAGGATTCAACAAAAGGACTTGATGACATAGCCCAACAATTAAATTCCCTGGCTATATCAGTTACTGAGAACATAAACCGTTATGAATTTGCAGAAGCCGCCAACACACTCTACCATTTCATCTGGCATGAATTTGCTGATAAATATATAGAATACAGCAAAGATAAGGAGGATGAAAAAACCAGAAAGACACTCGCCTATTTGATAATTAACTCCCTCAAACTCCTTCATCCATTTATGCCATTCGTAACTGAAGAAATATGGTCACACTTGCCCACCAAAGAAAGGAAGTTGCTCATGGTGGAAAGCTGGCCCTCCTAAAAAAGCTTCCTCGTGTTAAAATTAAATAGTGGATTTTAAAACAGCGCTATTATTGATTCTTATGGGTTTGTCCCCAAGTCTTTTTTGGCTTCTTTTTTATTTAAAAAAAGATCTCAGGCCAGAGCCCAAATATCTGGTTTCCAAGACATTTGCCATGGGTATCATCGTGGCTCCATTGGCGGTAATCGCCCAATGGAGCGTTCGGAGCACAGCCCTTTATTTTAACTCGGCTTATGATGCATCGAGTTCCGTTGTGTTCTTCACGCTTGCGGCCTTGATTGAGGAAGTTGTAAAATTTTTGGCCGTCAGATTTGTTGTATTACGAGACTCAGAATTCGACGAGCCATTAGATGCAATGGTCTATATGGTGGTTGCCGGTTTGGGTTTTGCGGCAATAGAAAATCTGCTCATACTATTTCAAACTATTCCAAGTGGCATAGACTCAACTATCCAAATACTTCTCTTGAGATTTGCCGGAGCTACCCTGCTACATGCTGTATCCTCCGCCGCAGTCGGTTACTTCTTGGCGCTAGCCTGGTTTTACAGTCACCATTGCGCCAAGATCATAACCGCCGGGCTTGGTGTTGGTACAGTGATTCATTTAGTATTTAATCTTATTCTTCTTGGCAGCAAGGGCAAACCTGAAGGTTTCATAATCTCAACAATCTTCCTGTTTATCAGCGCGTTTATGATATCCTCTCTCTTCAGAAAACTAAAAAAGCGAGAGGTCGCTGACCTGATTCGTGCAGGTGTTCATAATTAAGAACTTGCTTGTGGTATAATTAATTCAATGAGTGATTTTTTTGAAGAACAATTTATCAAAAATGATAGCGTTGAAGAATCTGGTGAAGCAGAGCTAACAGCTGCAAGAAACCATTCGAAAGCCAATGCACCAACAGATGATGAAGGCCATCTTACGGTTGATGTTTACCAGACCGAAGATGAGATAATAGTCCAGTCAACGATAGCGGGAGTTACCGCAGATGACATTGATATAACAATCACAAGCGACATGGTAACTATAAAGGGCAGGAGAGAATCTTCTGAGAAGGTTAAGGCATCTGATTATTATTACAGGGAACTCTATTGGGGAGCTTTTTCTCGTTCCATAATATTACCCGAGGAGATAGATGCCGATAATGCCAAGGCCTCGATGAAAAATGGCATACTGACAATAAGAATGCCCAAGTTAAGCAAAAACAAAACCAAAAAACTCCGGATTGCAGCTTAATTACACAAACAAATCAAGCACCACAATATCCCCTCACCGGCCGGCTTACTAGTCGGTCGTTGAGGGGATATTGTTTTTAGGACATGCTAAAATTAATCGGTATGAAATCTAAGACCATAAAGCACATGGCCATATTCTCGACATTGGGAATAGTTTTTATTATTGGGCAGATTTTTTATTACGCTAATCTTTCTAGTAAATTTTTAAAATCTGCTGGAGAAAACAGACCTAATCTTCAAGCTAATTTAATTAATATTGTTTTCCTCAAGTTGATCTTAGTAACCCCCTCCAGAGAATTAAATGTTTCCCAAAAAGATATGGAAAATTGGGTTCAAGCATATGACAGAAGTTACACAGGCAAGAACGAGTTACGTTTAAATCATGATGCAATAGGAATGTACCTTGCCAAAATAGCTAAACATTTTAGCATTACATCAATTAATGCAAGGTTAACTATATCTACCAGTGGCCAAACAAGTGAGTTCCGTACCTCTAAAAATGGCCAGTCCCTAAATATACCGTCTAGCACCTTAGAAATATCTTCAGCAATTTTCAAACACAAATCTTCAGAAAGCACAACAATAAAAATTAATCTCGTACTAGATGAGATTATTCCTGATATCACTCTTGATAAAGTGAATCGCCTCGGCATAAAAGAATTGCTTGCCACCGGTGAATCAGATTTTACAGGCTCCCCCAAATTCAGAACCCAAAACATACATGCCGGTTCTGATAAGTTCAGCGGAATCATAGTAAAGCCTGGCGATGAATTCTCTTTCAATGAAGCACTAGGAGAAGTTACAGCATCAACAGGATTTGTTCCTGAATTGGTAATAAAAAACGGCACACTCACACCCGAATATGGCGGTGGAATATGCCAAGTCTCAACAACTCTTTTTAGAGCGGTGGTCGAGGCTGGTTTACCCATATTAGAACGTCACGCTCATTCTCTTCCAGTTCGCTACTACAACCCCCAAGGTTATGATGCCACTATTTACCCGGGTGTTTCAGACTTTAGATTTAAAAATGATACGCAATCTCATATCTTGATACAGCCTAAAATAGTAGGTTCCAAAATATATTTTGAAATTTATGGAACCAAAGACGGACGTAAAACAGTTATCGATGGCCCACACCAATACGACATCCAAGCAAACGGCTCAATGAAGGCATGGCTGGGAAGAACCGTAACATACACCGACGGTCATGAGATTAAAGACACCTTCAACTCCTCATACAAATCTCCATCTCTCTTTCCAACAGTTCGTAATCCACTCGAATAGTTCGTAGATTAGAGATCGCAAACGTACCCGATCACCCCACAGTAACTTCATGAAAACACGAGGTCCGACCTCGTAGGTCGGACCTCGTGTTTTCATGTTCTTACAAACTTGGGTCAAAATCGATACCAACTTCTTCTACATCCTCTCTGCCACCCTCAGTAATCCATTCTTTCAATTTTATTTTATATGAGGCAGAGTTCTTAAAAAATTCTTTTATAAATTTTTGACTTTCTATTCCTGGATACCTATATTCCCCAACAAAGTCACTCAAACTAGACCATTGATAGCCCACCAGTTTATTTACAATGGATTCTGCGTTAATTTTTTTATCAACATTTATATTCATAATTTCTAAGGGATTCATGTGTATATAATGCGGTATATAAAATAGGTGTCGATCCGTTGCTATTCTCACGGCTCTAAATTTGTTTTGAAATAAAGATCCGACTCGATTATTTATTTTATTAAAATACATTGAATAACCTGTACATAATTTTTGCATGAATAATGGTATTCCACTTTCTCTTTTTTGCCTTAAAAGAAGGTGAAAATGATTTGGCATAAGACAAAAAGAAATAACCTCCACTAAAGGCTGCCGATTTATATTTTCTTTCTCTTTATAAATACGATCTGCCCCATTAAATGTTACAGGCAAAAAAGTGTTAAAAATAAAAATTCCGTCTAAAAACCTCTTGAAGTCAGCTTCCTTCAAAAAAATATTCCTCTTTTCAACACCACGATTATAAATATGATATATTTCGTTATTACTAAACTGTGGTTTAATCATTGTATCTGAATAACATAATCCCTTGTTTTAAATTTTACAAGTTTTTCTATATACGAAACTTGTACGGTCCCTGTTGTCTCCGAGGTCCGACCTCGTAGGTCGGACCTCGTCTTAGTGAAGGGAAGTGCAAAATAAAAAAGCCCTCGCTGTCCGTGAGGTCCCAGTTTGACGTGGGTGGACAGCGAGGAGCTTGAATGGAAGGAACTACTTGTACTTTTGGGGCTTTCTAAATTCTGCCCCTTCGAACTTCCTCGAAGTATTCATCTGAGAT
>DATDXQ010000012.1:0-16900 GCA_036517175.1 Minisyncoccota bacterium
CGGAACAAATGCTATCAAATTTACAAGGCTTTTCGTTGATGAAGACACTATTGTATTCATCTAGAAAAACGAAGTAAATTTGATTGAATTTGTACCCGCCTGTCGGCGAGGCAGGGGTGCGCGACAAATAAAGAAAAATTAAGCTTGGTTTTTACTGAATCTGCCTATCGGCGGGCAAGTAATTTGCTCGTCGGAATGTCTGAAATAAGAAAGAGTGGTTAAGATGTCATTGACAAATGACATCTCTATATGTTATTATTAATATAGCGGGCACCCTGTTCCCATTCTGCAGAGAATGGCGGATATGGATACCCCCGTCGACCTTTAACATGGAGAGAAAAGGATGCAAAGTCCTTTACTCAATTTGCCCATTTTACCAAAGGGCTTAGGTAATAATAAAGATAAGTTTAATAAAAGCGCCCCAGAACGGCGCGCTGAAAGAGCCCGAAGGGCTCGTCAGATAGATGGCAATAGAGCATGGAATGAAAGTAAGCACCATGCTTTAAACGGGCCTGACGGTAAGCCCGATGTTGGAATGATCCTGTTGTTTCCGGAGGATGGTCAGATTGCGGACCCAGAGGCAGTTATGCAGCGGCTAGTCCGCGAGCATGAGGTTTTCGCGAATGCGAGGACTGCTTCCCAGTTGGAGGATTACTCCTGGGAGACTGTTGTTGGGATCGGTCGGTATAATTATGGCCGCAATAGCGGCTACGTACTCGTCTACAACACCGACAAACAGGGACTTGGATTCCCTGGTGGCCGAGTAAGATTGGGGCAGACTCCCCAGCCGCGTCTTCTCATCGAAGTTGATGAAGAGACCGCCCTTCGATGTAAAGTATCCGGTGATTCACCGGTGTCAAAATTAATCATTGGAGAGGACGAGCATATTTTCATCGCCTACGAGATTGAATATACTGGAGGCGTACCGCAGGCGCGTCCAACAAAAGATGAGCCAATCGTGGCTGTCATATTTGTTGATGAGCCGACACTTTTGAAGGCTTGTCGAAATGACGAAGTCATCGATGTTGGCGGATTTGGCCAACTGCCGATTCTGCGCAGCCATCGGCGCGCATTCTTGGATTATATTGCCGCACGTGACGGCGCCAAACAGGAGGTGGTAGTAAATGTATAACTTCAAGAATCGATTGGAGGCCATGCAATTGCTTGGCCTTGTCAACATCGGTGTGTTTGCCGGTGTTGGTAAGGGCGACACTCAAGTGTTGCTCGATGATGAAACAGGGCACCTTGTCGTGTATCCGGCGGGAGAAAAAGCCGTGTTTCAGATTTTTGTAAGTGTTGCCGGTGGGGCGAACGTAAGCCTTGCCTTCTCTGAGGGCCGTTTGCGTAAAATGACAAGAATGACAGGGCAAGAGGTTGCTCTAAACTTTCTCTATGCCAAGAATATTGGGACAACCAGTGATCTTGGTGGTAATTACGTTACCAAGAACAACGATCACCAAGGCAACGGCGTGTGGTTCGTCCACGTCGATGGCGACAAGTTGCAGATGTGGGAGATTGCGATTGTCACGGATGTCCGTGGCGGGCAGTCCCACTACTATTTGTCGTTGCAGTTGGTCTATAAGGCCAGCATGTATTTGGCAACGGAAAAAATATATCATGATGTTTACCCCCGGACTCCGATATGGGTTCCGGAGGAGCAATTCCCAAATTTTCAGGAGTGGGCGTCTCTCCACGAGTTCTTGCGTGGAAATGTAAAGTTGGCCGATCTGAGGCCGGCAAGCCGGTACCGAAAGACGAGGTTAAAGGCGTCGGAGCCAACCGATGGCCAGGCCAGAATTCTCTGGTACAACCAGTCGCGGCGGTACGGGTTTGCCAGTCTGCCCACTGGCCAGACTGTACGCCTGCATGCCAGTCAGGTGCTGGGGCAGGAGTTTCCGGCATTTGAGCCGGGGCAGTTGGTGACATTCCAAAATTTAAAATCCACCGGCCAGGGATTTGACCTGGAGGGTGTGGAAGAGATTGGCCAAGCAGCGGCCGTATAAATAGCTGTAGCCCCCGCGGCGCTCGAAGAGCGACGCGGGGGATTTTATTATAAAATTTTGTCACGAATGCATGGTATCGGGTCTAGCGTGTGTGCTTCAGGCACGCTCCGCCGCTCCAGCGGCGGCTTTGCTATTTCGTCTCACAAATTTGATTTTTGATAAAGAAAAATTATATCAAAAATCAACCAAGCAATTTGCTCGTCGGAATACCTGAAACACACACGCTAGACCCAATTACAAAACTATGTTCCATGTGTGTGTCATAAACCAAAACTCCGCTTAAGCGGAGTTTTGAGTGGTAAGTACATTCAATTCTTTTTTAAATTTTTTACGGTCGTATGATTTTTTAGGTTTGTGGATTTTGTTTGGCTTTAATTTGAGATGACCCAAACCTGTTGTTTTTATAATTTTAGTTTTAGTTTTTTTTCTCAATTATTTTTTGGATAGGGTCAAATTTATTTTACGTTCCTTGGTGTCTATTGAAACGATGGCCACACTTATTTTGTCCCCAACATTAATAGTGTCGAGTTGTGTGTTTTCTCCGAACTCTGAGGATGGGAGCAGACCGTTAAAATCATCACTTAGATTTATGATGACTCCATAGTTTGAGATCTTAATAACAGTGCCTTCTAGTGTTTGGCCAACCTGGTGTGTGTCTTGTACCTTATCCCAAGGATTTGGCTTAATGGCTTTGAGGGAAAGAGAGACCTTGCCATTTTCTATGCCTATTATTTTTGCTTTTACCTTGTCGCCTTGTTTAAGGAAGTCTCTTGGGTTGTCCACGATTTTCCAGTCTATTTCAGAAATATGTATCAGACCCTCAACTACTTGGCGAGGTTTTGCGGCCTCTTCCGTTGGTAAAAGTTCTGGTTGCTGAGTGTCTGGAGTTTCGATAATTGCAAATGCTCCGAAATCAGTCACATCCGTTATCTTTGCTTCAACAAGGTCACCTATATTAAATTTCTCTAATTCTTGTTTAACCAGGGCGTCATTAATGGCTCGCTCAGATACTATTAATCTATTCTCAGCTTCTGAGAAATCGAGTATTTTAACTTGTATTTCCTGACCTCGCAATTTTTGCAATGCTTGAACTATCTTGGTTGTATCACCACCCTCAACCTTGGGATAGTGTTCTGGTGAGAGTTGTGAAAGAGGAAGGAATCCTTGGACTCCGCTTACCTCTACTATTAGACCGCCTTTATTGATATTAATTATTGTAGTGGAGATAATTTCTCCAGAATCTCTTTTACTTTTTATGTCGTCCCAGGCTGTTGCCATTTGTGCCTGCCTTAATGAAAGTTCTCGGTAACCATCTTCATTTTCTATGTCAAGTAAAATAGCCGATACCCTTTGGCCGGCTTTGAGGGCTTTTTGAAGATCTGGTCTGTCATAAAATTCTCCAGGGTATACTATACCTGTTCCTAGCGGACCCATATCTATTGTAACAGCGTTCTTGCTTACACTTATTATTTCTCCGCTGACTACCTGTCCTACTTTTGGCAATTCAAAACCGGACTTGGCTAGCAAGTCCTTCATAGAAAAGCCATTTCCGGCTATTTGAGACGATATTTCCATATGTTCAACATAGATTAACATTCAGTAATAAATTTTTCAAGAGGGCCTGATTGCCTGATTATTTTAGATATAAAAACACCAGGCGTTGAAAGAAAAACAATACCTGGTGTTGTGGTACTTTTTTTGTTATAATACTCACATGACAATCACCTGGTACGGACAATCTTGTTTTAGGTTGGAGTCCAAGGGCATAAGTGTTTTGGTGGACCCATTTTCTAAAGAATTCGGTCTTAAGGTTCCCAGATTGAACGATAATATTTTTTTGGTTACGCATGGACACCATGATCACAGCAATGTAGATGGGGTGCCGGCTGAATCTTTTGTGATTAGCGGGCCAGGAGAGTATGAAAGATCCGGTGTGTATATAGAAGGAGTTCAATCTTATCACGATAATAATCAGGGTCAGGATAGGGGACTTAACACAATTTACTTAATAAGAATGGAGGATATGAAGCTTTGCCACTTGGGTGACCTGGGACAGGATAAGTTAACTGATGAACAGGTGGAGGCCATTGGTGACATAGACATTCTTTTTGTTCCTGTTGGCGGTAAATATACGATAGATGGCGAGCAGGCAGTCGATGTTATTAAGCAGATTGATCCCAAGATCATTATCCCAATGCACTACAAGGTTGATGGACTGACTGCTGATATCGATGGTCCTCAGAAATTTTTGAAAGAAATCGGTCTTAAGGCTGAAGAGGTTGAGAGTTACAAAATTGTTGCCAAGAATTTGCCTGTAGATGAAACCAAAGTTATACAGTTTAAAATTTAAAGCATATAGTTAATCGGGATGAAAAAATTGCTAGATGAAATCAGGAGTCAGCCGCCGCATATTAGAGAGATTTTTATGTGGGCGTGTGTTGTAATTGTCTTTTCAGTTGTAGGTTTCGTCTGGTTCCGATCTACTTCAAAGCAATTTGTTGCTCTGTTGCATCCAGAAGAAGCCGAGGAGAGGGCGCTTGCAGAGAAAAATAGCGATTCCAATCAGGCCGATGCTGGACAACCGTCCCCTTTTGCCACTATCTTTGAATCAATAAGTGATCTTCGTGCTAACATTTCTGAGCTGCTGACTGGGTCTAAGAAAGATCTTTATTTTATAAATGAACAGCTTATTCCCAAAGATGTTACACCGCCTCATAAGTTACCAATATTGGAATAATGGCCATAGTTAATGGACAAATCAAATCTCGGGAAATAGTTACCGAGATGCAGGAATCATATTTAGATTACGCGATGAGCGTAATTGTTTCTCGTGCTTTGCCAGATGTGCGTGATGGTCTCAAGCCTGTTCACAGGAGAATTCTATGGGGTATGTGGGAGAGTGGTAATACTTATGGCGCCAAGCTTCGCAAGTCTGCGAATACGGTAGGTGAGGTTATGGGACGATACCATCCGCACGGAGATTCAGCGATATACGATTCACTGGCTCGCATGGCTCAGGATTTCTCACTTCGTTATCCGTTAATTCAGGGTCAGGGTAACTTTGGTTCGGTTGACGGCGATAGTCCGGCAGCCATGCGATATACCGAGGCGCGTCTAGGTAAAATATCCGATGATATCCTAACTGACATAGAAAAGGAGACAGTAAATTTTAGGCCTAACTATGATGGATCTCGTCAGGAGCCTTCGGTTTTGCCAACCAAAATTCCCAACCTCCTAATAAACGGCTCAATGGGTATAGCCGTTGGCATGGCGACCAATATACCGCCGCATAACCTAACTGAGGTTTTGGATGGACTCATGCATTTAATAGATAACAAAGATGCAGGAGTCGAGGATTTAATGCAATTTATTAAAGGCCCTGATTTTCCGACTGGGGGCACTATATATAATGAGAAGGATATCCTTAACGCTTATGCTACAGGCAAGGGGCCGATAATTATGCGCGCCAAGACAGAGATAACTGAATCAGAGAAGAGAGGTTTCCAGATAATAGTTACAGAAATTCCTTATCAAGTTAATAAATCAGAATTGATAATTAAGATTGCTGATCTGGTCAAAGACAAGAAGGTTGACGGCATAAAAGATATAAGAGACGAATCAGATAAGGATGGATTGCGTATAGCGATAGATCTAAAGCAGGATGCTTTTCCAAGGAAAGTTCTCAACCAACTCTTTAAATACACCGAATTACAGAAATCATTCCATGTAAACACTCTGGCCTTGGTTGACGGTATCCAACCACAGATACTCGACCTCAAGGGAATGCTAGAGAAATTTATTGAACATCGGCAGGTTGTGGTCAAAAGACGCACCGAGTACGATTTGCGCAAGGCAGAAGATAGGGCCCACATACTCGAGGGTCTTAAAAAAGCCTTGGATCACATAGATGAGATAATCCAATTAATAAAAAAGTCTGAATCTAAAGAAGAAGCGTTTAAAAATTTAATAAAGAAGTACAAGTTTAGTGATCGGCAGGCGACTGCTATTTTGGAAATGCGTTTGCAGGCTTTGGCTGGTCTTGAGCGTAAAAAAATAGAAGACGAATTAAAAGAAAAAAGAGAACTCATAGCTTATTTGCAGGATTTATTGGCTCATCCCAAAAAAATGTTGGCGATTATTAAAAAAGAACTTCAGGAAATGAAGGAAAAGTACGGAGATGAGCGTCGTACCAACATAGTTAAATCTGCATTGAGGGAAATAGGTGAAGAAGAGCTAATTCCAGAAGAGGAGTCTTTGTTCATGATGACACGTGGCGGGTATATTAAGCGTATTCCTCCAGACACCTTGCGTGCACAGAAGCGAGGTGGCAAGGGTCTGATAGGTATTGCAACAAAGGAGGAAGATATTGTGAGCCATTTCTTTGTTGCCAATACTCACGATAACCTAATGTTTTTTACTAATTCAGGTAAAATTTATCAAACCAAAGGTTATGAGGTTCCAGAATCAACAAGAACTGCCAAGGGTAAGGCGATAGTAAACTTCTTGCAGATATCTCCCCAAGACAGAATTACAGCAATAGTTCCTGTTTCTAAGAAAGTAGAAAAAAGTGGTTACTTGGTTATGGTTACAGAGACAGGAATAATAAAAAAGGTTGCGATAGGGGAATTTGCTAATGTAAGACGTAACGGTATGGCAGCTATTAAATTGAAAAAAGATGATGAATTGCACTGGGTTAGGATAAGTTCTGGTTCCGACGAGATTGTCATTGTAACATCTGACGGTGCTGCGATCAGGTTTAAAGAAAAAGATGTTAGACCAATGGGTAGGGGGGCATCAGGGGTAATAGGTATGCGTCTTGATGCTGGAGCAAAAGTTGTAGGTGCCGATGTCGTGCCATCCAAAGCAACCGGTAGCCTAAAGCTGCTTGCGATTATGGCTAACGGATACGGTAAGAGGACCGACTTAGTTTCTTATAAAATTCAAAATCGAGGAGGCAAAGGCATTCTCACTGCCAAAATTACAAGTAAAACAGGAAATTTGGTTTCGGCTCACATAACCAATGATGAAAATAAAGAGCTCATAGCGGTGTCTCGTAAAGGTGTAATTATTAGAACGGAACTGGATAGCGTATCGATACTTGGCCGGGCAACGCAGGGTGTTCGTGTAATGAGAATGGTTGCTGGAGACGGGGTAGCCTCAGTGGTCATAGTTTAAAAAATACAAAATATAAAAAATATAAAACCCGATTGTGTACAATCGGGTTTTATATTGGCCGTGTCAGTGATAAAATAATAATATCGAGATAACACAGTTAGACACAACTGGTATTAAATATCCGGTGAATATACCGGGTAGTGGTGGTTTTATAGATCCGTATAGTATTGCGGCCACTTTTGGCTTGTCAGAAGGTATGCATGTTGCCGACTTCGGTTCAGGTGCTGGTTATTTTACTATTCTTATGGCCAAGCAGGTGGGTTCGAGTGGTGTTGTTACAGCAGTAGATATAATGAATTCTGCCTTGGATACACTTAGGGCTAAGGCTAATTCTGAAGGTCTCGGTAACATAGAAACTGTAAGATCTAATCTGGAAATATTTGGCAGCTCTGGTTTGGCCAATGATTCACAGGATTTTGTTTTGTTGGCCAATATTCTTTTTCAAAATGCAAACAAGAAGCCGATAATAGACGAGGCCAAAAGAGTTCTAAGGCCAGGATGCCATGTAATAGTTATCGATTGGCGTAAGGGAACGGGGGGGTTTGGGCCTCCCGACGAACTGAGAACCGAACAGGAAGAAATGAAGAGATTAATAGAGAACAATAATGGTTTTCAGTTTTCAGGTACTCTTGATGCAGGCTCTTTTCATTACGGACTTAAATTCAAGAAGGTTTAATTATTCAATAATAATTTGTCTCAGACTAAGTTATTAATAATCGGAGGTATCGCCGGGCTGGCAATTATAGGTTTGTTAACTTTTTTAGTTTTGGGCAGCTTGGGTGGTGGCAAGATCCAGGAAGCGACGCTTCAGTTTTGGGGTGTATTTGACGAGGACATTTTTTACAGAGATACGATAGCTCAGTTTAGCAAAGATAACCCTGGTGTAAGAGTTATATATCGCAAGTTTAATTTTGAAGACTATGAGAGTCAGTTAATTGATTCATTTGCTGCTGGTACGGGTCCCGACGTCTGGTTGATGCATAATACCTGGCTTCCTAAGCATGCCGATAAGATACAACCATTACCACTGGATTCGGTGAAAGACAGGGGCGACTTGCTTACTTTCAAGGATTTTCAGAATCAGTTTGTTGATGTTTCTGTTGAAGATCTTACTATTAATGGGCAGATATATGCTATGCCACTATACGTGGATACCTTGGCCCTCTACTATAATAAAGATATTTTAAACACTGTTGGTGTTGTGTCGCCTCCCAAAACCTGGGAAGAATTTAACGATGTAGTCAGAAAAATAGTAGTTTTTGATTCTAGAGGAAATATTTCTAGAGCTGGTGGTGCAATAGGCACCGCGCGGAACATTAATCGCTCTTCGGACGTTCTAATGTTGCTCATGCTTCAGAGTGGTGTGAAAATGACTGATGATTCCTTTAGTTCAGCTACTTTTTCTAGATCGGTGGAAAATATAAATGTTGGTGAGACTGCTCTGCAGTATTACACAGACTTTGCTAACCCAGCAAAGCAAGTTTATACCTGGAATGACAGCCAACACTATTCAATAGACGCTTTTGTGAATGGAGAAACGGCAATGATGTTTAATTATTCTCACCACATAAAAACCATACGTGATAAGTCCGCACGCTTTAACTTTGGAGTTACACCAATGCCACAAATAAGTGGTGCGCCCGTTGTAATTAATTTTGCCAATTACTGGGCACCTACCGTTTCTAAACAATCTCCTAATTTTGATGCTGCTTGGAAATTTATTAGTTATCTGACCTCAGCTCAGGGAAGTGTCTCTTATATAAATTATTCTAACCGACCTTCTGCCAGGCGAGATGTGATTGAACAGCAGAAAAATGATCCTGACATAGGACCATTTGCTTCGCAGGCCTTGTCAGCCAGATCTTGGTATCAGGTAGACAGTTCTGCCATTGAAACTATTTTTGCCGATATGATAGATGATGTTAATTTTGGGCGTGCATCAATCAGGCAAGCTGTGCAAACTGCTGAGAATAAGGTCAGTATACTGATGAACCGAGCTCGAAATTCTTTCTGATAAGATTTAAGTCACCTAACTAATAAAGTTATGAAGTTTTATAAAATACTAGTTTTTATTGTTGCTGTTTTCTCGGTGTCATTTTTGTTTTTCAATTCTATTCAGCCAGCCAGTGCCGCATTGGTTCCTTGCGGGCTTTCGGAGGATGACCTCTCAACACCAGAAGATGAAACAGCGCTTTGTACGATTTGTGATACTCTCAAACTCTTCAGTCGCATTATCAATTATATTCTATTTACTTTGGTGCCTGCGATCGGGGTCTTACTTTATTTGTACGCTGGATTTCTTATTCTGTTGGGCGGAGCTAATCCCAAATTGGTGGCAACTGGCAGGAGTGTTTTTAGTACTACAACCTGGGGGCTTGTCATAATCTTCGTGGCCTGGATGGTTACTAATAGTGTATTAAAATCCATAGCCGGGGACTCCGTTTTTACTAAAGACTGGAATAAGGTTGTGTGTATGAATCCAGTAGAGCCTCCAGTTATTGAGCAGGTCAGATATGATTGCAATTCTGAAAATGAATGTGTTGAAAATCCAAGCGGTTCATATGTTGGCGATCCCGCTTGCGGCGGTAACTGTACTGAGGTTGCTCCTATTACAAAATATTCATGTTCAAATAATGCCTGTGTGGAAGACGCTAATGGAGAATATCTTGGTTCAGATTGTGATGGCGCATGCGCGGCAGCTCCGGACCCACTTCAGATAACAAATTCAGTCTTGGGAGATGGTGTTACTAACCAAATCTATGCTGCACCCGTAAACGCTTCTGGAGGTGTTGGTACAAAGACTTATTCAGTTTCGGGCGGGGCTTTGCCTACGGGTCTTAATCTTTCCAGCAATGGCACAATCTCTGGCACCCCGACTACTGCTGGTAGTCATACCTTTACTATCAAAGTTGAAGATTCTTCTAATCCTAAACAGTTGGTAACCAAGGAGTATACGATTAACATTGTCAGGGGTGCGGATGCGGTCACTATTTCTGGAGTTACGATTTCTAATATTACCAATACAACTGCAACTATCGCGTGGGTTACAAATAAGCCCTCAAATTCCCAAGTTGAATATGGTACCAGTCCTTCATTTGGTTCACAAACACAAGTTTACACAATTCAATCTGCCAATCATTCTGTAACCATTGCGGGGTTAAGACAGGGTACAAATTATAGTTTTAGGGTAAAGTCTGGAGTAGTCGGTTTCACTGCAGTATCCACAAATTATAGTTTTAAAACTACTGGGACTGTGCCGACACCCACTCAGACAATAACTCCAACCATTACCCCAACCCCAACCTCGATAACATTATCAATAATGAATTCTACTTTGCCTGATGGCTCTATTGGACAGGCCTATTCTCAAACACTTAGTGCAGTAGGAGGAACTTTGCCTAGATTATTTTCTTTATCATCCGGTACATTACCAACAGGCATTTCACTTTCTACAATCGGAGTCCTATCTGGTAGTCCCACAACTGAAAATAACTATACGTTTACAGTTAAAGTGGAAGATTCATCAAATCCTAAACTCTCATCAACGAAGGTATTTACAATAAAAATAACGCAGGCCCCCGATGTTGTAAAAATATCAGGAGAGACCGCAATCAGTATTACTAATACAAGCGCAGTGGTCACTTGGACTACGGACAAGCCAGCCACTTCTCAGGTAGAATATGCAACATCCGGTTCTCAATCTGTCACGCTGACGCCGATAAATAATACACTAGTGGTTAGTCATACAGTCAATTTAGCTGGTTTGACACCGGGCACAGACTATGTTTTTAGGGCAAAATCATCGACTAGCAAATACAACGCAGTTTCCTCTACAAGAAATTTCAGAACAACTGGTACGGCTCCTGTTGCGTCTCCTTTAAGCATAACTAGCGCATCTCTGCCTGAAGGAAGGGTTTCTACTGCCTATTCACAAAATCTCCAAGCTAGTGGTGGAAAAGCCACATATATCTGGAGTAAAACCGCAGGCAATCTTCCTGGTGGGTTAAGTTTAAGTGCTGCCGGTACTATTGCGGGAACACCAACCACAGCTAACACGTATACCCTTACTATTAAAGTTGAAGATTCTTCTAATCCGAAGCAGTCAGTAACCAAGGAGTTGACACTTAAGATTAATCCTGCGAGTACTGGAGTCGCTGCGTGCCTATTTAGTGGCATCAATCTATGTCAGGGCCAGCCATTGGTATTTTCTGGTGGTAAGCTTAACTCTGCTTCTGCGCCAGTTTGTCACACTTCTACATGTGATCAGTATTCTGCCGCACTAAGTAATGCTGCACAGAGAACCGGAATTTCATTGAATCTTTTAAGAGCTACTATATACGGAGAATCAAGATGCCAAGTGGGTGCTTCAAACCCTGGAGGCAATTCTTACGGTCTTATGCAATTGCAACCGGCCACTGCCAATGCTTTCAAGACTTATTGCGGAGTTTCATCATCAACAAACATAACATCTTCCTGGCTTACTAGTCCTGCCAATGCAACTGCTAGTATTTGCATAGCCGCCTATGCTTATAAATCTTTGGCCGATGGATCTTGCGGGTATTCACCAAGAAACATCCTGGCTGGTTATAGTGGAGGGCCAACTGCTTGTCAGGCCAGTAATGACTGCAGGGGTGAAACAAGCTGCGATGGTTCTGCTGTAAGGAAATGGGAATGCCTTTATGATAGCGCGGATCATAGTGTTTGTAATGGAACTAATAATGTGGATGCAAACCAGGGAGGGAAATACAATGAGACAAGATACTCCGTAGTGAATAAGCTTTATTGTGTGAATAACCCTGGTTCGTGGGGATCTTCTGGGCCGCCTATTGATCAGACAGTAGTTATTTCCGGAGTCACTGCTAGTAATATTACTAGCACGGGTGCCGTAATTACTTGGCGTACTGACAAGCCGTCAACTTCACAGGTTGAATATTCTAGAGCTGGTGTGGCAACAGGCACTAACACACCCCTGAATACAGGCCTTACTACTAATCACAGTGTTAGCCTGACCGGTTTAACTTCTGGTACCGACTATGTTGTTCGTGTTAAATCAGGGGCGGGAGGATCTATCGCGGTATCTTCAAACTACAACTTTAAAACAAGTGGAGCCGTAGTTTTGGCCTGTCCATTGCAACCACTCAGCGCGTTGACTGATCCTCAAGCACAGCAGATGGAGGGTGGTCAAACCCTGGTCTGGTCATCAAGCAACCCGCAGGTGCAGCAAAATTTAACTAAACTTCAAAACGAATTTAATAAACTAAAAAGATTTTTCCCTTCAGCCACTGCCAACTCTGTTTATAGGCCGCTTGATTATCAAAAACATTTGTATGAAATTTATCAAAAATCTGATCAGATTAACGATGACCCAAGTATAAATAGTAACCAAAGTTGTAGAGCAACAGTAGATAGTTTAAATGCTGAACAAATAAAACACGGAGTCTGTGCTCGTAGCAGCCCTTGTTTGGTCGGATCCCCAAGCCCTTGCTCACCGCATGTTAAGGGAACGGGCATAGATATAGGTGGTATTAGTAATTACGAAAGCGTAAATGATGTTTTAGAGAGAAATAATATAGATTTAAGATGGCAAGGGTTGTCTAATGACCGAGTACACTTTAACCTTATAAATCCTCCGTATGCAGGTTGTGCGGAGTAGTTAATAATATGAAAAAAATTTATAAAAAATATATTTTTGTTTTCTTGGTCGTTTCTGGTTTTTTGTTTCAACCACTTTTAAGTTTGGCAATAGATAGTGAAACATATTCATATCTTTTCCATTTGTATTACGATAAGGGCAAATTGGTTAAGGACAGAGATTTTGAATTTGCTTATGATCTAATTGCTGAACCATATGTAAGTCCGCCAGAAGAGATAGAGGGTGATGTGTTTAGCACTGCTTTTTATTCTGCCAAGGGCACATTGATAGGTGAGTATAGTTTTTATATTCCCGATTCTGCTAATTACCAAGGCAAAATTTCAACAACGGCACCTTTCTTTGCTAGCGCTACCAAAACTGATTTTTATGCCGGTAATTTATCTGATAGTTCAAAGCAACTTTTATTTTATTTGGATTTGAGTGGCAGTGCTTTTTGTAACGAGGACAATGATTGCGATAGGGGCAATGGCGAGGACTATTTGAATTGTCCGACAGATTGCCAGGTCTCTGCTGAGGCAGACGGTGGCGGATTTTTAAGCGGGTTATTTAGTTTGAGAAACACGCTGATAATTATAATTATTGTGGTTGGACTTTTTGCTGTTTGGGCATATAGGATTATAATTAGAAGGAAGGGCTTATCTGAGACTAAACCCCCGATGGGTGTGCCGCCACTTCAGTAATGTTTTGAATATGAACAAGATGGATAAAAAATTTATTTGGCTGCCAGCATTTTTAATGTTGTTTTTGTTTTTTGTTATTTCTAGTACATCTGCCTATAACATAAGTATTAACTGCAAAGACGGTGTTTGTGTAACTGTTGAGGACAATTTGCCGGATGATGCAACTGGAATTAACCCTGCGCAACCAGTTACTATCAATTTTTTTGTTGTAGATGAGGAGGGAGTTAATCAGGAGCACCAGTGCACGGGAGGCAAGAAAATGTTTTATGCGCTCAGACACAATATTGAAGGCAGTGTTACTAATTATGAATATATAAAAACAGGGGAGGCATCATCATTTGAGTACCAGTTTAGTTCAGGAGTTGATCAGCAGGCGAATCGCTATTCTGCCGTCTTTTATTGTTATACCGCAAATCAGGGAACCCAAAAAAGCGTAGTCGATTCTCTGGTGGGTCAACTTAGCGCATTTGGACAGTCTTGGATTTCACCAGAATTTAACCAAAGAACTAGAGCGGCAACCATAGACCCAGATTGTGATCAGGTGGGTTCTTGTTCCGGGTATCCCATACAAAATGACTGCGAAGCCAACAGGTGTGAATTTTCTCCCGCGTGCAGTTGGACTAGTAGTGCGTGTGTTGCTAATGCTGCAGAGATTTTGCCAAGTGTTGATCCCAACGCAGGTGCTACCCAGAGTTTTGAATTACCCAATCCGATTGGCATAACAACCTTTGAGGATCTGGTAAATATTTTGGGCCGCTGGATCTTTAATATTTCAATACCGATAGCAGTGGCAGTAATAATCTGGGCCGGGGTGTTGATGCTGACTGCAGGTGCGGAGCCTAAGCGTTTCCAAGAAGGACTGAAGGCATTGAGGTATGCGGTGATTGGTCTTGCGATAGTTTTAATCGGCAAAGGATTCGTCTCTTTGATTCAGAGTATTCTTAGTTTGAGTGAATAGGCAGGAGTTTTGTTACGGAAAAGTTATGAATAAATTTCTAATATTTTTGGCAATTATTTTATTGACAGTTATCCCGATGTTTAAGGCGGAAGCTTTGGCTTTGCCTGTTCAGAGTGGATTGCCATCGAGTGGTCCGGTTCCGTCCAGTAGTGGTTCCGTCCAGCTTCCGGGTGAGGACCTGACAATTCAGGATGTATTTTCTATCGTAACTGGTTTGACCTGTTGGTTTGCGAGGGCCGCTTCTGTATTGATGGTTATAATGATAATGATTGCGAGTATCAGATTCTCGATTGCTAAGGGTGACACCGCTGGTAGAATCGCGGCAATGAAGAATTTCAAGCATGTTTTTATTGGACTGCTGGTTATCATGGGCGTCTATGTTATAATAGCCACGGTAGCCAAGGCAGTTGGCGCCGACTTTTCTTTGATTCCTTTATTCTGTTAATTTTTAAAAATCTAGGTTCCGGATTTTGGTTTTTGGTTCAGGCCCAAGAAGTGATTTTTTTTAAATCATTTCAACTAGTAATTAAAAACTAACAACCGGGAACTAGTTTGAAAGGAGGTGCTATATGGACAAAAAAATTAAAATAGCTCGTTGGGTAGTTGCGGCCGCTATGCTTACTATGCCGTTTGCTACGTTTGCGGTCACTATTGTTCCACCAGATGTTACAACTACCGGTAATCCTATAACTCTGCAAGATGTGGAGAATATTATTACTAGGGTTGCCAACTTCCTGATGGTCATAGCTATCATAATTGCCGTCATATTTATAATTTGGGGAGGTATCAAGTACATGACATCACGCGGTGATGCCAAGGCGGCAGGTGAGGCTAAGGGTATAATAATAAACGGTATTATCGGCGCTGCTGTGGTTCTCGGTGTTGGTGTTATACTCAACACAGTCAGATCATTGCTTGCCAGGACATTCTTTTCATAAATTTGAAGTATGTCTAAATACAAATCCCGCCTTGGCGGGATTTGTATTATTTGAGTGCAAGATCGATCAGATATTAATGCCTTCTGACGGAATGCGGCTAGATCGCTGGGATATCTAATGTTGTCAGAAGGCATTAATGCTGGATCCATTAAAGTTATGATTACGAATATTATTTTACAGATTGTTTTTATTTTGATTGCCATTTTTGCTATCGCCTTTTTGATTGTGAGTTTTGCAACCGTTATTATTTCAAATGCTCATGGAGCTCCGTATGTTCCTGTAAGCAGAAAGGTTACTAAACGTTTACTTGAATGGGGAGGTGTTTCTAGCGAGGATATTTTTTGTGATCTTGGCTGTGGCGACGCGCGGTTATTAATTTCTGCAGTTCGTGACTTTGGTGTAAAAAAGGCAGTGGGTTATGAAATCGCACCATGGCCGTATATGAAGGCGCGTCTGCTGTTGATGGTGTCTGGACTCAAAGATAGAATTAAAATTTTACATAGAAATATTTTTAATGCTGATTTAGGAGATGCAAGTTTTGTTTACCTTTATCTTATGCCTAAAACTGTTGATCGACTTGCTATAAAAATGTCTAAAGAATTGTCTCTTGGAGCGAAGGTTTTGTGTATTTCATTTCCGATAGAATTAGATCGTCATCCTGAATTCAAATTGCTAAAATCTGAGAAGCTGGGTAAAATAACAGCGTACTTGTACGGAAGAATATAAGATATTAAAAATCGGAAATAATTTTTATTTTTAATATTTGACATGGCCTTTGCTGGGGTGGTGAAATTGGCAGACACGCTAGCCTTAGGAGCTAGTGCTCGCAAGAGCGTGGGAGTTCAAATCTCCCTCCCAGCACAAACAGAAACTTCCAATTTGGAGAGGCTAAACCAAATCTCCCTCCCGGCGGCACACAAATTTGTTTTTGTTTAATTTTTGTGTATAATTAACTCATGAGTACAATAGAAAAAATAACAAAAAAAGACCCTTCGTTGGGGGAAGTGCTAAGGTCGCCAGAGGAACATGTTGGCCGGTTAGAGGCCGAAGATGTCCGTTTGGTGGATGATAGGCCTTTATACTATGCCTTGCTCCCAAATCCAAGCCCAGAATCTGGAGTTTTGGATCGTATAGAAGTTCAGGCGGCCAGATCTCGTTTGGCTACGATTATTGCCATTGATAAAAATAGTGTATTGGCACTGCATGGAAAGAGCATCGAGGAAGCTAGGGCTTCTCTTGAGAAAATCGAAAAAGAAGGCGAAAGATCCATGGCGGCTGGAGAATAAACGATATTCTCAAGAAAATACTTAAAAAACCCTTAAAAAATAAGGGTTTTTTAAGTTGTATGGCTTAGTTGACAAACGTGGTCTTTTTATGGTACAATTAGAGTATCAGATGAGGCTAGTACCTTAACACTTCGGAGCGCTTTTCTTGCTCAGTGCAGGCAACTGTACTGGCGCGTGTAAGCGTTTTTAGGTTATAAGGTTTAGTTT
>DATDXQ010000013.1:0-3024 GCA_036517175.1 Minisyncoccota bacterium
CCGGTTATACACTTTTTGATCTTTCATTTTGTTTTGGTTTCCCGAAGATTAGTGCTAAGGTCTTACAAACCTTAGACTAAAGTTAAGGCTATTTTCTCCTGTATTTTAGCACCTATCTTTGGTAAACTAAATACCACTTAATAAGCAATTCCACTGTTCAATATTGGGCCTAGTGTTCCGGTAGTTTTTAGAGATTCATTTTGTCTTGTTTTAAGGATTTTAAAATTTTGCAATGATTGTCCTTTGATCAGATCTTCTAATGTCTGCTCAATAATTGCCGCGGTCTGTGTCGCTCTATCTATTCCGCTATGTTTGATTTTAAATGAGACCTGTCTGCCTTCATATTGTTTCAGTAACTCATGAGCAAATACTTCAGCTTGTTTTTCTCCTTCTGGTGAAAGCGGAGTATTGGTTTGTGCCTCGTATTTAGTTTGTTTGGCATGTCTAACCATTAACACATCGAAATGACGGCCTTCATGTTTTTCTTTTGATTCTAGATGTTCAATATTAGGTCTTTCAGTTTCCATATTTTTTGGTTACGTTTAAAGGATATCAAAAAATGCCTTATTTTGCACACTTTAGTTTTCCAAATCTCTTTGGTCCCAGTTTTGGAAAACCCTTGAAGGCAATGGCGACATTGTGATTGGAGAATTTTATTCTTTTGGTGGAGCAAGACTGATCAGGTGGAAAACTGCTTCTCGTCCGCCGAAGCTCGAAGAGCGAAGGTGGACGGCTCTAGTTAGCCAGATTTATCAAATATTGGTTAATATTACAACTTAACGTTTTGGTCCTACCATTATCCCATGTTTTGGATAATGGATATTGCTACCAACTTCTTTTATTACACATTTAAGTTTTATTTTATATTTTTTCCCGTTCACATCATTACAGATAATTTTTAAATCTACAGGGTTACCTCTAAAAAAATCTGGAGTAAAATCTTTTGTAAAAAACATCATATGACCTCTCAGGGGATTTGACCGATCTATCCTTTTGTCGGACTTTTGTAAATCTTTATTGTTTATATCTGTATAACTTATAGTTTGTTCGTTACTTTCAAATATTGGATTATCTGGTATTATCGTTCTTTGTAAACTTGTCCACTTATATACTGGTCCAAAAATTTTGGATTTAACTTTTAAATCAAAAGAATTTGGAATTAAGGGTGTCTCACTGTTATTAATCACTGTGCCTGTAATTAAGACCATGGTCTGATTATCCGGCTTCCGCGTACCAGTGTTTATGCCTTCGAGTATAAATTTAAAATTAATTTTGTTAAAAATAAAATTAATTAGTTGGATAATACCTGGTAAACCTCCAAACAAAGCAATTATTAAAGTTAATATAGTAGATGTATCCATATCAATTTTTTTATAATTCAGGTCAGTCGGTCTTACTCTCGCAAACAGGCACGAAAGTTCATTTGGTGGAGCAGAACTGATCAGGTGGAAAACTGCAAAGGCTTTAGTTAGCCAGATTTATACTGCTCTGGTTAATTCTACCAATATCTCTGCTCTTAACGCAATTTAACTATTTTCTTAACTACTGCTCCAACAAACAGCCTATATGCAGGTCTTTTCTCTTTTTCATAAATATATTTAATACCGAGAAGTCGTTTACACTTAGAACAAACCAAGCTCTTGTTAGAGATACTGTCTTGACCCTATCAAGATACATTCGTTTTAATATCCCGGGGCCATCTTTTTGATAGTAGCAAATATGATTGCCGCATTTCTCACAACGAATATCAAATAGCCTAGAATAGCCTCCTCTTGCTTTTTTGAATTTATCGGATTTAAATTTCATTATTTGATTTTTAACCAATTCTCAATATTATCAATCATCATATTGTTGCATATTAAATCACATCTATCGGAATCATAAGCAATATGAGGGGTAGCATATACATTCGGATGGTTAGCAAAACGCTGATAGACTGGACTATCCGTAGTGCCTACTTGGATATTACCAACATCTGTGGCCACCCCAGCTAGAATACCTTGGTCCAAGGCTTCAAGCATCGCTTCTGTATCCCAAAGCTTGTCTCCTGTAACCGTTACAAAGAAGGATCCTTTTTTGAGGGATTGGAAAAACTCTCGGTCGTATATTTGATGTGTATCTTTATTAGAAGCCAAGGTATCTACAACAACAACTGCGTCTTTCGTTTTCGCCATAAGATTATCACCTCGTTTAAAATAAACAACATTAGCACCTAAGGCTTCACAAATTTTCCCAACACGAGACCCAATATTACCAGCACCTGCCACCAGAACGGTCTTGCCTGCAACACTCAATCCAAGAGCTGGGTTGCCATGAACTGGATCTTTTGTGTTTATATACTTTGGAAATTTACGCATTAAATTTAATATCATAGCTATAATCCATTCTGATACTGGCTCTTTATTACAACCAGGACAATTCTTGACTATGACATTATTCTGTTTGAGTTTATCTTGATCAATCCAGTCTGTTGCAACAAAGGGCACAGAAACAAAAGCGTCCCTTAGCTCATGAGCCTTTATTTTGAAACCAAACTTACCAGTGCAAATTATGTCTGCATCCTTAACACGATCTAGCCAGTCTTCGGGAGAAGCAGGCATCTCATCATAGAATTTAACCTCACCCAGTGTCTGTAATCGTGTTCGTTGCTCTGCGCTGAGGCCCAATGGTTGTGATACTACGATTTTGTGCATAAAATATGGCTTTTACCTATTAATCATATCAAAAAATCGCTTAGCTAGCGATTCCGTGCCCAAGATGACCATGGGCACATTTGTCTTTGTATCCACCTATGGCCGATCGGCCGCGGGTGGATACAAACTTAAAACCACCCCAAAAGGGTGGCTTATTATCAGTGATGCGCTCTTCTTCTACGCTGATGGTGGGCGACGATGGACTCGAACCATCGACCTCGTCATTATCAGTGACGCGCTCTAACCACCTGAGCTAGTCGCCCATCAACAGAGGAAAAATTTATGCTAAACAATAGTAGTCATTATCAGGCTGACTGTTAATAACAGTCAG
>DATDXQ010000014.1:0-12765 GCA_036517175.1 Minisyncoccota bacterium
TACTTATCCGACTGCTGGTGAAACTGGCAATGGTGCTAGCATTCAAATAACTAGCTATACCGATGGAGATGCTAAGTGGTACTTTGATGATGTTGCCGTAACTCCTGGTCAGCAATACATATTTAGCGACTCTTATAAATCAAACACAGACTCCAATATTACAGTTCGTTTTTTGCTTACAAGTGGGGCTTATTCTTATGTCGGTTTAGATAATTTGTCTGCCGCACCAACCTGGCAGAGTTATTCCAAAACATTCACAGCTCCTGCCAACGCCATTTCATTCACAGCCTTCCACCTCCTTAACAAAGTTGGTGTTTTGAGTATTGATAATGCCTCTTTAACTTCTGGCATAACACCAACTCCGACGCCGACACCCAATGTGACACCCACACCTTCGTCTACCACAACACCTACACCAAGTTCCACACCTATGCCGACTGGTACGCCAATCCCGACGGACAACCTTATAATTAACCCTTCTCTTGAAGTAAGTTCCAATGGCATTACACCAGATAACTGGCACTTCAATAATTGGGGTACAAATAATGCTCAGCCCGTATATCCTGCCGCAGGTTCTGAAAACGACCAAGGCGTTGGTTTTGATTTAAGTAGGGGCGCAGAGGTTGTTGTCACTAGTTATAATAGCGGTGACGCCAAGTGGTACTTTGATGATGTTGCTGTGACTCCCGGCCAGCAGTACCAATTCTCTGATTATTATAAGAGTACTGTCCAGAGTCTTGTTGTTGCCAGGTATACTTCCAACACGGGGGCAGTTACTTACACACAAATTGGAACCTTAGAGCCAAACTCTAATTGGCAGAAGTTCAGCACAACAATAATACCCCCAGCCGGAGTAATATCTGCTACGGTTTTTCACTTGATTTCCTCTATCGGAACTCTTGATGTTGATGATTATTCTATGATTATTTTACCAAACGGTCCTGGGCCAGATTCTTTTGATCAAGGTTATGTATCTTTGACGTTTGATGATGGTTGGACATCGCATTATGATAATGTTTTGCCTATATTGAATGCCGCTGGTTTAAGGGGAGGGTTCTACATAGTAACCAACGAGATGCTGAATTCTTCACCTGTTTATATGAATACTGGCCAAGTACTGGCTCTTCAGTCTGCGGGTCATGAAGTTAGTTCTCATACACAAACACACCCATTTTTAACTCATATTTCACAGCAGGCGATGACAAGTGAAATTGTTGGTTCCCGTGACGATTTGCTTGTCGTTGGTGTAGCACCGGTTAATGTATTCGTCTATCCTTATGGAGATTTTAATTCGAGTGTGGTTCAAGTTGTTCAAGATGCGAACTTTATTGGTGCAAGAAGCACACAGTTTGGATTCAACACGAAATCAACATATAAGTACTCGTTGAAGACTCAAAGTGTGGAAGCCATAACAACACTAGAGCAGGTTAAACTCTGGATAGATATTGCCAAGGAGAATAAGGTTTGGTTAACGCTGATGTTCCATCAGGTTGACCATGGCGGTGCGGCTTACAGTACGACACCAGAGATACTCCAGGGTATAGTGGATTATCTTAATCAGCAGAGTGTTTCAGTTATAACTTTGCGACAAGGCTTGAACATGATGCCGTAACAAGTGCTACTTATTATCTAAAACAAGACCCGCTTAACCGCGGGTTTTATTTTAGACTAGAATTAATCACACTATGGCAGGGCCGCCTTGAATGCATTGAGTGAGTTGTTGTCAGACCATATAAGCCAGTTTTGTTCTTTATTCTCATTGAACCAGACCCATCCTGCTATCTCGGGATGTTTGGGTATCTGAACTGTCAACGCATCTGTTATCCAAGCGGCTTTTTGGCTTCCGGCGGCCGAGGCGAAAGATGTTATATAAACAGGTTTTTGGTAGGTTGCTACCTTTTGCAAGGGTGAGTCAAATATTGAGCTGAATGATTCCCACGGATTGTTGAAATTAAATCCGTCAATTCCGACGTAATCTACGTACTGGCTTCCGGGGTAGTAGAGTTCAATTGCGTTATCTGCAACGCTGGGTACCGAATCATTATTTATGACCCAAGCGAACTTAACATTGGTAGCATTTGCTGAGGCGAATATGCCGTGCATTCTCTTCCATGCTGATATTAATTTGGCGGGCGTGTTATTGCTGCCATAACCCCAAGGATCCCAGTTGCCATTCATTTCATGGAACGGAGCAAGCATCACCGGTTTGCCGTAAGTTTTTGCACTTGTCGCAAACTGTGTCATATAAGAATCCCACTGGCCAGATATAATAGCATCAAGGGTGGTTCCATAGGGTTCCCAATATAGAAGTAGAGTTTTGTTCCCTATATTTTGAGTTGGGAAAGAAGAATCGAATCCCCTGAATATTGCATATATGTTAACAGGCTTGCCGATTGTTTGTTCAAATGTAGTTAACGAATCAGCGCCAGTATATGCACCCCAAAGAATGGCGCTATTTGGAGGTGTGGTAGTTGGTGTAGCGGTGGGCGTTAGAGTTGCCGTAGTAGTTGGCGTCGGAGTCGGGGTCGGAGTGGGTGTTGGGGTAGTTTTAATAACCAAACTAGCATCGTCGATAGTTAGAGAGCCGTTTTTAGCAAGAAGATGGAATACTGTTACTGAGGCGGTTCCAGTTGGAGGTATGAAAGTTGCTGTTGCTGTTTGCCAAGTTGAGGCAATAGGTACTGCACCAAGATTGGCGTAGGTTATAGATTTATCTGACTTGGTGTAGCGCGCTGTCAGCTGTGTTGTCGCTGTGGCAATGTATTTGTCCTGGAAAGTATATTCCTTGCCAGCTGTCACAGCAACATCAGCAAAGTACCATTTGGCGTCACCATTTATATAGGAAGAAATCGTAAAAGATGCAGCCTTTAAGCTGTTTATTGTGCCAGTAACTGGGTAGGTAAAGGAGGATGTGTTTTGACCCCAGAATCCCTTAAACCATTGGTCTGGTATCTTGTTACTATCTTGGTCGTTTTCAAGCGAAGGGTTTGAAATCAAATTTGAAATGCTTGGTAATGGTGTTGGTGTAGGAGTTGTTGTTGTCGTGGGTGTCGGGGTCGTGCTTGGTGTGGGTGTAAGAGTCGAAATTGGCGTTGGAGTCGGAGTTTTGGAAGGTGTTGGTGTAGTGGTTGGTGTTGGAGTGGCCGTAGGTGTTGGCGTTGGAGTTTTACTTGGCGTCGGTGTAGATGTTGAAATTGGTGTTGGGGTTGGAGTTTTGACGGGTGTAGGAGTGGGTGTGCTAATTGAAATAATTTCGGAGAGATCGGCGGCGTCTATTGTAAGATAACCTGGTTTTTCGATCAGATGGAAGATAGAGGTTTTGATAATTCCCGCAGGGGTGGTGAACTCTATTGAAACTGGCTGCCAGCCGGATGCCGATGGAAGAGTTAGTAAATCAACGTACATATAGGCCCCATTTGTTTTTGTATATTGGGCAACTAATTTGCTCGCAATGTTAGATATGTATTTGTCCTTGTAAGTGTATTTTGTGATGGCTTTGGTTGGAACATCAACAAATGCCCATTTGGCGTCACCGCTAATATGAGAAGTAAGAGTCACTTTGGCGGCGCTAGAACCGTCTATGCCCGGAACCGGATATTCAAATTGAGCCTTGTTTTTGCCCCACCTGTCTTGTGTCCAGGAGTCTGGAATCTTGTTTCCATCGGTATCTTGTTCTAGAGATGGATTATTAATAAGATTGGGGATCGGTGTAGGTGTTGGAGTGGGTACGGGAGTAAGTGTCGTAATAGTAGATTGATCTTCAGACGTTATCTCAAAGTCTGAAGTTAAGAGAGCCCCTATATCCTTTATTATAGAGAGATTAGGTTTATCGTCTGTTCTTACAATAAAAAATAAAAGAGCCAGAATGATCACCGGCCCGATTAAGAAGAAGATTAGTTTTTTGCTCAAATTTTTCATTATCACTTCTATAATAACACAGAAACGTGCTAAAAATCAATAGTAAGACACACTATATTAGTTGTTAATTTTGAAGTCTTGTTTTAGATTTTCAAACGTTGAATTATCAATGCTGGCTCTAATTTTAGACATAAAATCAATATAAAATCTTAAGTTGTGTTCAGTAATAAGACGTATGCCTAATATTTCTCTGGATTTAAATAAGTGGTGGATATAGGAGAGGGAGTGGTTTTGGCAGCCATAGCAGGAGCACTTGGCATCAAGCGGGTCAAAGTTTTCTTTGTTTTCGGATGCTAGGATGTTCATTGTGGTATAACCACCAACAATGTCAACATAGGCTCTGCCATGTCTGGCCTCTCGAGTTGGGATAACACAGTCAAAAGTGTCACAGCCATGAGCTACTGCTTGAATAATATTTTCAGGCGTGCCAACTCCGAGAAGGTGTCGGAACTTATTTTCTTCCAGGTGAGGTATCGAAGCGTCAACAGCTTCTATCATCTTTTCTTGGGTTTCACCGCCGACTGCAACACCGCCTATGCAGTAGGCCTCAAAATTGATGGCTCGTATTTCTTGAGCTGATTTTTGACGAAGATCTTCGAAGTTGGCTCCCTGAACTATCCCAAGCTGGATCTGTCCAGGATTTAGAAGCGAGTTTGTTGATTTTAATTTTTTGAATTCTTCCCTTGCTCTTGTTGCCCAACGAGTTGTGCGTTCTACGGTTTGAGATACCTTTTCGTAATTGTCTAAGTCGCCGGTGAATTCATCGAGTACAACCGATATGTCGCTACCCAAATTATTCTGTATATGAACAGATTTTTCAGGTGTTAACTCCATACTGTTGCCACTTGCGCCCGATTGGAAGAACACCCCCTCCTCTTTGATTTTTACGTTGAATGGTACGGGTGCATCATTTTCAAAGTCAGTTTTTTTGGATAATTTTTCTCCAAGTGAGAAAATCTGAAAACCGCCACTATCCGTAAATATTGGTTTGTCCCAATGCATGAATTTATGTAGGCCACCTGACCGTGCTATTAATTCATCGCCTGGCTGGATCCACAAGTGGTAGGTGTTCGCAAGAATTATCTCTGCTCCCCAGTCCTTAAGTTCATCGTTTCGGATTGATTTAACAGTGGCTTTTGTGCCGATAGGTAAAAACGCTGGTGTTTGTATGTGGCCGTGTGGCGTATCTATTATACCTGTCCTTGCTTTGGATGTTGGGTCTTTTGTAAGAATCCTAAAATTCATTGGTTAATCATAAATACACAAAGGATAATAGGCAAGGGATAGGCCTATCCCATAAGTAATACTTGAAATTATTAATCCTCCGTGTTAAGCTTTCTGCTAATATATGGATAAGGTTTTCATACAAGCTGAGCCTAGAGATGTCCTGGGCAGGAAGGTTAAGTCCTTGAGAGGGGCTGGTTTGATTCCGGCTGTTGTTTATGGACATGGTTTTGGGTCTGTTTCAATACAGGTTCCAGCTAAGGATTTTGAGAGAGTGTACACAGAGGCCGGAGAATCCACAATTGTTTACGTTAAAATAGGCGACACAGATCACCCGACCATTATCCATGACGTTATGCGGGATCCGATAAGTGATATCATTCTTCACGCTGATTTCTACAAGGTAAGATTGGACGAGAAGATTGATGCCGATATCGAGCTGAACTTTATTGGTGAACCCCCAGTTGTCAAAAATATGGGTGGTATTCTTATCAAAAATATTTCAGAAATTAAAGTGGAAGGATTTCCACAAGATCTGCCGCATTCTATTGATGTTGACCTTACTTCACTTAATAATTTTGGAAACCACATATTAGTAAAAGACTTGCCGATTTCCAAAAAACTGACCGTTAAAACTGATCTGGAATCTATTGTAGTTTTGGTACAGGAGCCAATATCAGAGGACGAACTCAAGGCTCAACTCGAAACACCAACAACTGGTGTGGAGGATGTTGAGGTAATTAAAAAGGAGAAGCCTGAGGAAGAAGCCGCAGAAGGTGAAGAACCTGCAAGTGAACCGACTCCCGAGAAATAAAAAGTCCCGCAACAGCGGGAATTTTTATTTAGAAACTAACATTTTTGGCAGCATCATTCCAGTATTGAATCTGGGTAGGGGAGAGAGACTTGGATTTAAGGATGGTGGACTTAATGAGTTCGGCAGGCAGTCCAATTGTTGAGTCTTTTTCGAATTTGTAATCTGGTATCTCCTTGCTTAACAGCGTTTCTATAAAAACCATCTGAGCCTTGGAAAGTTCAGGGTCTGGCCAGGAAGATAGGAAGTTGGCGAGAATACGTCTGGATACTTTTATTTTTCCATCACCCTGCTTAACTGTATCTGATATGTTTAGTTGATCAATGTACTGACTGCGTTGCTGGTCGGCCATTTTTTTGAATTGAGGCCAGACCGCAATTATTATTATGATTGCGGCCACGAAGACATAGCGCGTGTTGCGGCATAGACTGCAGTCTGCTGCGAGGATATATTTTCTTATCCATTGCTTGGTCTTGTCTCCCCAGCCTGGTCCAAACTCAAAAACAGGGCCGTTAGTTAAGATGTTTGATTCTTCTGGGCCTTTTTTATTGTTGAGATTTTTCATTGCTTAGAGCTTCGAATATAGGTTCCATGTTTCCATCTAATATCTTACTAATATTACTCCAGCTTTTTTTGATGCGATGATCGGTTATCCTGTCTTGGGGAAAGTTGTAAGTGCGGATTTTTTCGGAGCGTTCCCCTGATCCTATTTGTTTGCGACGTTCCTCTGTAATCGCTCCAGTTTCTTCCTGCTGTTTAATTTCAAAAAGTTTGGCTCGAAGTATTTCCATGGCACTTTCCTTGTTGCGTACCTGTGATCGTTCTTTTTGTGAGCTTACCATTATTCCCGAAGGTTTGTGTACCAATCTTACTGCGGTGGATACTTTGTTTACATTTTGGCCACCAGGACCTCCTGAGCGATAAAATGATATATCAATGTCCTCCGGTCTTATTTCAACGTCAGTTTCTTTGACCTTGGGTAGTACTGCAACTGTGGCCGTAGATGTGTGAACCCTGCCACTTTTTTCAGTTTCAGGTATGCGTTGTACTCTGTGAACTCCCGACTCATATTTCATTTTATCATATACTCCACTGCCACCAATATCAAAGACTATGTTCTTGTAGCCTCCCAATGTTGTTTGGTTAAAATCGAGGACGTCCAAATGCCAACCCTGAGTCACGGCATATTTTTTGTACATTTCAAAAAGTCTGGTTGCGAAAAGTGCTGCTTCCTCACCGCCGGTTCCACCCCTGATTTCAACTATGGCTTCTGATCTGCCTGATCGTCCTTGCATGGAGAGAGTCTCTCCATTAAGTGTTCTTTCTATTTCAGCGTAGCGTTTGGAAGCCTCAGCGACTCTTTTGTAGTCTAAAACAAACTCAGGATCGCTGAGTTGTTTTTGTATAGTTTCAAGTTCTTTTGTGAGGTCTTCCGAAGTTGCCATTTAGGATTTGTCCCCCAGTTATTTGGTTTTTTTGCTTCTGGGTTTCTTGGCGACTTTGCCTTTGATTGTTTCTTCAGATTTGGTCAGTCTCTTGTTGAATTTATCTACTCGTCCGCGGGCATCAAGCATTTTTTCCTTGCCTGTATAAAATGGGTGGCAATTATTACATATTTCAACACCAAGCTCCGGCATGGTTGAGCCGGTGATCCACTTATTGCCGCAGGCACAATGAATGTCAGCCTTGTTGTGGTATGTTGGGTGTATGTCTTTTTTCATTAGTTTTATTGTACTAGAAACCCAAAAAAATACAAGTATTGGCGCCGCTGTTGCAAACTGTAGGGGTTTTTGTTATTATTCTGATCATTATGCAAGATTTAAACATGCAAAAATTTATGCCGGCGTATGAGGATATGGTAAAGGCTGGAATGCATTTTGGGCGGAAGAAGAATGTTTTTCATCCGAATATGAAGCCATTTGTTTACACGCTGAAGGATAATATTTATATCCTTGATTTGATTAAAACAACAGACTCATTGATCAAGGCGGTGGATTTTATCAAGAAATCAATAGCTGATGGAAAGCTGGTTTTGTTTGTGGGTACGACCAAACAATCCGTAGATTCAGTCAGGGGTACGGCTGAGGCGCTGGGCATGCCTTATGTTGTTAATCGTTGGCTTGGAGGCACTCTTACTAATTTTAAAACAATAATCAGTAGAGTTAAGTATTTGGAGGAACTTGAGAAGAAGCAGGTCTCTGGAGAATTCGAGGGTTTTACTAAAAAAGAGAAGATATTAAAAGAAAGAGAGATCGACTCCTTGAGATCTAGATTCGATGGTATACGCAAACTAACAAGGGTGCCTGACGTGATATTCATAAGTTCATTAAAGGAGAGTCAACTGCCGGTTCATGAAGCTAAGAGAGTTGGAATAAAAGTAGTTGGGATTGTAAATACAGACAGCGACCCCAAGACGATAGATTATCCAATAGCGGCCAACGATAATTCAAAGAGATCAGTTGAATTAATACTTGAGGCAATAAAAAATGGTGTAACTGCCGATAGCCAGTAGTCAATTTGACGATGGTGGGGCGAGGATATCTTCTCGCGGACCACGGTAGTCTATTGTCTGTGGTTTCGTTTTTTTAATGTCAGACCTCGATACAATAAAAGAAATTAGAGAAGCGACCAATTTTTCGTTTAATGAAATAAAGAAGGCACTTGATGAAGCCGGCGGAGATAAGTCTAAAGCCCTTGGTATTTTGAAGGAAAGAGGGGCTGCTGTTGCTGAAAAAAAATCCACTCGCAGTACTGGTCAGGGGATAGTCGAGGCTTATGTGCATTCAAACAAAAAAATAGGTGTGATATTGGAGATTTTGTGTGAGACAGATTTTGTGGCTCGCAATCCTATGTTTATAGAACTTTCTAGAGAGGTTGCAATGCATGTAGCAGCGATGGATCCGCAAGATGTTCAGGAGCTTCTTGGGCAGGCTTATATAAGAGACCAGAGCTTAACTATTGAAGAATTCATTAATCAATATATCGCAAAGCTTGGTGAGAATATTAAAATAGGTAAGTTTTGCAGGTTGCAACTCTAAACTAATGCTTAACACGGCACGCTAATAGTTCGGTGTTAAGTGTTTCAGAATTTGTTCTTACTCATACCTCTAGGAATTTTTGTGGGCTCTGTTGTGACTACGGCTATTTTGATAAGCCGTAAGTTTGTTTATTTAAAAAAACTGAGTCCGGATATAATCGACAATGCCGTACCCGGACAAGAAAATTTTTGGCAGGAGATGTTCCCTGGTTTGGCAGATAAGATAAAGATAGAAAAGCTGAGGGAATATAGAATTAATTTTTTGGCCGAGTTTGAAAAATTATTGCGCAGGTTCAGACTGGTTTCTCTAAAGATAGATTCGGCAACGAACAATCTAATTAACAAAATTCGACAGTCTGTTACTAGACATGAAAACAGCATCTCTATCTCTAGCGAAGTTATAAATCAAGAGGCTATTGTGAAAAGTGCAACTCCAGTTGTCCAGGAAAAGGATTGGAAAGAAGAGGAGCATAGAATTATAATTGAGATAGCTAAAAATCCAAAGGACCACCGTCTTTATAAAAGGCTGGGTAATATATATATGAGGACCGGTGAGTTGGTGGATGCGGCAGAGTCTTTCAAAAAGGTTTTGGAGCTTGTGCCTGATGACGAGACAACGAGGGTGAAGCTGGGCAGGGTTTTAAAAAAGATTGAAAAGATGCCGATGTAGCTCCCTCCTGCGCTCAAACTACATTTGAGCTTCGGAAGGGCAAGTGATCTTTATTATATGGGTGCTTGTGCTTCGAAGCTTGGATGTGTATCCAGGCGAAGAAGTGCCGATGTAGCTCAGCGGTAGAGCAGCTGTTTTGTAAACAGCAGGTCGTCGGTTCGAGCCCGACCATCGGCTCTGTGAGCAGAATATAGAAGTTAATTTTTTATGAAAACTTTACGCAATTTTTTTATTAAATTAGTTGAATACGCGGTTGTTATTGTTACAGTTTTTTCTATAATATTTTTTGTATACCAGGTTATTAATGCTAAGGCAGAATATGTAAGATATGGGGGAATGTGCACATGGAATAACTTGTGGGGTAGTCATTCATCTTGGAGTTGTAGTTTTGGGGAATATCTATGGAGGCATCTAAGCATTAATCCTTTTGCTGATTCTCCGAAATTTTTACCAGAAGGTTTATTGCTAATAGTTGTTTGTGTAGGAATTGCAATAATTGTTCATACGTTAATCAGTTCTGTTAAAAACAGTAAAAAGCTAGTCAATAAATAGGGGGTGTACTCAAGCAGTCAACGAGGGTAGACTGTAAATCTACTGGCCTTGTGCCTACGTAGGTGCAAATCCTACCGCCCCCACAGCGAGCAAGCCAATTTATTGGCTTGCGTATAGGATTTGCAGGGCGGAGCGATATTCGGCGAGCATTTGGCAAGCCGAATCGCGAGCAGCGGCCCGCGACCGCGAGGCCGGAAGGCCGAGCGAGTTGTGGGACAATCCTACCGCCCCCACAGAGGTTAAAAAATGGTTAACACAAGACAACTCCTGATTATACTGGTTATCGCTATATCTATTAGTGTTACAGCTTGGGTGATTTGTCTTTGGTGGATGTTTAAAATTTTAAACTGCATGAAGTATATTAAGAAGATTTACGAAGAATTGTATAAATTAAAAGATATAAAGGATTGAAACTTATCATTGCCGTTGTAGCTCAGTGGTAGAGCAACTCCATGGTAAGGAGTAGGTCGTCGGTTCAATCCCGACCAACGGCTCCAGTTTTGTAGAAAATAGAATCTAGAAAATAGAAAATAGAATTAAATTCTACTTACTACTTTCTACCTTCTACTTTTTGTTTCTATGTCCCAAGAAAGTTTAATAAAATTAAAGTGTAAGACTTGTATGAAGGGGGTTTATTTTACGACCAAGAATAAAAAGTTGGTAACGCGCAAGATCGAGTATAAGAAGTTTTGTAAGGTTTGTCGTAAGCATCAACCTTTCAAGGAAGTTAAACTAACCGCATAGGACGTGAGATATTTGGGGATGTCGTTCAACGGTAGGACTCTGGTCTCCAAAACCAGGTATCCAGGTTCGAGTCCTGGCGTCCCCGCCTTCGCTCGCCGGCGAGCTGCGGCGGACAAGCCCGCTTGTAGATCGCGAAGGAGAGAGCGCTAACAGGCTGTGGCATCGTTTCTCAAAATAATTTTATAAAGAATACAAAAACCGCCGTACGGCGGTTTTTGTATTTGTCAACAATTGCAAATTAGTTTTTGATTGCTATATTAAAAGCAGATTTTGAACATTAACAATGGAGATTTTGTGGATAGTAAAAAATGGACTCCTGAAGAAGAAGCGCAGCTCAAAAAAATATGGGCTGAATCCAATGGTGATAGAGATAAATTTGCAAAATTAATAAAGAAAGATCAACTCATAGTAAAAGTCAAAAAAAGAAGTTGGGCTGCTATTAGGCATAAAATATATCATTTAGATTTGGTTCGGGGATCCAACGTATCTAAGAGGTATGCCTTCACGAGATTAGAGCCGAGTAAGAAGACTAGGTTATTGATTTTATTAGCAGACGACAATATGAAATGGTCTAAGATTTTTGAAGAGTTTCCAGAATTCAAGGAGAGACAATTGAGAAACTTGGCAAAAGGCGAGGGCATAAGTCTTAATAAGGGAGATGTTGTTGAGGCTCAAAATCAATTAGAAAGGGTAAGGCGTCAGACACCTGATCAGAAATTGGCAGAACTTATAGCTGCTGGCGAATTGGTTAGTTTGGGAGAACATAAGTTACTCGCCTTGATCAAGGCGGCATTTCCGGATCAGGTTACCTTATTAACTAGAGAATGGCTTTCTGCCCAGATTGAAAAAATAATTTGGACTCAGGCCGTTCTTGATAATTTGCGGGAAGCAGTAAAGCATGGCATATCAGCTGAGTCATTTGGTGAATATAATCCTCACATCCCGCTCAAACTTATACAAGACAAGATTAGGTGGTTAAAGGGTGTGGTGAGTGTAGATAGGCACATTGGAGAAACAACCTTAGTTAAGGGTTTGGGTAGATTGACTGTTGAGGGTACTACTAAAAAGGATGAGGCCTTCAAGTTTCCAAGTTCAAGTTTGAGTCAACCGTTCACTGTTAATGTTGGCAATAACTGGAACTTTATTCTTATAAATGGGGCTAATTTTGGCACAGTATACAATCCTTTGATTGAACAGAATCCTTTGCGTTTGGCGTTGGCTTATGCCGACAAGAAAAAAGTTGACGCAGTTTTCATAACTAATCTTCTGAATGTTGAGTTCAGGAAAGCTGTTGGTTCCGAACTTCATATATTGAAGGCATTTGTTGCTGGACAGAACATAAATCCAAAAGTTTTATCTGAACATTATTCTGGAGATGCAGAAAGAATTCTTGCGGAATCACCGGATAATGAAGTTATCTATGAAACCGCAGCAGAGTTAGTCGTCAATATTATGACTGGCTTGCGGAAGGTTTCTTACAAGCCGGCAAGTGAAGTCGTGGATAGCCCCAATGATTTAATTCCTGAATATAAGGGAAAAGTTTATTTGATATTCGGGCATAACGAAGAATCTCTTATCGGAAATGTAGCTTATTGGGAATTGAAATACATTACTGACATGATAGCTTCTGCTTTAGCAACAGAAAAGAAGCTGGTAAAGCTAGCAATTAAACGCAACGAAAAGCGTTTGGCTATATCAAAAGGCGATGTAGTTCTGATTCAAAGTCAGGAAAAATTACAACTGAAAGTAAAACAGCTTGAGGATGGTATTAACAGAACAAAGATTACTCTGGTCAGCAGACAAGATAGG
>DATDXQ010000015.1:0-43940 GCA_036517175.1 Minisyncoccota bacterium
CCAATCAATACAACCTCATCCAAAACTCTAGGATTTTTAGCTACCGAAATATCAACCACAGATAAATTCATAGATATTCTACCAAGTATTTTACAGCGTTTACCACCAACAAGTACTTCAGCCGCAGATGATAGTTTACGAAAATAACCATCATAATAACCCACTGGCAAAACCGCAATCACACTGTCTTTATCTACTTTTTCTGTAACACCATACCCGACAGACGTACCAGCTTTTATTTTTTTAATCTGGGCAATTCTTGTTTTCCAAGACAACGCAGGAACTATACCTAAACCATGGCCTGGTGAATTAAATTTTTCTCTAAACTCAGGTGAAGGCCACAAACCATAAAGAGCTATCCCAACCCTTACCATATCCAATTGATTTTCCTGGGGTAAAGTAAGAAGTCCCGTGGTGGCACTAATGTGTTTTATCTTTGGTTTAAATCCGCAATCTTTAAACATAATCAAAGCCCTATTGAATTCGCCCAACTGGAAGTCTGGAAAAGTACGGTCACTCAAATTGTCAGCATTGGCGAGATGGCTTAAAACACCTTCAATATCAAAATTTTTGGGAATAGATTTTAAAAAATTGGGTAAATCGTCAATAGTAACCCCTTGACGCGACATACCCGTATCTATTTTAATATGAAACTTAGGAATTTTGGATTTTTTGCTTCTGATTTTTGAAAAATCGTCAATTATACCAGATTCATAAACTGTAAATCTCAGGTTATATTTGTTTGATGTCTTGATCATCTCAGACGAGGTATAACCCAAAACCATTATCGGCACCTTAACACCAACTTTACGTAAGCAAATTGCTTCGTCCACATTATCTACACCTAACCAATTGGCAGATTTTTTTGAAAATATCTTTGCAGTTTCTATTAGGCCATGGCCATAAGCATTTGACTTCACAACCGCCATAAGCCTAGTGTTGGTCCCCAGCAACCCACGCACAATTCTAGCGTTTTCAGTTAGCGCCTCCTTGTCCACCTCCACCCAAGTTTTGTAGCTATTTTTAGAAACTTCCATCAATTTCCTTTATACCTACATATTTCTGCAAAATCTTGGGAACCTTGATGGTTCCTTTTTTAGTCTGGTAGTTCTCCATTATCGCTATGAGAGTCCGCCCAATAGCAATGGCTGTTGCGTCATTCATGTGAACAAATTCTGTTTTGTCTCCCCTTCTGACCCTAGTATTTAGGCGACGAGACTGGTAGTCGGTCATAAGATCGGCAGTGTGCGTCTCCCTGTATTGTCCCTGGCCTGGCATCCAGCATTCTATATCGATCTGACGAGAATCAGGTCCTCCCATATCTCCAGTACAAATTTGAACAACGCGGTACGGTATCTCTAAGGATTGCATAATATATTCCTGGATTGCCACAAAAAGATTCTGTTCTTCGGTTGAATTGTCAGACAGACAAAAGGATTCCATCTCTACCTTATCAAACTGATGTAAACGCAGAATACCCTTGGTATCCTTACCGTAAGATCCAGCCTCTCGCCTGAAGGCAGTCGAATAACCAATATACCTAACTGGCAAATCTTTTTGGACAAAAATCTTATCCATATGCAAAGGTCCAAGCGTATGCTCAGCGCTACCAACCAGATAAAGATTATCACTCGGAATATTGTATCTCTCTTCCTTGGGCTCGAGACGAGCCATTCTCTGCATTACATCTGGCCTTATCATAACCGGAGGAATAATTGGAATAAATGGCTTGGGCTGAATTTTTAGACCAAATTTTTTGATTATTTTTTTAAGAGTAGCTTCGTTTGTAACAACAGACATTACTAATTGAATCAGAGCAAACTGCATCAAAACCAGTGGTCCCTTTAAATAAGCAAACCTAGCACCACTCACGTCAGCAGCAATCTCGGTATCGATAAGATCAAGTTCCTTACCCAGTTCCCAATGCTCTTTGGGCTTAAACTCCAAAACCGTGCGCTTACCCACTTCGCGAATAACCTTGTTTTCAGTCTCGTCCCTTCCAATTGGAGTATCCGCTGAAGGGATATTTGGAAGACGAGCTAATTCTGCTTCAAATTCTAAGTCAGCTTTTTTAAAATCATCTTCTAACAAACCTGCCTCATTTTTAAGTTTCTTCAACTCCTCTATCTCAGCAGGTGTTTTTTGACCTCCTTTTGAACCAGCATTTTGTCTTGCTCTTTTTGCCTCCAGTTCCTGAAGTAGAGTACGTCGTCTTTCATCCAAAACCAAGACGGTATCAACATCAACTTTGCTGTTCTTGTTTCGAACAGCTTCTTTCACTACTTCTATATTTTCACGAATAAATTTAATGTCTAGCATATTTATTGACAAAAATTATTTATTTAATTATAGTATCAACAGAGCTTTTGATTATACGGGCTAGGCATGTCACCAGAAGAATATTTTATTCTAATAATACAGCGGCATTGGTTAACGGTATTGATCTGGCTTATTTGTGGTTTAATAGCCGCAAAATTAAGATTTTGGGATTTCAGAATTTTCACACATTTGATTGATCTAATCGGCTTACCAGCAGCGATCTCAACACCTGTTGTAATAATTGCATTAGGACCCATTAGTACAATTGGTGTTATATACAAAAAGTGGAAAGAACGGCCTCAATTGTGGGGTGCTTAGCCAGGGTAACTCCTGGTTTTTTATTTATCTGACCTAGGTTTCATAAATGGAAATAATATAACATCTCTAATCGAACGCTGATTGGTAAGCATCATGGTCAACCTATCTATACTTATAGCAATGCCGCATGTTGGAGGCATTCCAATTTCTAAAGCATTAATAAAATCCTCGTCCATACGCTGAGCTTCCTCGTCGCCCATCTTCAAAGCCCTTTCCTGCTCTTCCCAGTTTTTTTTCAAAATCTCGGGGTTATTTAGTTCTGAATAATTATTGCCGATTTCCATACCAAAAGCGTACTGCTCAAAGCGTTCAACATATTTCTGGTTCGAAAAGCTTTGTTTGGCCAACGGGGAGGTTTCTGCAGGATAATCATAGAGAATCGTTGGCTGGACAAAATTTTTCTCGCAGAATTCCTCTGAAATTGCCATTACGGCATTACCCCTAGTATAATCACCTTTAATTTCTATTTTATTGTTTTTTAAAAATTCCTTTAAATCTTTATCGCTTGATTCTTCTATATCTAAACCAGCATATTTTTTAATAGCCTCTCTCATACTAATCCTAGACCAGGGCTTTTTAAAATCCAAATTTGTATCCTGATAATTTATTTTGGTTCCTCCAGTAATTTCCTTAACGACATACTCCGTTATGTCCTCTATGATATTCATGCCAAAATTATAATCTTCGTAAGCAGTCATTGCTTCAAACAATGTAAACTCTGGATTGTGGCTTTTATCTATGCCTTCATTACGAAAATCCGTAGAAAATTCGAATATTTTTTCAAATCCACCAACAACAAGCCTCTTTAGATATAGCTCATTTGATATTCTCATGTACACCTGAATGTCAAGAGTATTTAATTTTGAAACAAACGGCCTAGCTGAACCCCCACCATATATGGGTTGCAGAATAGGAGTTTGAACCTCGATATAACCCCTTTCTATAAGAAACTTTCTAATGGCTTCTATTATCTTGCTTCGTATCAAAAATACTTTTTTAACTTCAGGATTCATTACTAAATCCAAATATCTTCTACGGTACCTTTCTTCAACATCCTGAAGTCCATGCCATTTTTCGGGTAATGGAAGAAGGGATTTGGTCAAGATTTTATAACTGTTGGCTTCTAGTGTCTTTTCTCCTCTTTTGGTCACAAACAAAACACCCTTCGTCTCGATGAAATCACCAATATCAATTGTTTCTGAGAGTGTATTAAAAACATTTTCACCAAGATCATCTTTTTTGAAAAGCAATTGAACCTTAGAAGAACCATCGTCTATATCCAAAAAGGCTAAACCACCCTGTTCACGCTTGGCCATTATACGGCCAGCCAAAACTAACTCGGTCTTATCTTTTACAAGTTTATCAAAATTGCTCAGAGCTTGCTCTATACTATGGGTACGTGAAGACTGAGCCGGATATGGGTCAACACCTGTCTTGCGTAATTTATTAAGTTTTTCTAAACGCGCCTTGCGTATATCTTCTAAGGACATTCACCCTGTCAAATAAGATTTGAGCCTATTTTTTAGAAACATTTTGCCATAAAAAGTCTTAAGATACTTTTCACGGTGAGTAGCATCTTGCTGGTTCTTACAACCCTCAAAATAAACCAATACCAGAGGGCGCCTTTCCTTTGTTGAGTCTACGAGTCCAGCCTGATGATGCTCAAATCTTAATTTTAAATTTTTGGTATAACCAGTATAAAATTTACTATCTTTTTTTGATTGTAGCACATAAACATAATAAAACATATGGATAAATTTAAAATTATTTGACGGGGTTCACCCAATCAAATCTGGTAAAACCGGTGCAAAGCAATTTAACTGGGTGAATTCTACCAAACCTGTATTAAAAAACCACCCCTGCTGGATGGTTATACTCTTAGCTTCTCTTACTTGATCTTGCCGTCTGTGTTCGGGCTGGCTCAATGGGTGCCTTAGACAAACCCAATACAGGAAGAAGGACAGAAGTGTCGACCAATTTAGCCATATCTTGGACTGGCAATCCCTCAGCTTCGCGAGTAAAAGTCAACGTTTTATTTTCCTCATCAAAATCCACACGGATCCAATCACCGCCCCTGACCTGACCGCTAGCTATCAGGTTAGACATAGGCTGCACAAGTAAGCGCTCAATAGCACGTTTCAGGTGACGAGCGCCATATTTTATATCAGTACCCTCTTTAATCAAAAAATCTTTAACTTTATCAGATAAAGTGAATACAAATGCAAGCTCTACCGAAGAATTGAATATACGCTGCTGCACCATATTCAATTCAATTTCTAATATTTTCTGTAATTGCTCGACGCCCAGCGGTTGAAAGGTTACAATCTTATCCAACCTATTCATAAATTCTGGAGTAAACTTGCGACGAGCAGCTTGCATACCACTACGATTCAACTTGAGAGATAACTTATCATCTATAATATCAGCTTTTTGTTTATTGGTAATACCTGCGCCAAAGCCAATTCCAGGAGAGATGATCTTGCTCATTTCATTTGCACCAAGATTGCTGGTCATAAAAATCATTGCTCTAGAAAAGTTCACCTTGCGGTTGTCTCCCAACGTCAATATGCCCTTATCTAGAATACCAAGCAGTAGGTTCCAAAGAGAATCGGATGCTTTCTCAATTTCGTCAAACAAGATAAAACTGATCTTAGTTGTTTCAGTGTGGAATTGGTTTAGAACTTCCTGAGAAAGTAGTGGATGAGTTTCACGATGCCCAAGATATCCGGGAGGCGAACCGATTAACTTAGCGATCTCATGACTGTGCTGGAATTCACCACAATCGATCTTAATAACCGCACGTGGATTTTTGAGTAATACATCAGCCGTAGCCTCAACAATACGAGTCTTGCCAGAACCAGTGGGGCCAAGGAATAAGAAATTACCAATCGGTCTGTAAGGAGCATTCAAACCAGTAAGATACGTCTGGTAAACGTCAACAATTTGTCGAATTGCCTCATCCTGGCCCACTATCATGCGCCTTAGACCATTTTCTAAACTTGTGGCATCCTTACCAGTTTTCTGCGGATCCAAGGAAATGTTAAGTCTTTGCATTGGCCCATCCTTCGCTGTTCCTGTAGCCCACATATTTCCTCATGTTTTTTAAAACAACAATGGTATTAATCAAATTTATATATCTTATTTTCCCTTAAGTCAATATATAAAAACAGGCACAAGCCTGTTTTTATATATTGAACATTCCAGCAATGAAGGTGGCCTCAATTTTAACCTATCTCCAAAATCTTATACTTAACTGTACCACCAGGCGTTCTTACGTCCACTTCTTCACTTTGTTTACGACCCAAAAAAGCAAGACCTAATGGTGATTCGTTGGATATGAAACCTTTTGAAGGGTTTGATTCGCTGGCACCCACAATAGTAAACTTCTGCTCACCATGCTTATCTGATGCTACTATTACGCTTGATCCAACAACAACCGCTTCAAGTTTCTGGTGGGGTCCTATAATGACTGCATTTTTTATCATATCCTCCAACTCGACTAGGCGACCCTCATTAAAGCTTTGCATCTCTTTTGCCTCTGTATATTCAGCATTTTCGGAAAGATCACCAAGTTCCTTGGCGGCCAAAATCTTAGCGGATATTTCTGCTCTAACCTGACCTCGTCTTTCTTCTAGTTCGCTCTTTAATTTTTCCAGTCCCTCGGGACTAAAGTATTGTGTAGACATGAAATAAAAATTATATCACAAACAAAAAAGTCATCCCTCGACTTTGTGGATAACCCATTTATTGCATACTTAAGTAATCTCCATAATACCATGAAAAAAAATCATTTGCAACCCTTATCGCTAAGCCCTGGCTCTCGTTTATACTTTCGACCAATATAGTCATAGAAATTTCGGGGTTATCAAAGGGCCCAAAAACAGTAAGTAGGGAGTTTAGCCCTCGACCTGAAATCTGAGCAGTTCCGGTTTTGGCAGCAAGCGGAATCGGAATACCCCTAAGAAGCGAAGCAGTCCCAGACGTAACCGTTTGGCGCATACCAGCCCTAACTAAATCAATCTCGTAGGCTCCAAACGGAAGTTCACTTTTTATTTCAGACTCAAATTTTTGCTTAACTTCTCCGTTGCTGTTTTTTACCTCACTGGCTATTATTGGCTTCATAATATGGCCTCCATTTGCCACAGCTCCAATATAACCATTAATCCAAGCCAAGGTTAGCCCCAAGTCTCCCTGACCTATTGAGATATTATAAGTATCACCGATGTACCAGGACTCACCCTTTTCTTCTTTTTTCCACTTCTTAGACGGAACAAAACCACGTATCTCTCCCGGCAAATCAATTCCTGTAATTTGGTCTGCCAACGCACCTTTCAAATATGACTCTATCCTGTCTATCCCTAAGCCTTCTTTTATCGGACCATATCCACCACCAAGAGCATAAAAATAGACGTCTACTGAATCAGCAATAGCTTTTTTAATATCCGTCCAACCGTGAACTTTCCAATCTCTAAATGTATAGAAAAAATTAGGATCAACATCACTTCTTATACTTATTCCGCCATCAGCAAATATTATAGTTGATTCGTCTATTATTCCCTCCTTCAAACCTGCCAAAGCAAAAAAAGGCTTAATGGTTGAACCAGGACTATAGCGCCCAGAAACTGCCCGATTTAAGAGTGGCCTGTCTGTGTTTTTGAGTATCCCCTCAATTTTCTTAGAATTATCCGGTAAAAAAGAACTTTCAAAAATATTACTATCAAAAGAGGGTAGACTGACTAAAGCCAAGACCTCTCCATTTTTGGGATTCTGGATTATGGCAGCCCCCCTCCTTACTCCACCTGCAGCGAAAACAGAAACCATAGACTCATAGAGTTTTTTTTGCACAGGAAGGTCTATATAAGTCATCAAAACATTACCTGCGTATGAATCTTCTCCTGAATCAACCCCAGATTCCTCATTAAGAAAATCTATAAATCTGTGTTCACCTCGTAATTCAAGTTCATATTGAGCCTCTAGTCCCAAGCGACCGACACGATCATTTATAAGAAAGAATGGATCTTTTTCTAAATCATCACGACTCACCTGAGCCGTGTAACCAATCAAATGAGCAGATGCCGGACCAGCTGGATAATTTCTACGTGCATTCGCTACAACATAAACGCCCTTAAGAGAGGCTGCCTTCAGACTCGCAATCTTTTCTTTTGAGATATCACGCGCTACAACAGAAACACCTATGTCTTTATTTTCTTCAAAAAGATTAGTCAATTCAGATACACCTAACTCAAGACTTTCGGAAAGTCGCTTAATTAACAACTCTTTATCGACCAAAGAATTAGGAAGTTGTTTATTGGCCACTACAACATCAAAAACGGGAACGTTCTCAACCATTGGCACACCGTTACGGTCAAATATTATACCCCGCAAAGGCGTAAGGCTGTAACTTAAGGAACTGTTTTTTTTAGCTATTAAGGCATAATTTTCACCATCTATAATTTGCAACTGAAAAGATTTTAAAAATAAAAATCCAATGATTAAAATAACACTGATATAAAAAAAATTAAAAACCTGGCGTCCAATAGGTAACTCCAATATAGGATGAAGGCTCAGACTATCAAATAAGGTTTCTTCGGGTCTGATTTCTTCATTTTCAAAACGTTTGATTCTATATTTTTCTGAAATCATTATGTTTAATTATACTAGATAAAAACTTAAAAGAGATTAATACGCACACTACCTCTATCAAAATAGTTATTATCTGAAACATTAGCACCTTGGGGCTAGAAATGAGGGATAAAATAAAAGCATAGATCAAGGTCAGTAATAAAACCAGCAAAGTAGTGCTGACTATCGAATTTGAATTTATATTAAAAATGCCCCTCAAAAAAAACCCGGATAAAACTGAAATCAACAACACAATTGTTGTAAGCCCAAAACTATAACCTGAAAAAAAATCAAAAACCAATGACACCGCTACCAACTGTATTATATTTCCGTCCCCATTTTTGTCTTCGAGCATAAATAAAATACCAGAAATGGGAAATAAAAATGTCTGCCATTCAAAAAAATGAACAAACATCCTATCTATAAAAAAGATCACGGAACATGAAACAAAAAAAATTCCTGCTTTAGACATATTTAATTAAGAATCACAAAGACACTTAAGCCCAAGCTTAGATCAAATTCTGGTTCAACTAAAACCTCTTTGAAAAGTCCTAAATTTGACTCTTCAGCCCGTACAACCTTACCTACAAACAAAAACTCTTCCAAACCGTCCAAACCACTGGTAACAACACTATCGCCAACCGAGACCTTATCACCAGCAGAAACAAGATCAAGACTAGCAGAATTTTTTAACAGTCCTCTTAGCTCCGCCAAGATTCCGGACTCTTGCGTGCGCACGTTTATTTTTATTCTCGGATCATCCAAAAGTATTATTCTGGAATAATCACCAAACACTTCATCGACTAAACCTATTAATACATTCCCTGGAGCAACAACTGGCATTCGGATTTTTATTTTGTTGCTAATCCCCTTATCTATCAGAGCCGTGGACCCAAGATTGCTTCTCTCTATATTGAAAATTTTAACAACCTCGAGAAGAACGTCAGAACGGCTTGCAACCCCTAGCTGTTTTCTTAAAAATTGGTTCTCTTTTTTAATACCATCTGCTTCTGCCAATTCTCCACGCAGTCTGGAATTTTCTTCCTCGAGATACAACAACCTCTCTACCGAGTCAGCACTAACTAAAAACCTATCTGCGAACCAAGACCACTTTGATAATTTATCGCTAAAAAATGAGTTAGATTCAAATGTTATTTTATAAAGAAAGTTTGAAATGGCGCCGTTTGTGGCATAAGTATTTACAAAAAAGAGTACTAAAACAAACAAGAAAACCGTAATATATTTTTTATAAAAACCAGTCCTCATATATAAGCCTCCTTTGCCGTCCAAACCAAAACTGATTTCAAAGAATCAAGGTGTTCTAAAACCATGCCGCAGCCTCGCACCACAGCAGTCATAGGATCATCAACTACTTTGACAGGAAGCTTAGTCTCATGACTTATGAGTTCTGCGAATCCTCTTAGCAATGCTCCACCACCAGCAAGGAATATACTGCGGTTCAATAAATCTGCTATCAACTCCGGTGGAGTCTCTTCGATAGTACCCCTTATGGCCAAAACTATACTGCGTATCGAGCGATGCATTGCCTTGCGTATTTCCTCTGAAGTAATGGTAAGCTCTTTAGGAAGTCCTGTAAGAAGATCCCTGCCGCGAACCTGAACTGTCAATTCTTCATCCAGAGGATAAGCGGAACCGATCGCAAGCTTTATATTATCCGCTGTGGCATCACCTATAAGGACATTGTGCTCTTCGCGCATGTGCTGAGTTATATCTGCTGTAAGTTTATCTCCGGCAATCCTTAATGAACGAGAAGCAACTACACCACCCATGGAGATTACGGCAACATCTGTGGTGCCTCCGCCTATATCTATTATCAGGTTAGCAGCTGCATCTTGAACCGGCAGTCTCGCACCTATTGCCGCTGCCATAGGTTCTTCGATAAGAAACACCTGCCTCGCTCCAGCATTATAAGCCGCATCTTCTACAGCACGCTTTTCAACTTCAGTAACCCCAGCCGGTATACCTATTACCACTCTGGGTCTTGGTATTAGAGAAAAAGATTTTTCCTGAGCTCTATCTATAAAATATTTGAGCATCTGTTCTGTAACTTCAAAGTCAGAAACAACACCAGCAACCAAGGGCTTTGAAACAACTATATAACCAGGTGTTCGGCCCACCATCTTTCGAGCCTCCTGGCCTATTGCTAAGACCTGCCCTGTCTTTTGGTTAATAGCTACGATAGATGGTTCGTCAATTATTATACCCTTGCCACGAACATAGACTAGAGTGTTGGCAGTACCCAGATCTATACCTATATCTTTGGACCAGAAATTGAATAGTTTATCGAACATCATGCAGTTAAGATAGCAAAAAGAAATAAGACCCGCTAGACCTAGAGAAAAAAAATTACATAGCGACACAGTTTTATACCATCGGCTCCGCAAACCCTTTTCCCTGGCGAGCACTCGGGAAAAGGTTTGCCTCCGCCGAATGATACGCTCGTTTATACTCGCTATGGTCTTCACCTGTCATTATTGAACAATAAAAATCGCCCCGACAGATTACGTCGTGGCTCAGGGTTGAGTAAGTCATAAAAAGCAGAGCAACATTGTTTTTTAGACATTCCGTCGAACAAATTGATCGGCTAATTTTTGTTATAATATTTCTCAAACAAAAATTAAATTTGTGAGACGAAATAGCGAAGTCGCCGCTGGAGCGGCGGAGCGGGTCAAAAAGACAGTGTGGCCCTACTTTTTTTAATAAATTCGAGAATTTATGTGTGTTTTGCTAGAGGAGCGCATCGTCGCGACCAGCAAAACACACATACGGAGCCGATGGGGGGAATTGGACTCGAAAAAGCAAAAACCCAGGATTATCCTGGGTATAGTGGGTCGGCGGCGTTGACGTCCACGCCGCCGCCGTTCAGGGTTACAGGTTCTTCAGACCTGCCCCCGAAAAAAACATCATCCTCATGGCCATCCTTTCGGGTGGCCGCCGCAGCCCTGATAGAACTGCGGCGGAATACAGGGCGCTAGGAGCACCTAGCCGCCGTGGTTTTTTACTAACCGAACCTTCAGCGCACCGCGTAATGCGCACGCCCTTGTGCGCAAGCAGCACACCGAAGGTCAAAGAGACGGGACCATACTGGAGGTATTAGCCTGGCCCCGCCAAGTCTGATTCAACCACTTGAATCAGACTACGCAGGGTCAAGATTATAAAAAGAACAGATATAAAGTTAGGCACTCCAGTAAACAGCCCCGAAGTATAAAAGGTACTAGTACGTTGAGCTGGTTACAAAAACTTTCTTCTACTGCAATCTCAGATTTTTGACTGCGACTACGTCAGATTTCATAAAATCTCCTCGATATAGTCTCTAATAGTCTCTACTATGTCTCCGGGGATTTTAATCATCTTCCTTGTCTCGTTCAAAAATCAAAGATTTCGCTACGAAAAAATTTTTGTAACCAGCTCTGTTTCGGGACTTTTTAATGGAGTCGAGTTGAACTCGACAAAAAGTATGGGGCAGTGCCATGGAACACCGCCCCCAGCGTTTTAAGCCGTCCATGAGTGGCCGAGCTAAGAGATGTCTGACCGAAAGGAAAGCCAGAACATTGTCCTAGCAAAATACCAACAAATCAATGATTTCTGGGCATTTTGCTAGGGGGCGGTTTCTTTAGGGTTTTAAGCTTTTAGGCCTTTTCCGCGGGTTTTTATATTTTTGCCCGCCCCGTTTTTGTGTTTTAATTATAGCTTTATTTGTACTAATCTAATTATAGCAAATTGGCAATAGGTTCGTCAAGTCCTACCATTTTGACCTCTTTCTCAGTTCTTCTTTTCACTTCAACACTCTTTTTTTGTAAGGTCTTCTCACTGACCACCAATCTGACAGGACAACCAATCAAATCAGCATCGGCAAACTTCTCTCCGGCAGTTTTATCAGTTCGATCATCATACAAAACGTCAACTCTCTCATGGTACAGCTTCTCGTATAGTTTTTCCGCAGCTGATTCACTACCAACCATTGAAACAAGGTGCACATGAAACGGAGCTATGGATTCAGGCCAAACAATGCCATTGTCGTCATTATGCACTTCGACAACCGTTCCCATCAAACGACCTATACCTATGCCGTAAGCACCCGTTATGACATGTTTACTTGCTCCATCTTGATCAACATATTTAAGATTTACCGCCTTAGAGTATTTATCACCATAGGGAAATATATTGCCGACTTCAATTGATTTAAATTCTTGCACCTTCCCTTTACACTTCGGGCAATTATCTCCATCTTTTAATTTTGAGATCTCTAGATTTTCAGCATATTCACATTCTCTGCAGACATAAATAGTATCTTCTCCAACTTCAGAAACGACTTGAAATTCATTAGTAGTATTTGCAGTAAAGACACCGCCGCCAGCAAGAGTATAAATAGATTTAAGTCCACAACGGTGGAAAATCTTATGATATGCACCTCTGACTTCTTCATAGAACTTCCAAAAATCTTCCTCAGAAGAATGAAAACTATACATATCCTTCATCATAAACTCACGTCCTCGAAGAAGGCCTGATTTGGCCCGAGGTTCATTACGAAATTTAGTCTGTATTTGATATGGTGCAAAAGGCAAATCCTTATACGAACTGACATATCTAGACACAATTGCGGTTAGCATGTCTTCATGCGACCAACCCAAAACAAAATTAGATTTTTCTTCTTCCTTACCTTTTACCTCGAATCCAACTTCAACGTCCCATCGTCCAGTTGCATCCCAATACTTTTTTTCAACCAAGGCAGGCATCAATAACTCCGATCCACCGACTCTATCCATTTCCTCTCTTATAATATTATTTATCTTTTGAATAACCCTCCAACCAAGAGGAAGGTATGTATAAACACCGGCTGAATTCTTATACACAAAACCGGCTCTCTCTAAAAGCCTAGCGTTAACACTTGTTTCATCCTTGGGATTTTCTCTTGTTGTTTTTGTAAAAAGTTTAGATAATCTCATGCTTAATACTTAAAATTATTTTGGACACCTACCATGCGGATGCCAGTATTCAATCCTATTTTTAAAATCATCCTGGGTTGGCCTTACACCATCAAAAGTAACTGACTTATGCAGTGCGCTACCAATCGGAAGAGTATTACCGCACTTGGCGCAAGCGTGTTCCTTCTCTGTCTTGAAAACTGGACTCTTCCAAAAACCGCTACTTTTATCCCACCTCGAACGCAGGATACTCTCATCCCCCTCATTTTTGGTATCAATAATTTCTAACTGTTCTGGCATGTTTTATAAATTTTAGACAAGTTTATCAGAAAAATTTTAATACATCCTTAGTAGTGACGTATATCATTAGCATTATGAGTAAAGCAAATCCGACTGAATTGACAATAGCCTCTACTTTTTTTGAAATAGGCCGGCGACGCAATTTTTCAATAACAACAAAGAGTAGCCTGCCACCATCAAGTGCTGGAAATGGAATAATATTTAATATAGCTAAGTTAACAGATATAAGCGCTGTGAACTGCATTAAATAAGTGAATCCAATACGTGCCGCCTGGCCTGTAACTACGGCGATGCCCACAGGTCCCGACAATTCCATACCCGGATTTCCCTTGGTAACTAAGTTTTTTATTATTGTACCATAGCCAACAGCGGTATATGCAGTTATATTGGCAGTGTCGATTATACCGTGCCATGGAGCCTTATACCAAGGATAGCGAATCACACCCGTACTAGCCAAAGATATACCGACTGCGCCCTCGCCCAACGGAGGATCAGATCTAACGTAGATATTCTTTGTATTAATTTGATCACCGTTTTTAATCTCTAAAATAACATCTCGGCCCTTATGCGCCAAAATGGCATCTTGAACTTGTTCGACTGTTTTTAATTCGAATCGGTGGCCATTTTCAGAAAAAGCAATTATTTCGTCAAGAACCTTAAGGCCTGCCTGCTCTGCGGGACTACCAGGAGCAACTTGTATAACTTGCACCCGCACATCTTCAGCTTGCATTGCTGAATCACCCTCAATTAAACCAACCCTCAGACCCACACCATTTGCTATAGACAGCAACACAACAGCCAAAAGAACATTCATGACAACTCCTGCCACTAGAACGTTCGCTCGAGTACTGGCTTTGGCTGCGGCAAAACTTCTGGGATCATTTGGATTTTGTCCGTCTTCGCCCATCACTTTTACAAATCCACCAAATGGAATCCAGTTTATGGAATAGGTTGTCTCCCCTTTTTTAAATCCAAAAAGCCTGGGTGGAAACCCGAATCCAAACTCTTCAACCTTCATTCCTGATTTTTTGGCAACCACAAAATGGCCTAATTCATGCACTAAAACAAGAATGCCTAATACTATGATAAAAATGATAAAAGTTAACATATTCCAATAATTCTAACAGTAACAAAATAAAAAAACCACACCAATGTGGTTTTTACATAACTTCTGGTGGGGTTCCCAATCCAAGAAACACACAGGTTTGTTCGATTACAGTATTGGCAAAAGCTGTTTGTTTAACAAATTCTGCAAATGCCTCGTCACCCATAAATAATCTGCATGAAAAATCCAATCCGCTGTTCATAGAAATAAGGTTTCTCGGAGAAATAGTAATTGAAGCACTTGATCGAAACTCTGATTCCCAATCATCAAGTTTCTGTTCAAGATACTCTTTCATTTTTTTAATCTCATCCTTAGTCGGACGAAACGGTATCGTATTCCAATTTAAATTATCAAAATTACACAAAATGAAGTTAACCACCTCCGCGTATTTCCTGAATGCCGGTATAAACCTTGGTAAAACACCATTGGCCATGGCTGCGATACGCGTTTGGCCAGGTTCAGCTACACCGATAAGCCCATTAAAAAAAGAAAGCTCACATTTTGCACATATAACAACCATGCAAATTTCAACAAGATTGATGTCGCACCCTTCCCAAGTCAAACTTTTAGCAATTTTACAATAAATCTCCTTCTGGGATTCTATGGCAGATTCGTCTAGCGTTTTGTCATCAGCTAAATTATTTGAAATGATCACCTGAATCTCTTCCCTAGTCACAGAGAAACCTGCAGTATTTAAGTTAAAAGAACTACCCCAATAGTCCTACTTTTATAGTCAAAAAGCAAATATAAAACTCTAACTCATCAGCTCCGCTTCCTTTTTTGCTTCAAGCTCACCTATTTTTTTATTATAATCATCGATCAATTTTTGCAAATCTTCTTTGGCTTTAAACTTGTCATCTTCTCGTATCTCATGGGCGCGTTCCATAGACTGAACCTTGTCAAGGATCTCTTCACGTACACGACGCATTTTAATCTTGGCCTCTTCGCTTTTTTGCTTAAGAAGTTTTACAAATTCCTTGCGACGTTCCTCTGTGAGAGAAGGTATATTCAACCTTATGGCCTGGCCGTCTACCACGGGACTCAGCCCGAGATCACTTTTGCGGATTGCTCCCTCAATAGCAGGAACGGAGCTCTTATCCCATGGCTGAATAAGTAGGGATTTTGGTTCAGGTACAGTTATAGTAGATAATTCCTTTATATGCATCTTCTGTCCGTAAACATCTACAACGATATCCTCTACCAAAGAAGACGTGGCTCGACCTGTCCTTATTGAAGCTATATCATTTTTGTAAAAATCTAAAACAGCATCAAAGCTTGGTCTTTTTTGTTTTAGTAATTCTGCTATAGACATTGGCTAATAAATCTTATCCGATACAGATCATATCAAAATTAATAAGTATTAGTAGGTTGACAAATTTAAATTTATATCTTAGAATGTACATGATCTTTTAAAGAACCTTATTGAGGTCTTTACGATGTGTCCAGGCAGTGGCTCGAGATTTCTTTCTCAAATTGTGATTTTTATTTCAATATTGATCTTAATTGTCATATCCGCAATCTACGTCATGAGATCATCAGATACACTAGAGAATAAGAACTCTTACGCAAGTCCTGTTTGTGGTTTTATCGGGATAGGCAAAATAAATGCCAAACTTGATCGTGTCGATCAAACAACAAACATCTTAAAAAGTGCCGGACTAGAGGTACTAGAAGTTGAACTTGTTAGTCAACAATCAAGTAAGTACTTACAAAGGCAATGGAAACTTCTAATACCCATTCATATGCGCTTTAATTTAGGAGAGGAGGTTGACGTGTGGTGTATCGAACACAGGACACATGAATTTTTCAATAGTGGCACGACTGTGATCATAACACCTCACAATACACCGCCCAAATAGGCGGTTTTTCTTAAACGATCTTGGACAATGATTCAAAATTATGTCTATAATGTCTCAGCTATTTTAAAAGTTAGGATAATTAATGGACAATAATAAGCCTGGTCCAAGAAGACTCCTTGGGAGTATCTCGATTGTATTTTTAGCTCTACTCATAACTGACACATCCTCAAAGATTTGGGTGTCACACCTCGACAAGGATTGGGCAGTTTATTGGATGGTAATTTGTTATGCTGGCTTCATAACATCTTCTCTGTATGCCAAGTCCCTAATGATTTACGGAGCCTCTTCCCCTGCAAGTATTGTTGCGATTGTTTTTCTTAGTGCTACGATGGTGTTTTCTTATTTCACTACTGTAACAATTTCAATCCCTTCAGAATTAAGATACGGGAATACTTTGTTTCGCATAGATATACTCGCGCTTGCCTGGTGTGATTTTTTTAACCTACTGCTTCCAGACAACAAAAACTAAACCACTGAATAACAGTGGTTTTAATATTCTCTTAAAAGACATCTGTGATTAGACAACCTCACAATCGAACTAAAAAATTTTCTAGAGCTAATCTCTGATTAAATTGCGGCCTACTTATTGATTCGTGAAGTACTAATAAATTCTTAAGAATCTTACGCGCCCTAGAGTCTTCCATGCGAGTACGCAAATAAAGGATCCAGTACAGAACCGTATCTACCAGATCCGACTTTTTCTTTTCATCAGTAAGTTTTTGGGCCTCACTAAAACGCTCATTTATAGAAACGTGTGCCAAATTCATTATCATTCTTGACGCAGATTCAATTTTAGGGAATAGGCTTTCATTTACAATATTTATAAGCAATCCCATACGACCACCGCAAAAATCAAGCAAAAATTGCTGATTATTTTTTGAAAGCTTGGATTTTAATAAAATATCATTAAAAAGTTCATGGCTGTGGGTAGGAAAATAAATCTCCTGGCAACGTGAAACCACAGTCTCCAAAAGAAGACTTGGATTTGCAGTTATTAAAAAAATTATAGAACTATGACTAGGTTCCTCAAGAATCTTTAAGAGTGAGTTCTGGGATTCAACAGTCATGAGATGAGCATCATTAACTATAAGAAATTTGTAAGCTCCCGAGTATGGACTAAGGTTTAGAAATGATTTTGCTGAACGTATTTGATCAACTGATATTGACTTGCCACTATCAGAATCATTGGCGGTCAGAACCAGAATGTTTGGGTCATTATTAAACTTCTTGGTTTCTTTACCAACTCTGTTAATTAAGCTTGTCAGTTCTATGGCAAAGGTCTTCTTGCCAATCATTTCCTGACCAGTAAAAAGATATGCGTGCGCAAGATTGCCGTTTGTCTTAATTTGCTTAAAAAATTTCTTTTGTTTTTCAAAGCCGATTGTTTGCCAGTTTTCCATATTTTTGATAAAATAATTATAGAATTTTGTTATTTGGAGGTTTTCGTGAGCATAACAATGACCCAGGCAGCAGTAAACAAGGCCATACAAGTTATCGTAGAACACGATTTTGGATCAGTGTTGAGGATAAGTGTTGTCGGCGGGGGCTGCTCAGGATTTCAATATAAAATGGGCGTAGAAGAAACTGAGCCCCAATTGTTAGATAAAGTATACGAGTTTGAGGGCTATGACATTGACGATCAGCCGCACAAATTAAGAGTGTTAATAGACCAGGCCAGTCTTCTCTATCTGGAAGGCTGCGAAATTGATTACGTTGATACTCTTGAGTCTTCTGGTTTTAAATTCAACAACCCAAACGTAAAAACAACTTGTGGATGTGGATCTTCTTTTTCTTCATAAGGCCGACTAGGCCTTTTTAATTAAACATATCAAGAATTTTTACGGCGATATTGGCTGCCGCATCAACTCTTGCAAAATGTCTTATCTTATCTGAAATTTCAACTCTATTTTCAAACGCCCTATTTATCTCATTCAAGAGAATGTGAGAGGTAAGATTTTGTTCTTCTATAAGAATAGCACCAAATTTTGAAAACTCCCGGGCGTTAGCCAACTGATGCCCACTAGAAGAATCCTTTAGCGGTATCACAATAGATGGCTTAGCTGCCGCTGCGATTTCGAATAAAGATGCCGCTCCAGATCTTGAGACTATGACATCCGCGGCTGAATAAGCTAAGGCCATTTGACCAACATCAAAAGTTGGATATAATCGATAATTATTCTTAACTGTCTGCCCATAACTAGCCTCCCCCTCTTTTATTATGATTAACATTCTATTTTTTACTTGATCAAAATTACTTGCCCCGCACTGGTGTATAATTTGGAATTTTTTTGCAATCTCTACCACTGAGAGAATCAAGGCCTCATTGATTGCCTGTGAACCCTGACTAGCACCAGTTATTAACACAACCGGCTTAGAGGAATCTAAACTAAACGCCGCGACAGCAGAAGATCTTTCCGATACTCCAGAGAGTCCTCGACGCATTGGATTACCAACAAGTTCTATATTTGTATTTTTAAAATAATTTTTTGCGCTTTCAAAAGCAATAAAAACCTTAACTGCCCACTTATTAACCCATAAGTTTGCCTTACCAGGGATAGCATCAGATTCATGAATTACTATTGGTATCCCAAAAATACGGCTAGCAAGCACTGGGAAAAATGAGTCATATCCACCTTTAGAAAAAATTAGGTCTGGCATATATGACCAGACAAAAAACAATGACTGCAAAAAGGCCACCGGTACTTTTAGGATATCTAGAAAATTTTGGAGACTTGCATACCGACGCCACTTGGGTGCAATTATTTTTTGATTTTTAATTCCAATGCTGGAAGATAGCTCTTTTGCCAAACCATCACTGCCAATGAATTTCATATCCAAACCGATAGCCCCCTGAAGGGCTCTCGCCTGTAATTCTTCCGCAACAGCAACGAGCGGGTATAGATGCCCGCCTGAACCACCCCCAGTTAGTAAGATCCTCCGCATAAATGATTAGATTATATCGCCTTCATTATACACCAGTTTTTGGAATTGAATAATCATTTTGACAAAATTAAATTTATTTTATAGGATAATAATAAGAGTTGGCCCCTTGTCGCGCTTACCCAAGAGACGGTCCCAAGGGATCGTGCCGTACACTCGGCAGCGGTGGTATACCCCTTCCGCCGCAACCCAGCCTGGTATCAACTCGCCAGGCTTTTTTATTTTGTTACACAACAACTCATACGCCAAATTAATTTGTTTCCTTGATAGTAGAGGGCAGGTTTTCCCTCTTTGCTTTTATCTTCGCCCATCGCCCACTACGTTTAAGTTGGATTAATGTTTTGGCATCATTTTTGAGAGGAATCAAAAATATTGCAGTTGCCAAATAGCCCATTATCGCAAGCAATATAAAAACAAGGTCAAAACCAAACTTTTCTGCGATGATCGAACCCAAATAAGCGCTTGCACCGACAGACAAACCTATTGCGATATCTTCAAGAGACCATTCGTAGCCAGTGCGTCCATAATCAATATGGTCAGTAAACAATATTCTCCAGGCTGGCACAGCCATGGAATTAGCCAAACCAAGTAAAAACTGAATTAAATAAATATGCCATGGCAAACTGGCCAAAATATAAAAAAGGGGTATACTCGACATAATAAAAGAACCGGCAACGACAAAATAAAACTCATCTCTTTCGCCATTGGTCTTATCCATAAAACGTGAGAGCGGCACGGTAGTAGCTGTACGAGCAATCCAATAACAAGCTGTGGCCAACCCTATGACCCGAAGAGAGCCACCATCGATACTACCAATAACAAATATGGCAAAAATGGGTGCAAGAAGACCAAAAGCAAAATTCAAAAGAAAATCAGATAAAACAAGGTGACGTATTACACGATTAATCAACGAAAAACATAGACTACAAAATATTGACTAGAATAAATTAGGAACAAAAAATCTAAGCCTGTAAAAGATAGTCTAAAAATTATTCAACTTGAGGCAAACCAAATCCAGTGGCGTCATCTTCTCCTTCAAGACCAACGTCTATTGTTATGTACCTCATCAATTCTCGAGTCGCCACAGAAGGATTTTCCTCATCAACTAACCAATACTTGGCAGCCAAACCACTAATAAAAGGAGTTGCCATAGAGGTTCCGGAAAGAAGTGCGTAACCACCGTTAATCCAAGTTGATTCAATGCGTTCTCCTGGGGCAGCGAACTCCATATCTCTATTCTCAACTAAACCTGGTATTGTTTTAGAATTTGAACCCCTTGAACTCCATTCGGGAGTATCAAGTAGTACATTTAAAGCACCCACAGATATAACTGAACTATAAGAAGCAGGATAATCGATACTGTCAGCAAACGGTCCATCATTACCGGCTGCCGCTATCAAAAGAAGTCCTTTATCACTGGCAAAAGAAACAGCATTTTTAATTAATAAGGACTCTCGATCAGATCCAAAACTCATATTAACAATATTAGCTCCATCAGCGACTGCAACATTTAAAGCAGCTGCAATATCATCTGCTGAACAAGAACCATCGGCACCACACACCTTATAAACAAAGAGGTTACTCTCTGGGGCAATACCATAAATTCCCTTGGCATCAGCCCCGGAATCTGCGGCAATTATACCAGCAACATGTGTACCATGTCCGTTTTTATCATCGCACTTTCCATCAACTATTGGATTACGCGCTGAACTAAAATCCTTGCATTTGGCAATTCTGTTCTTGAGATCAGGGTGTGAGGAGTTAACGCCAGTATCAAGTATGGCTATATTTACACCAGCACCTCCAGACGTTGAAACTAGATCTGGATCATTGTAAACCAGTTCTACGCCCCAAGGAGTCTGATCAGATGGTACAATCCTAGAAACATTTTTTTTGACCCTAACATCACTCACGTCCGGAACAGGTATAGAAGATGCATCACCAGGCAAGATTTGGAACACTGGAACCGCCTCGATTTCAACACCAAAAACCTTGGCCAATCTAATTTGAAAATCTGATAAATCTGCGGTGAATCCACTATCAAAAACATGCCTAACTCCAAAAGTATTCTTCCAAAATCCTTTGGTTGACTTAACTAAATAACGGCCGCCATCTGCGTGTGCCTCAGAAATAGGCAAAAACAGGGCAAAAGCCACAAAAAACAATGAAAAAACTATGCCTTTAGATAAATTCATATTGTTAGTTAATTGTAGCACAAGTTATACTTTTTTGCCAAAAACTATCCACACCTTAAAATCTTGCCTGAATAAGACCCAGGAGCATCCAAAAAACCAAACTTCCCTGCTGAGAAGTCCACAAAAAATGATCGAATAATCCGACTACCAATAAGCAAAATACTGGAATCACCAAACAGAATAGGACTAGATCCCTGAATTGAGAAGAAGCACGAAAATATAAAATAAATTTATAAAAAACAAAAAACAAAAAAATCATAAATACACCCAAACCAACAGAACCCGTTTCACTCAATAATAATAAATACACGTTGTGAACCGGCTGGTAAGCACCTCTGGGAAGATTGCTAAACTTGCGCATAAAATCTGGGACAAACTGACCAATTCCTTTTCCAAACCACAAATTTTCTGATGCCAGAGTGCCTGCAATTTTATTATAAAAAATCCTCTGTGTAACTGCTTCTTCTTGCGAAGACACCCTAACGCGGGATGCCACTTGAGGCCAAAATAAAAAAGTGAAAACTCCAACGATAATTATAGTTAAGAGTACAATCCCCTTCAATCTCTCTCTAATATTTGAAGGGCTCTCTGATTTATTTTTTAAAAAAATCAATATCAGACTCAGCACAAAACAAATAAACCACAAACCTATTATAACTCTAGAAAAAGTTAGAAAAAATCCGAATGTAATTACTGCGTAAGCAGCGGACATCAACAAATTCATTGGTTTATTAAATTTAAATCCTGATTTACTTATACACAAAACAATGAACATAACGATAGATACGAATAGCCATGCTGCCAATATATTGGGGTGCGGGGTTAAAGCATAAGCACGGAGATATTTTTCACCATCAACAACAAACACTGCTACCCCTGGCGCTCCGACAATCAGAGGACTCTCACCCAAAAAACCCAAACCTAAGCTCCCCTGTTTTATGTACTGAATAATGCCGATCAATGCCTGGAGTAATCCTGAACCAACAACAATTAACGCCAGTCTTTTAAAATTGTACACCCTGCCATAATTACTTTTAATGTAGAGATAGAATCCCAAAAACTCTATAAATTTGATTAGTTCGTAAAAAGACAGTCCAACAATAATCGAATTTAGAATAGATATCGCAAACACTCCCAACAAGATCCAAAGCCAAAATCCTGGATCTAAAATACTGATCTTGGCAACTTTGGTAGTTTTGTCATTATGTGTTTTTTTTAAATTAACAAAAAAGTTTTTTAACCAAAAAATTAAAACAACAAACAACAACACATCGGTTCCATAGACATACGCGCTTGTCCATTGGTTGAAAGGCTCTGTCCACTTATGCAAAATAATCCGCGCCTGAAACGGAATCGAAAATATTAACAAATAAAAAATCAGTCCCTCAATTTTTCTTAAAAATGATATCAAAATTTAATTTTATAATTTAATCTTACACTCACTAAACCATACATGTCATTGCCAATGATAAATTATTGTGTTACTATATTTTTAGTTTCTTGAAATAAGAAGTGAGCAAACATGAACCCACTTCAAATAAAAGCCGTTGTGGCTGGAATTTTGTTTGGGCTCTGGCCCTTACTTATGGCCAGGTCTGGTCTCGATGGATATGGGCAAGCTGCGGTATTTGCTGGTTCTACGTATTTGGGTGTACTACCTTTTTTCATAATTAGGATTAATGCTGGCTGGGCAAGCTCTGTTTCAATTATCATAACTGCGGCTGCTTCATTTTTGTTGTTACTAAAAATAGTAAGCACTGCGTATACAGACCTAAAGATGCCATGGGCATATGCCGCAGGTGTTTCTGCTGGAATGGGCCTCCTACTTTTCACAGAAGTACTCGCCAAGTCAACAAGAGAAACAATTGGTTCGTTGTTTGTTATTATGGTTCTTGCTCAAATATGCATACCGGCAATATATCAACTTACAGCACCAGGAAATTTCAAAATGTCAAAAATTATCGCCCTAATTATCGCTGTGATTGTTTCGTATTATTTAGGTAAACCGTAAAAGCCAGCCCGCAACAGCGGGTTTTTTAATAAAAATTATTAATTAAAGTTAATCACTTAAAAACAAGAGTGTATACAGCCCCGAATGCAAAAATCGCTATCATTAAATAAAGCAGAGGCAGAGGTATGTGAATTGTATACTCAGGCAATCTGTCACCGTGTTTTCGAGCGTTAGCATATACAAAAATTAAGATCATCATCTCAACACTTACCGCCAAACCACCCACCAAGCTAATAATGTCTATAAAATTCCTAACACCTGAAAGATAAAGTAGATAGGGTGGTAAAACCACAAGCAACCAAGCCCAGCCTGATTTGAATTTAAAGTCTTCCTGCAATGCCCTCTTCATGGCCGTACCCAGATTTAAGAATATAGTAAATGACGTTAGAAACCCGAGGGCTGAACCCACAAAAACAATTCCCGGACCAAGATACCAGGCCAACCCCGATATAGCATCAGGGGATGTGGATTCACCACTTATCCCCACAACAACAAAAGCAAAAAATAAGTACAAAATTAAAGGAATAAGCGTACCCAGTATCAGAGCTTTTCTTAAACTTCTTTCACGTCCTGATAATACTTCTCTAGCAAGAGGTATCCCTGGCAAACCAGCCATTGAAAAAATAATTACCCCGAATGGCAAGAACCAAAAATCTTTTGTAGCAAAATTAAAATTCTCATAATGTATACTACCTGAACCCCAAATACCTATAAATAATATGATGAGACCAAAAATTAGCATCATAAAAAAATCAATCCTAGATACAGTGCGTAATCCCCTCAATATCAACGCAGATGTTACAACAACAAAAAATGTCGCCCAACTTGTTGGTGAAAAATGGAATAAAAATGAAAAAATGTTTGAAAGGAAACCACTGCTTATTATAGTTATACCTATCAAAGCACCATAGCCCCCAAGTATAAAAGTAAAAAGATTTATCTTGCTTAGCGCACCCCCCAGATATAGCCTAGAATAACCTATTAGCTGGTGACGTTGGTTTGTTCTCAAAACTACTTCTCCATACAGAAGGTTGGTCAAAAGCATGAGACCACCCAGACCAATCAAAAATAAAACTCCGACCAAAAAGCCGGATTTTTGAAAAACAAATGGAACCCCATATACCCCAACCCCTATGGTGCTACCAACAAGGGTAGCTGTTCCTAACCAAAATTTTCTGTCCAATTTAATCAGCATGCCTAGCTATTTCTGACTCATTAGGCTCGTCTAAATTCTGATAAGGCAATTTATCACGTATGTATTTCTTCTCAATCTGCCACAACAACGTCAACAAAACATAACCTATCACAGCTGCCGCGACAGCACCGTAAGTAAAACCTATTCCAGAAGCCAGCCCAACCCCAGCAACAAGCCAAAGAGTGGCAGCCGTCGTAGTACCCAGAACCCTAGGTCCTTGTCTCAATATTGCGCCTCCGCCTATAAAACCGATACCAACTATTACGTTAGCAATAAGATGATAATCGAATCCAGAAACTCCATTAACTGAGGGAAAATTTTCAAATAAAAATATAGAAACTAAAGAAAACAAAGCAGCACCAACAGAAACTATCGAGTGCGTTCTCAGGCCAGCAACCTTATGCGCACGCTCCCTTTCAAAGCCAATAACGCCACCGAGGCCTGCCGCAAGTAAAAGTCTTAATACTATATCTGACTCAGTAATCATCCTTCAATTTTAAACAATAAAAAACTGCCCCACAATAGCCAGCTGTTCACATAGACCTCGCCACGCCGCCAATCAACAAATACCCTCCTATTGTCTTATTAGCGCCAATCTCAACACTTCTTCCACATTTTTTACAAATTTAAATTTTAGATCCCGCTTAATATCAGTAGGTATATCTTCTATAACATCTTTCTTGTTATCAGCAGGCAAAATCACAATCTTAAGACCGGCTCTATGAGCCGCCAAGACCTTCTCCTTAACACCACCAATCTCAAGTACTTTGCCGCGCAAAGTTATCTCACCTGTCATAGCAACGTCTTTGTTTATAGGCTTGCTAGTAAGAAGAGAGATGATCGCCGTAGCCATGGCAACACCGGCCGAAGGACCATCCTTGGGAATCGCTCCTGAAGGCACATGAACGTGTATGTCTTCTTTATAGAAATCGCCCTTAATACCGAGTCTTTGAGCTTGACTTCTAGCATAACTCAAGGCGGCATGGACAGACTCTCTCATAACCTCACCCAGATGACCCGTTAACAAAAGTTTACCTCGACCGGGCATCTTGGTGGCCTCGATTGAAAGTACCTCTCCACCGACAGGAGTCCAGGCGAGTCCAGTAGCTACACCTATTTCATCTTTTTTCTCAGCCTGTTGATGACTGTATCTGATCGGACCAAGGTACGAATGCAAACTTGATGGTGTAATGTTTATTTTTCCACTTATTTTTTTTTCCACTATTTTGCGCGTGACTTTTCTTATTACTGTGGCCAGTTGACGCTCAAGATCTCTAACTCCAGCTTCTCTGGTGTGCTTGCGTATTACATCAGAAATAACACCATCAGCAATATTTAGGGTTTTATCTTTGATACCGTGTTCTGATAAAATTTTTGGCAATAGGTATTTTTTGGATATATGTAGCTTCTCTTCTTCCGTATAACCAGGAAATTCAATTATCTCTAGTCGATCACGCAAAGCAGGCGGAATTGTATCGAGCATATTGGCAGTGGTTATAAAAAGGACATCAGACAAATCAAAAGGAACTTCCAAATAGTGATCGGAAAAAGCAGAATTCTGCTCTGGATCAAGCGCTTCAAGCAAAGCTGCCGATGGATCACCACGGAAATCAATACCCACCTTGTCTATCTCGTCTAACATGAAAACTGGGTTGCGAGTTCCAGCAGTATTAATACCCTGTATTATTCTGCCAGGCAAAGCGCCTACATAAGTACGTCTGTGACCACGAATTTCTGCTTCGTCACGCAGCCCGCCAAGTGACATGCGTACGAATTTTCGGCCCAAGGCCCTAGCAATTGACTTGCCTATCGAAGTTTTGCCCACTCCAGGAGGTCCAACAAAACAAAGTATGGGCCCCTTAATCTTGCCAACCTGTTTCTGTACCGCAAGATATTCGATTATCCTTTCTTTGGCCTTTTTGAGGCCGTAATGATCCTCGTTGAGTATTTTTTCAGACTTCTTAATATCTAGTCCACTACCGGGTGATTTTTTGGACCAAGGTAAATCCACTAACCAATCCAGGTAAGTTCTCAGGTATGAAACTTCTGGACTAAATGACGGCATCTTCTCTAGACGACCAAGCTCTTTTAGCGCTTTAGACTCAGTATCTTTTGGCATTTCTGCAGACTTTATCTTGCCACGCAAAACATCAATTTCTCCCTTTTCTCCATCAATACCAAGTTCTTTTTCTATACTCTTCATCTGCTCGCGCAAAAACATCTCTTTTTGCATCTTGCCTAGTTGTTTCTTAGTCTCCTTAAAAACTTTTTTCTCAGCATCAATTATTTCAAGTTCTCTTGAAATGTAAAAATTAATCTTTTTAAGACCTTCTACTACGTCAAAAGTTTCGAGTATTTCTTGTTGATCCTTTAATTCAAGGTTGAGATTGATGGCCGTAAGATATATCACCTGCTCTGGATCTCGTACTTGATTTAGAGCATCGACAAGATCGTTGAGTCCAGCCGGCATCTGCCTTACCTCAAGCAGCTTACTAAACTGCTCAACAGTAGCTCTCATCAAAGCGTCCACCTCAACTCCCTTAGAAGATGTGGTTTTAAACAGATCAATTTTTGCCTTAAAGAAAGGGTTTACCTGTGTAAAGTCTCTTATTTTAACTCGTGCGATACCCTCAACATTAATTTTAGAGGAGCCGTCAGGCAATTTGTGTACCTCAAAAACCCTGCCCACAGTTCCGACGCGGAAAAGGTCTTGGTGATCAACATCATCATATATATTTTTTTGAGCCACAAAGACCACTAACTTATCCTGGGACATGGCCAAATCAAGACTACCCATTGATTTGGGTCTCTGAACTAAAAGAGGGATAGCAACACGAGGAAAAAGAACGACATTTTTGAGCGGTATAAGCGGTAATTCATTTTGAATTGTAATGTTATCTGAAGTAAAAGACATGGAATTTATAAATTAAAATTTAATAGTTATGCTAACACCAAAAATCACAAGAATCAAGAATCCAAGATTAAAAATATTGACTTAGTTTATTATATATGTTAACATACGCAAGGTTATTTAACAATAGGAGCCGCAAATGAGCTCGAGTCCTAGTTCTAGTAGCAAGACTCATTACATTGTTGGGGGATTAATTTCCACCCTAGGTACCTTCCGCCAATTATGGCACAACGTAAGAGCCATAAATTCCTATTCTGGTTCCAATCACTGGAGTCCAAGATTACTAGACTTCCCCAGCCCGAAATTCAATCTAAGCTTAACTGAATCTGGAGGAGTAATAGTTAAGAACTTAGATAATCAAGTTGTATTAGAGATTGAACCTGATGAAATATTCTATATTTACAGATTTAACATATCAAGGGTTTTACGCTCTGGTTACATCAGCCCCTTCCAACCCGAGCAGATCCAGGGCAGAGAACTGGAGAAAAGCCTAGAGGATGCGCTTAGAGGACATAAGCCATTAATCTTAGACAACAGCCCATTTTTAAATGTTGGGCTGGAAATGGCAGATCAAAAAGTTATTGAAATGAGTTTAAAAAATAGAGTGACGGGAGAAGGAAAACTAGTCGCATTGGATATGACTGGAAAGGTTATTGAATCGATAACAGATTCTCCACTTTCTTATGAAAGATGGGGACAAAAGGATGAGGGTAAGCATTTTAAAAATAACCTAGTAGGTACACCGGCAATTTATTTTAAAAATATGAACGAGTAGACTACGACCGCCTTGAGCGGTTTTTTATTGCAAAAACTATTCCTTGCCCTTTGCAAACTTAGCATCTTCTTCGCTGTCTGGACTATCCACGGAATCTCTATCCTTATCAATCATATCAATCAATTTCTCCACCAGTCTTTTAGGATCAGAATCAAAGATTGTTTTACCTTTTCCACGATGACCCATCTCAAGTATATGTCTTATCTCCTCAGCAGTACCACCGGTGCCCTCAAGAACACCTATGGGCTTGTTGTCTTCAAAAGCAATTGTAAACTCATTCAAGGTACCTATACGTCCACAAATCACAATCACCGCATCAGCCGAACGTGTAAGCAAAAGATTGCGCCCAGCATAATCAAAACCAGTGTAAATTATGAAATCATAATTTTCTGTTGGCAGTTTGTACGACTTAACATGAGCAACATAGCTAGCTGCCGGTGATATACCAATAGAAACACCACCAGCATCTTTGGCGCCTTTTGCCGCAAAATCAGGAATACCACTGGTCGCTCCTGTTATCATAATACCATTGTGTTTAACAACTTCCTGACCAATTTCATAAGCTTTCTTGTCGGCATCAATTGCGCAATGCCCTATCTCTGCAGCTCCAGAAACAACAAATTTATATTTAATAGTTTGTGGTTTGTGATTTATAGTTTGTGGTTTTATCAAAAACTCACAACCTTGGGCACAAACATTAATGATCTAATTTTAACAAAGCCAGCAGAAAACAGCAAACTCAAATATAAAAGCGGCTTAGCCGCTATAAAATAGTTTACATGCCCGCGAACACAAGAATATTCCACAAAAAAACAAAAAGATAAAAAACGTTAGCAATAAAAACAATTCTTGTTCTTTTGGTTAGAGCAGAGATCGCAAAAAGAAATAATCCCATAATGCTTTTTGTTACGAGCATGGCAATCAAAGCTGAATCGAATTCACCAATTATCCACTTAACGATAGGATTTTTCTCAACAATTCCAACTGAAGAGCCCAATAAACTTAAGCAAATATCTGCTAACTGTAGCAGAATAAAGACAGCCCATACGTTCACAACGCCTCTTCCTAAAAGAACATGATTAACTATCCAAACTATATCTAATTTTAAAGACTAGTCAAGACTAAACTCCTGGCCCGTAACCGGTGCCACAGCATCAACACCATACCTTTCATGAATTAGATTAGCCAACGTTCTCGATGATTCATCTTCTCCTTGAACTACAAAAACTTTTTTGAGTCGTCCTTCTCCGCCATTAAAACTTACCGAACCGCCAACCCATTCAAGTAGATTGGGTTGATCGGCATGTGCTGAATAAGATGCTAGATTCTCAATGTGACACCTAACTGGAACAGTTTGACCCATTATGCGAACCTCGAGATCACCTTTTTGTATTTTTCTTCCGAGGCTACCGTCCACCTGATAACCAACAAACAAGATAGTACTATTTGGATCTGGAAGATAACGAGCTTCATGGTGCAATATCCTACCACCCTGACTCATGCCAGACCCTGCAATTATTACCTTTGGAGCCGGGACTTCGTTTATTTTTTTTGATTCTTCTGTTGAGGAGGTCATCTTCAACCCAGGAAAATTAAAAATATCATCTCCGGAATCTATTAAATATTTGGTATCTAGATTAAAATATCCTGAATTTTTTCTATAAACCTCCGTCATTTTTATAGCCAAGGGGCTATCGACAAAAACTGGTAATTTTGGAATTTTATTTTCGTTTAACAAATTGTTGAGCTCATACAAAAATTCCTGAGTCCGCTCAACAGCAAAAGAAGGAACCATCAACACGCCACCCCTATCAACCGTATCTTTTATTACAGAGGTTAGCTTCTGCCTTCTCTCGTCCCTACCCTCATGCACCCTATTACCATATGCCGATTCGACCACAACATAATCAGCGTCTTTTATTTTTTCTGTTTCTCTTAATAAAGGCGTGGGTGGATTGCCCAAATCTCCAGAGAAATATATTTTTCTAAATTCTTGACCACCCACACTTTCAGCAACCTTCCACTTTATCTCTATTATCGAAGAACCCAATATGTGACCCGCATCATGAAAAACCACATCAACATCGCCAACTGGGAATGATTTGTCATATTCAACATTTTGAACCAAAGACATTAGGCCACCGATATCCTCTTGCTCAAACAAGGCTGCATGATCGGCACCTTTGGCCTCTATCTGTATTTGCCTCATATTATCTGGAAGCGCAACCTCCATAAGATCACTGGTCGCCTTAGTTGCGTAAACCACACCCCTAAACCCATCCTTGTACAACTTGGGCAAACGTCCTATGTGATCAATATGACTATGGGTTACAAAAACATAATTTATTTCAGATGGAGAATAGTTAAATGGCTGATAATTCAAATCCTCGGCGTATTTACCGCCCTGATTAAGACCACAGTCAATCAGCATTTTTATTCCATTATGCTCCAGTAAATAATTGGCGCCAGTCACAGTCTTGGCACCACCGTGAAATGTTATTTTCATCCCGTTAGAGATAGCTACTTCGTAGTCTTAAGTGTAACTTAGGATTTATTAAATAAAGCTATCTGTTATCAAAATGTTATCCCGTGCAAACCCGCCAGGGCAATCTCCTACGGGATTCATATAATTTATTTTAAAACTAAAGAAATCAAATACCCACAAATAGTCATTAGGGATATGGGTGGCAAGGCAGCCATTGGGCGTCGAGTCTTCTGGTTGTTGAAAATAGTGTGCATCAGAAAAAGTCCAACTACTGAAAAAATTGCCACAACACAAGCCTGGAATATAGAAATAGACAAAAGGGAAACAGAAAGAAGTAACGGAAAAACTACATCACCTGAACCTAAAATCATAAAACCTTGACCCGGAGTGACTTGGGAAATTTTATCCCGAGTACTTCGTCCTTCTTCTGGTATAACAAATCCAAATATTGCCCGGGACTCCATCATCGCCTTAGCCAATTTTATCATGTGCCCAGTCTTGTAAACAGATATAATGTCATAAAAAGAAAATGCTATCAAAAGATAGACCACCGAGACTGGCTCAAATAATAAACCTACTGAAGCTCCTATTCCTGATATAGTTAAGATCATTACCAGGTTGTGCGTAAAAACATTACGCATCAACCAAAAAACGATAACCACAAAAAGGGCAATAAGCATGGGCCAATAAGACACCGCCCAGACAGAAAAAATAATTCTTGAACCTGAAAATATAAGTATTGATAGTATAATTTTGAAAAAAATAGAACCACCCTTTTTAAATTTACTCGTCACAAACACGAAAACAAAAAAGAAAACTGCCAAAATCAAAAAATCGTACCAAGACCAATCATCAAAACCCAACTCATTAACCGAGCCCAAAAATTGCGGCAGTAGATTATATGCCGCATAAATACCCAGTACCTGAGTTAAACCAAATACCACAGAAACTTTAAAAAAATTTTTAAATTTAAAAACCATAATAATTAATCCCTACTTCGACACCCACGGCTTTTCAGGATAAGTTTTTATTATATACCGGTACCCGACATCATTCACTGTAATATCAGGCTTGGTTTTGTTAAGCCAATTATCAATTAATTTTTTTTCTTCTAAGGAGATCTTTTTAAAGTTCACTCCGGATGGAGACGCCAATATTTCTGCTTCTGAATTAAAATTCTTTAATGCCACAAAAAATATGCCCACTAAAAATACAGCAAATGCTAAAACAAGAAGAGAACCTACCCACGATTCAACTTGAAATGTTAATGGATTCCTCAAGAATAAGCTACGGACTAGACTTGAAGGTGGTGTCTAAAGTCATCACCCACAGGTCTATAACCCGACATTATGGCCTAACTATAACCGTCCCCTCTTCGAGCGGTTTATTTTTGTTGTAATAACCAAATATCCCCTGGCTATTAAATGTATACGTAAAATACTCGCCAGGAGACAGTTCTCTAGAATTATTAAAATCAATCCAATCAGCAATATCCTTAGTAGAATCAGAAACAATCAAAAGAGAGCCACGGCTATCATTTTGAAATTTAACACTATCACCAACATGAATCCTTATATTGGTAGGGCTAAAGACCCCCAAACCATAAAAGACTGTATATACTCTCGGCTGTCTGCCAAGAGTAGAAGTTACTGTTGGGCTTGTTGTTATTGAGCCAGAATCTCCATTCCGGCCTCCGAAATAAACAATAGAAAAAGCGAAAAGCAGCAAACACAAAATAATCATCAATAAAATTGTTCCCTTTGGCTGTAAATTTTCTTCTGGCATAACTAATACATCTTAACACGAGTGGGGTTTAGGTTTCTAGTTTTTAAATAAAAAACCCGGGGTTATCGCCCGGGCCACCTATCTAGACATCCACAATTGGTTTAATTTTTGGAAAGCGCTCCTTAGATTATCAATTCTGTTTGATCCATACTTTTTTTGTTTAATGTAAACCACACTTAAGAAAAATTTACCAGAATATATAAGATTATCCTTGAAGGAGATTCTCCTTATTGGTGCTGATGCCCTAATGTATGAGGTATAAGCCTTTATAACATCGGCGATGAAATTAGCGTCTTTGGTCACAATAAAAAAACGTGGGACTTTACCTGAGGGCCATTCAGATTTTTCTATTTTTTCAAAACACCTATCAACAACCATAAAGTCATCCAGTCCCACGATCGAATGACCAAGACTTATAACCTCAGCATTAAATGAGAGTCGATGGCAACAAAATATAAGATCGTTATCCAGACACTGCTTACTGCATCGATCTGGTTTTGGCATATTAGCGTCAAAGTAGACGACTGCCTCTGAGTTCCGCTCTTCCCCCAAAAATTCTCCTTATATTTCAAAGATCGATATTAATTCAGTAACAATAATCCCATGGCAAATCTAAGTCAAATTTTCTTGAACTATTTTTTTATCTGACCAAGGTATTTTGGAACCACCAGACAAAGCCATAGAAATTTCCGACCCCTTACCAGTTATAACAACAACATCGCCATCACTTGCCAATGACAAAGCTTTCTTGATGGCATCTTCTCTATCAATTATTTTTTGCCAATTAACATTATCCAGCCCAACAAATCCTTTCTCAATTTGCTGTAAAATTTCTTCCGGATTCTCATCATAGGGATCTTCATTGGTCAAAATAATCTGATCACAATACTGAGCCGCAATTCTACCAAATTCAGACCGCTTCCATTTGTCTCTACCACCTCCGGCAGCGCCTAATACACAAATCAAACTTTTGGCATCAGTTTTTAATGTTTGATAAACAAGCTCTAAGGAATCCGGCGTATGTGCGTAGTCAACCACAACCCTAAATTCTTTGGGGGAGTCGAATATTTCCATCCTGCCAGGAACTGATTGAATTGAATTCAGAGACTCCACTGCTCGAACCATATCTAGCCCGTAAGCACAGACGACAGCAAGAGCCGCCAAGGCGTTATATTCATTAAATACTCCGAGTAGCCCTAGATTAAGGTCTGCTGCTGGTGACTTAGGATTTGCACTTGAAACAACTCCCCATTTTTTACCATAAGTTATTTTATGTCCTGCAGAATAATTAGAAAACTTTTCAAAATAATGGTCCTCGATATTAAGCACGTGAATCCCGTGGGTCTTCAAAAAAAGCTTTTGTTTAGCGGCCAAGTAATTCTCGAAGGAACCGTGGCTTTCAAGATGCTCACGGTGTAAATTCGTATAAACAGCACAGTCTATTTTCACTCCAGCCAATCGGTTCTGACTCAAACCTTCCGAAGTTGCCTCTAATACAACATACTCGCAATCAGAACGTCTGGCTCTATGTAAAAATTTCTGCAGCTTAAATCTACCAGGCAATGTCATCTTCAAAGTATTTGGCCAAGTTAAGTCTTTAATTTTATACCCCAGCGATCCAATAGCAGCCACGCTCAATCCCTGATCCTCAAGAAGTTTGGTTATCATAAAAACAGTTGTGGATTTACCCTTCGTACCAGTAATTGCAATGACTTTCATATTTCTTGATGGAAACCCGTATACGAGTCCGCCCAAAAATGAAAGACCACCATGCCATATTGGCTGTGCAAATCTAAAAAACCTTCGAGGTATCACCATCCGACCAATACTGAGAACTGTATTAAGAAGTTTATTTTCTTTAAACATTATGCCTCCATGATAGCACTACCCACAAAAAACAAAAACCCGCATAAAGATGCGGGCACAAAGCTATTCCAACCATAATTTTACTTCATCATGTCTAAGCCTATGATAAACATTATTCTCGTTTCCACTTATCAAAATCTCTCTGGACAAAGTCACCACCTCTACCCCATCCAAGACAGAAGATACGCCAACCTCAGGACATACAACCTTAAAAGATGACCGGAAATCAAGTTGCTTAAAATCAACACCCTCAAAAATTGCCTTTTGCTTTCTACTAGGATCCTCATTTTTTAATATATCTGGTATTAATAAAACAGACCCACCATCAATGACCTGCCCATAAAAAGAGATTTTAAACATTAGGTCACTTTTCGTGTTCCGACCAAGACTGGCAAGTATAAACTCGGCGCTGAAATAATCAGAGCTAAATATATCTTTAAATCTTGCAGCAATAACGTCTGCCATACCGTCCTTTATTTCCTCAATTATGGTCGGATCCCCAGGAGATCTTATCAAATATGCATTGCTAAGATAGTTAGAAAGTACTGCCTTATAAATTCTACGTCTATCGCGATCTTCTCCAACACTTACAAAAGCCACACCGGTACCGACCTGTTTAATTTTTGGAATTCTGGGATGACCGTTAAAAGTCACCAACAATATTCCATCTTTACAACTCACAACAGCAGCAGGAGTAACACCCGTCCTAAAACTATTATTGATTAACGCGAAACGCTGAGTAATGCTTTCCTGCAAATTGGGAGAAATAAATTGGCTCATGACAATAACCCTCCATTTTCAACCGTAGCAACCAGTTCTCTAATCTCTTCTACGCCTATATCTTCTACCCCGCTTTTGGTTATTGACTTCATATATATCCTTCTTCCGGTTGCTGAATCTACCCTGTTGGCCTCTATAAGCGCACTAATGATAAGGCCCTTGGCTTCGCCTATGGATAAATCCTGTGGTTTCTTTCTTAAAACTCTAAGCAATATGTCCAGCGTCAATTTTGCAGTGTTACCCCCGGAACCGCAAGAACCATAATTTAGATTCGGGTCATGATTCCCGTCAGGCCAAATTGTAAAAACCCTGCCAGAACCAGAAGAATTATCGAAGGTGGCAAAAAGAACTTCCACAATAAGTTTGTGAGCTAAAGCCAAACCTATATTATTTCTAATCATCTGAGATATAAAGTTAGCCTTTGTCTCCGTCGGTAAATGAATAGTCTCATGATCATAAGCCTCAATGCTAAACCTAGTTCTAAGCATCTTAGCCATTGGTATACCCACAAGCGGAACACCAGCAATAGCCATAATAGAATATCTGTCCAGCAAAAACATTTTTTCAAAATCATCTGTTGCAATACGATGTTCTGCGGAGGCACGGCCGTCAGTGGCAATAATTACTCCCTCCCGATTCACAATAGCTACATCCGTTGTTCCATGCATTGCGATTCTGTCAAATATATCGCCATCGCCCATGTTTGGAATTTTTGAAAAATCTTTCAGTCCAGCAAAAGCGATATCACCAAACTTACCAAAAATCTCTTCTGGTGTACCAAATATAAACATTTGATCCTCTTGTTTTTAAAGAAACACTTTGCATCATGATATAATCCATTATCAACAAGGTCAAGGAAGTGAGCACAATATGATTATAAAAAAGACGGGGAATACACCCGTCTTGCCCTTGTGGCACAAATCACTCGCCCCCCACACGACCCTTTTGTCTAGCTTTTTCGGCTTCACTTATTGCCTCTTTAGCATCCTGGAGAAGATCATCTAACTCTTTGTCTTTCTGGTTTTTTTCTTTTTGTCCCCTATCACCAGACTCTTGTCCATCCTCAGGTTTTTGAATCCTTTTTCTTTGTTTTTCTTTCATCTTAACCTTCTGAAATATCCAAAGACCTCTTTGCATCTTGCCAAACTTGGCACACAGAGTCAAATGGGTCATCCATTTTAATCTCTTTTCTCAGAAAAATTCCTTCTCCAGTCCTGGAAAGATGGAAGCTATCCCAGGCTGTCATGGAACCCGATATTTTGCATTCGCCGATAAGCTTCATGATCTCACCCCTAACCTTGGCCCGGGTATTCTCCGGAGCATTAAATACCGCATGTGCAATCTCCTCATCAGTCACAACTCGTTTCATACGACCAGCCCTGTTTAATTTATTGTACAATCCATCACTTCTTAAGTAATGATAAACCAAATCTAAGTTTAAGCATTCGAGTAACACTTCTTCAGAATTAACAGATTTAATATCTATAAAATTTTCTATGCTCTGCCCCTTGTTTCTCAAATGTGACTCCATAATCCACAGTTTTGTGGCCCAGTCTAGTGAATCCTTGAGTAAATAAATACCCTCGACACCACGATTTAGAGTATCGATTACATGACGCCATAAAGATACTACTTGAGCTTCTTCACTTGTTGAACCATTGACACGTATAAAGTCCTCAGCAACTCCACAAAAATAATCGTTAATACCAAGTATGCCAATACTTTGACCAGGCTCAATCAACAAAGAAGTCTTTGTGAAAGTCAGATCACCATTGAATATGCGAATGGCCTCCAATGGGGATCTCAAAAATTTGGATCTTTCATTATCAATGCTCCATGAATTATCGAAGCATGATTCTAATATTTTGAGCATAATAGCGGTTGTACCAACCTCCAAAAACAGAGATATTTCTGACATGTGATGATCACCCAGTATAAGGTGTAGCCGAGACAAGCCCTCATGGCTTAATCTTTCATCCTTAGAACATAACAAAGAGCGATCTGACGTTGTTGACGCACCGACCAAACATTTTAAGAAGTCCGATCTAGCGCTGATTTGAAAATTAGGAGTTATCCCAGACAAATCCAGCCACCCAGAACCGCTAAATAAAAGTCTCGCTACAAGAAATGAAGAAAAGAAATGGAAAATGAAGGAATGCCCATCAAACAGTACGGGCCTCATGGTTGAATTGAAAGAGTAGTTCTCATGGTGACCCAGGGTGCTATCTCTAAACATCTTACCTGGTTGTCCATAATTATCACGACAATGTTTAACCAGCAAAATCTTACCAAGATTCTCACCTTCCAATTTATAAAGCCTATTCAATATGACCTCTCCAGCCTTTTCCCAACGGACCAAATCCTTAGCGGATCTGCACTCCGGTGAGGCATACTCAGGAGTATAACTTTGTTCTTTGGGGTTATCCTTTCGGAATCCGCCACCATTAAGCATGAAATATACATGGGCCCCAGAATCTTGAAATTTATTACAACAAAGTATTTCATCAAGAAAATTTTGATCAAATACCATACCATCTGGGACAATCTCGTGCCAATAAAGTCCACACTCTGTTTCTGTGCCGTAAATTCTTCTTCCATCTGATACAGAATGATTAGCTAATGCCATCGCTACCTCCCAAAAAAGGACTACCTAATCTTATAGCTTTTTCATGTGACTGCACGGAAACCATGTACCAATTAACAAAATCAACTTCACCCGCGTATCTTCTGAGCAACTCGCTCCGATCAAATGCTCTTGTGTTATTTGGCGGGTTTAAACACGCATAACTTATATCTTCATCCTCCAGCAACCTCAATATTCTGCCCCTTTTAAGCAACCGGTTATAAATCCCCGATTCGTCCAACCTGTGGTAAGCCCCGCAAATTCCCACCAAACGATCTGCCGGCGACGACCCACTCCTGAGATCTCCCCAGCTCAAACTAGATCTGTCCAGATCTCTTGAGCACAATATATACTTAGTAACCCAGTCTAACGTTCCAAAAAGAGATTCCAGATCTCCGCTGGCTAACTTATCACAAACTCCACATAGGGTTTCAAGAACACCATTGATCCAAAAATACTCAGGGTTACCGCTTAATTTTTCTACATACCACTTTGAAGCAGAATCTAAAAAAAACATACTAACGTCTAACGCGCTCATCTGTTTCGTAATCCCTCCAATACTAACATCCTGACAATTCCGGCAAGTTAAATCATTAGCCAGGAAATTTATATTTGAAAGCGGCGAAAGAAAAACAGGAAATTGGTTTTTTAAAAACCATCCGTCTTCCAACATCATGAGCATTATTAGTGCCGTGCCCGTTTTCAAATATATAGCAACCTCTGACATATTGGCATCACCTATAATCACATGCAATCTGTGTCCAAATTCTTCATCAACATATGGAATATCTCTCGAATTTATTATACCTCGACCAAACATCGTGTTATGCGACAACTCTTCTGTAACAAATTCCGCCCTTTGAGAAATTAGAAATTTTTTATTTCTTTTATGACTAACCTCACTGCCGAACTTGCCTGAACCACAAAAGATAATCCTACTCAACAGATAGCTTGCCCAAATAAACTGCTCCTGACAACGGAACCTATAACCACCAGTTCCTATTAGTTTACTGAATAAACTTCCATTAACTAGATAATTCTCATGGGCTCCCCAACTGTTACCATTACCGTCGCTTGTATCTTTGGAAACTATAATCTTATGCCCACTTTTTATTTCTGCATCGATGCGTCCTCGCTCTGCCAACCTTTCACCGGCCTTTTCCCACCTTACAAGATCGAGAGGCGTCCTACATTCAGGAGTAGAAACTTCAATATGCGCTCCATCCCTATAAATCCTGAAGCCCGATCCAAGATAACCGCCAGTAAACCCGAAACGCTGCCTCTCATGCATGAATTGTGGTTCGTCACTCCTCTCTCTGTGTTCTTTAACAGCATGCTCATACATTGGAAATTTACTTTTAAGAGATGCCAATGTTTCGCCAAACCGTTCATTGCGAGACAACTCATCATTAGTTATAGTTTCAATTAACTTACCCCTACCTTTTGGCAAATCACCCAATATAAAATCTCCCGACAAGGCAACCGCAGACCTAACCACCGTTTCAGGCAGTTCCCACTCTTCTAAATATTTCAAATTATATTCTCTCGCCGTAGGACTATCCAATCTAAACTCTGTTTCAGTTCCAAGAATTTTTGAGTAGCTCATAGAACCTCCTTTTTTTATAAACTAAAAATAATGAAAAAGCCCCACCCCATAATTTTGACGGGCAGGGCATTATTGCATTAGGACATGCTATCTCTAAAACCACTTCTTGGGTCCAAAATACCTTGCGTCTTGCCACGATTCAGAGACCTAAAATTTATAACCCTCTTGTTATATCCCTCGATCCTAAGCCAATCCTCAAGAGCTTGTCTTTCGGTAGGCAGGTTCACTTCCTGGCTAAATACAACTTCCACTGCGTCATAAAAATCTTGAAGACAAACACCTTCAGATTCCCTTTCCTTAGAATCAACCGGGAAAGACGCTTCTCGGTCTCGGGCTATCTTTTTAGCCTCATTTGCGATTCCTTTAATCATAGCTCCGGACATTAAATGAGAGAAGGTAAATATCTGAGTTTCTCCACCCTGATAAGTTATTTCCATCAACTGATTTGTAGTATTTGTCTCATCATAACAATGATCTATAACCATTTTTACCAAATAATCTATCGTCTCCTGCACCGAATGACTATCCGGCAAGGATGAACTTTTAAAGGGCAGGTCCGTTTCTATATATTTACTCAGGATATCTGCTGCGGCGATTCTGTCAGGACGACTATTGTATATCTTCGTGTCAAACCTACCGGGCCTTATTACAGCTGGATCTATGAGGTCCGGCCTGTTAGAAAGCCCGACAACCAAAACGTTGCCCAGATCCTCAATTCCATCCATCTCAGCATTGAGCTGAGTAACAACCTGATTACCAACTCCTGCGTCAAGCACCATACTGGTTCTACTCGGACAAATAGATTCAAACTCGTCGAATATTATGAACACCAAAGCATCTGCTTCTTTGGCCATTCTTCGAGCTTCAGAAAATATAGATTTAATGCGGCCAGGAGAATCTCCAACAATTCCGCGCAACACATCCGCAGGACCATTAACAAGAAGGTAATAGCCGTGTATTTGACGACCAGTCCTTGAACTCAAAAACTTTGCAGTTTCACTAAGGGCAATCCTAGCAAGAAAAGTCTTGCCGGTACCTGGAGGACCATGCAAAATAATACCCTTGGTTTTTTGAACCTTATACTTGGTGGTAATCTCAGGCTCAACTATGCCCATCTCGACCTCTCTTCTCCACTTTGCAACCTGCTCCTTAAGGCCGCCGATCATGTTCCAACTCAAATCAGGAATTTCCTGAAGCATTAGATCTCTAGCCTCAGCTCTAAAAAGTTTCTCAGTTACCATACGACTACCAACACCCAAAAGCACTAAATCACCGGGTCTAATATCTTTGGTTTCAAGACCGGGTCCTATAAGGGCAACGGATCCGTTTCCGGATTCGATATCTTTTACCCTAATTCTACCTTCGCCAATAAGCTCTACGACTTCAACCACTGAACCCTCACTGTCTCTAAAATTGCAAAATTCAACAATGGCATTTTTTTCGCTTAGGCGTACTGCCGTCCCAATCGGAGCCCTCAAAGCCTGCTCCAAAAGTTCGTCTGTAATAACTGATGAGAAACGTGCATTACCTGCTCTTAAACGAGCCCAGGAATAATTTTCCTCCTCTATTTTAAAGACGTCTACACCCTCAAAAAAAGCAAAGCTGTGAGGAGGCTGATTCATCGCTTTTAATTTATTGATGACTTTCTCTAATTTTTCTATTAAGTCTTGGTTGGCATTATCCAACTTAAACAATCTAGAACGCATGAATCCCAATATATAATCCAGATGAAGGACAGATAATTCAAGTATTTTTTTCTTAGGATCTGCTAATCTTGAAGACTCTTCAACTTGCTTTAATAAATCATTTATACCATTGGCAATCATTGCGTTAGTATCACTGCCTAAAAAAAACTCTTCACACTCTGTCAGCGTGTCGATTAGGGCAGCAAAAGGCGGAGAATTTGAATTGCCGCTCATGGATCTCCTTTATGAATTGTAAAAGAAGCTTGTTTTGACTATAAAAAAGAGATGCTCAATTGTCAACGCATAGTTAAAGAATATTTCTGGCAATTTTATATAGCAAGTACCAGAACCTAGAGATGGGCAGATCAAATGATCCGGGATATTCGACGCTCAACCCGCCCCAACCAAGCTTGAATCTGGTTACCCCTGGCCACTTATTGGCACTTACGCCCCAGAGATCATATCGACTCAAACCTTCAGCCTTGAGCTGTTTAATAATATGCCAATGAAGAGCATAAGGCGCCATCAATGACCTGGAGTCATGATCAGATGCACCGTGAAGGTAGTAACCAGTATCTCTATTAATTAAGACTAGGGCCATTGCTGTGGGGCGACCTTCATGCTCTGCCACATATAGTTTTGTCTTCAGACCATCAAAATCGCAAAGTTTTTTGTAGTATTCAGCAGGATGAGGATTAAACTTATCGCGCTTAGCTGTTTTTTTCATCAACTTAACAAATGATTCTACATCTCCACTATCATTAACTAAAACACCACGCCTGTCGGCAACACCTATGTTGTAACGTGTTTTGTGGTGCATAGCGCCCAGTAATTCATCTTCGGATTTAGATAAGTCAACAACAACTGTTTTGCTGGGCTGGATTTCTTTCTTAGATCTCTTCCACTTTTTTCCCGCCAAGGCTTGCGCAACGCTATCAATCAAAGGTTCCGCTTTTACAAATATTGATTTGTGTTCTTTCCCTAGATCTTTAAGCCAGGCTACAAAATTAGAGACCGGATTCTTAAGCCCGCCAGTCATAGCATTAAAATCCATAACTGGCCCATGAGGAATATAAAGATAGCTCTTCTTGAATGGCAAACGATATTTTATGATCTTTGCGGATATTCCTTCTTTATCATATTCAAAAACCTCCCGCCCCAGCGATTCCTGAAACTCCATCCATTCTCTTGATTGTAGGAACCCTTGACCTTGCATGTTTATTTACTTGGCTATGTTATTTTTTTATGAAGTAGGGCAGATCGTGGAGTTGTCTTTTGGGTATTCCGATGAGCAAATTGCATGGTCAATTTTTGATATAATTTTCTTCAATCAAAAATTGAATTTGTGAAACGAAATAGCAGAGCCGGCGGCTGGGCCGGCGGAACGTACCCAAAAGACAACTCCACGATCTAAAACTTACTTCTTATTTTTTACCCAACAACTTCAATGCCTCCTTAATCTTATCCTCTGAAGTCTTTGCCGTTTCTGTCACCATCTTAAGAACCTCGCGTGCTTGGAACTGTGAGTATCCAAGGGTAACCAATGCATCAATTGCGTCCGAGTCTGAACCAGCGTCAGAACCAGCAACAACACCAACATCTGCACTCATTATTTTGTTTTTCAGTTCGAGCGCAAGCCTATGAGCTGTTTTCTCTCCAAGTCCAGTCACTTTGCGCAAATAATCACCATCTCCTCTGACTATTCCTATTTGAAGGGTCTGTAAATCAGCCGAAGCTAGAATTGCCTGGGCAGACTTGGGACCAATTCCCGAGACAGTAGTCAACAATTCGAAAAAATTTAATTCCTCAGGTGAAATGAAGCCATATAGCTCCACCGAACCGTCTCGTGGGTTGGTTTGGTAGTGAGTAAATAGCTTGACTTGCTCGCCAATTTTTGCTATACTATTTAGATTCTTTGCCGACAGGGTGATGCGATACCCGACACCGTTAACATCAACAATAGCGTACTTACCGGATATTGCCTGAATTGTACCGTTTATATAACCGATCATGGATTAAGTTTATATTTAATAGTTGATTTTTACAAATTTAAAAGGCCGATACCGCACACGAAGTGCACAGTATCGGCCAGCGGATCCAGGTTATACCTTAGACCTTGGATCCGGCTACGGCAGCGGCTGCGTGGGCCATCGTGCCAACAACCGCTGCTACCGCAACAATAGGCAACGTGAGGGCAACAGCCCCCACTGCCTCAACAAAAGAGCGAAATCGGCTTGTCATCATACTACTAATTATACTATAAATTGCATACAAAGTCAATAGATAATAAGCCTTATTTTATATGTTTAAACTAGTATCCAAATACCAACCGGCAGGCGACCAGGCTCAAGCGATTGAGAAACTTACTCGCGGGCTCAAATCTGGTGCCAAACACCAGACGCTTTTGGGGGTGACTGGCTCTGGCAAAACATTCACCGTGGCTAACGTCATTGCCAACATCAAAAAGCCAACCCTGATAATCTCACACAATAAAACACTGGCTGCTCAGCTTTACCAAGAATTTCGAGAATTCTTTCCTCACAATTCTGTACACTATTTCGTCAGCTACTATGACTATTATCAGCCTGAGGCGTATATCCCCCACACAGACACC
>DATDXQ010000016.1:0-16946 GCA_036517175.1 Minisyncoccota bacterium
CGACGGTCTGTTATTTAAATAACAAAAGAAATTTGCAGGTTAGAAATGCGATTATTCCACATATCGGGAATGTCAGTGCTGAGGCTTGGACTATGTGCCAAGGATATTTCCAGCGGACTGCAGAAATTTTCTTAGATGCGCCAGTGCCGGTTATTGACGCCACTATTGTGTGAGTTGTGCTTAGGGGCACACCCAAGTGAGATACTCCTTCTATTATGAGTGCGGCAGTAGTTGTTGCGGTAAAACCTTGCCATTGCGTAAGTCTGGATATCTTTTCTCCCACAACTCGGATAATCTTCTTGCCACCAAAAGATGTGCCAATCCCCATTGTTCCTGCGCACAGTATTACCACCCAGAATTGAATTTCAAATGTGTCTATCTTTCCACCAAGTAACAAAGCTAGGGTAAATACTCCTATGAATTTTTGTCCGTCATTTAATCCGTGGCCAAGCGCCATAGCCCCGGCTGAAAATATGTGCAGAATCTTGAACGTTTTATTTGCTGGAGTTGGGGAAAGATTTGAACATGTTTTGATAATTAACTTGCCTAATAGCCAGCTCCCTATGTAGCCGATAATAAGTGCCGAGACTATGCCTACCCCGACTTTTATCCAGCCATCCGTGATTATGACGTCCGTTTTGGGATAGCCACATGCCGTTATTAGCCCAAGAACTAGACCAACCCCCGAAGTTATTAGTTTGTTCGTGCGGGGGAACAGAATCATGGTGTTGAAAATCAGCAGAGGCATTGCTATGAATGCAATAATGATATTGGGTTGACTGAAGTTAAAACCAATTCCAACTTCGGCTAACGCCGCTCCGCTTAATCCGGCCACTAGAGCATGAGATTCGCTTGTTGGTATGCCGAATCGAGCAGCACCTGAGCTGAAAATGATTATTCCAAGCAGTGCTCCAGCAAGGGTTTCAAGAGTTATAACTTGCGAGTCGACAATGCCCTTGCCGATTGTTTCAGCCACTCCTTTTCCAAGAGTAGCTCCAAAGGCGTTCAACACAGCTGCTCCCAAAGCTGCAGGCAAAAATGGCAAGGCTTTGGTAGCAACTACTGTTCCGATTGCGTTTGGCGCGTCTGTAAAACCATTAACAAACTCCGAACCCAGTACAAACATTAGAACTGCTGCCAGTAGCCATCCAGTAAATTGAGCGACTGTATATAAAATAATTAATCCTATTAATGCCAGAAGTATTATTAGTTTTGGCTTTTTTGGCATTAAGCCTCCTTGCGAACAATATCTGAAATGATATTGATTGCGTGTTGGCACGCATCGGTGGCAGACTCCATTTCGCCGATTATCTCTCTTGCAGCGATTGCTTTTTTTAGTGAATCAAGATGCTTAGCATCAGCTATATTGGCTTGAGATTGCTCTACAAAAAAGTCTGCTTTATCCTCAAGGCTTTCTATCCTTGTAAGATGTTCGGATACAGATTGAGTATCTTTTTTAGACAACTTAGATATTGCATGGCGCAATTCTTCCACACAGTCTTTGATTATAAAAGATAGTTCAACTGTGTTCTGTGTTGTCTGGAATCTGTAAGTCGCTATCGCTACAGCAGATCTTTTAATCGAATCGATTACGTCATCAAGAGCGCGTATGAGAGCTATAATATCCGTTTTGTCGATATGGGTTATAAAGGCCACATCAAGTTTTTCAAAAATTTGACGAACTATTTTGTCAGCATCATGTTCATAATCTTCAATAACTCGATCCTCAATCATTTGATCGCCTTCTTTTATAACGACTTGATTTTCTAGGGCTTTCGCAGCTAGGAGAGATATATTTACGTGGTTTTGAAAGAGCTCCTCAAAGCTAGGCTCGTTGTTTCTTTTAAAAAGTCCGAAAAATTTAGACAGCATCAAAGCCTCCCTTTAAAACACACTTTTACAATATATCGTTTTTATAAAATAGTCAATCTAAGTTTGTCAAAAAATTACGTGTTGCGCGGTCTTTGTTTTTGCTGAGCTATAAACTTTTTGCTATAATAAAAAGATGCAAGAACTGCGACAAACACTCGAAGAGATGCAATCAAAAATCCCCGCTATTCGGGGGCGTCTTTGACCCCGCTCGGCTGAAGATTTCTGATATAGAACTTTCAATGCAGGATCCTGATTTTTGGAAAGACCATGAACGTGCTGGCAAGTTGTCTAAGGAGCTCAATGATCTAAAAGAAGAAGTAGAATTTTGGAATAACTTTGAAGACAGGCTGGCAGATTACTTGTCTATTGACGATGACTTGATTCAAAATAAAAACGAAGAAATAAGAAAATTCAAAAAAGATTTTGACAGTAAGTATTTAAAAATATTTTTGTCTGGCAGGTATGACAGTGGTAACGCATTGCTTTATGTGTATTCAGGTGCTGGTGGAGTAGATGCTCAGGATTGGGCCTCAATGCTTTTGCGTATGTATCAGAAGTATGCTGAGATCCGTGGATTCGGCTTTTCCGTTTTGCATCAAACATTTGGCGAGCAGGATGGAACCAAGAGCGCTGTCGCCGAGATTTCTGGGAATTATGCTTATGGTTACTTGAGGGGTGAGTCTGGTGTGCATCGTCTCGTTAGGATATCACCATTTTCAGCTAAGGACCTGAGGCACACTTCTTTTGCGCTTGTGGATGTGCTACCGGAAATAGAAGATGTTAAAATAGACATTGACCCCAAAGATTTGCGTGTAGATACCTTTCGTTCATCTGGGCCAGGCGGCCAGAATGTTAACAAGCTTGAGACGGCTGTGCGTGTAACCCACCTACCTACCAATACTGTTGTTGCGGTACAGTCTGAGAGATCACAGGCGCAGAACAAGGAAAAGGCAATGCAATTGCTAAAGTCCAGATTAAGTACTCTGATGGAAGAGCAGAAGACAGCAGAAATTTCCCAATTGAGGTCTGAATCCAAGGAGATAGAATGGGGAAGCCAAATAAGGTCATATGTTCTCAATCCATATAAACAGGTCAAAGATCACCGTACTGGCGTAGAGTCCAGTCAACCAGAAAAAGTTTTGGACGGTGAATTAGATGAATTTATACAAGCAGAAATAAATAATGATCCAACTACATAAGGTTAAAAAAATATATCCGCCTCATACAGTGGTGCTTGATAATGTTGATCTTGAAATAGGGCCGGGCGAGTTCGTGTCTTTGGTTGGACTTTCTGGTGCAGGCAAATCGACTCTTTTGAAAATGTTGACCAGAGAGGAGCGTCCTAATTCAGGCAAGGTTATGATTGAAGGTGTGGATCTTGCTGACATAGACGACAATGATGTTCCTCTTCTGAGGCGTAAGATTGGAACTGTTTATCAGGACTTTAAACTTCTTTCCAGGAAGACAGCTTACGAGAATGTTGCTTTTGCTATGGAAGTAACTGGTGCCAATCAGGAAGACATAGAAAAAGATGTTCCGCAGGTACTTTCTATTGTGGGACTTGGTCATAAGTTAGAATTTTTTCCCGATGAGATGTCTGGAGGAGAGAAGCAGAGGTTGGCTATCGCGCGATCTATGATACATAGACCGAAGATATTATTGGCTGATGAACCTACAGGTAATTTAGATTTGGTAAATAGTTATGACGTGGTAAAATTATTGCAGAAGATTAACGAACTGGGCACTACTGTTATATTGGCGACACATGATATGAATATAGTTAACAGGGTTGGCAAAAGAGTCATAAGCATGGATAAGGGTAAAATAGTCAGAGACCAGACCCATAATGGCAGATACGTTATTTAATTTCACAAACTTGGGCATTAATCTAAAAAAAATAATTGCTTCTGGTTGGACGAACTTCCAGCGTAACAGCTATCTTAGCTTTGGAGCCACGGGTATCATGGCATTGGCCTTGATTTTGTTTTTGGCCTTGCTGTCTGTGCAGTTTTTAACATCTCAGGCCGTTGTCACTCTGCGTGATAAGGTTGACATCAGCGCCTATCTGACAACAGATGCCACAGAAGAACAGGCACTTAGAATAAAGTCTGATCTAGTATCATTGTCAGAAGTATATGATGTTACATATGTTTCGAAGGATCAGGCTCTTCAAGATTTTAAGTCCAGGCATACTAATGACACCCTAATACAGGAATCATTGGCACAGCTCGATTCGAATCCGCTATCTGCATCGTTGAATATCAAGGCTCATAACTCAGGTCAGTATGCTTCAATAGCGCAATTTCTAGAAAAAAGTCCTCTACGAGGAGTTATTGATAAGATTAATTTTTATGAAAACAAAGGTGTTATAGAAAGGATCGAGAGCATATCAAATGGAGTCAAAAGTTGGGGCTTGGGTGCCGCTTTGGTGTTGGCTGCTATCGCTGTTCTAGTTACATTTAATACAGTAAGGCTAACAATATATAACCAAAGACAGGAGATAGAAATAATGCGGCTTGTTGGTGCCTCCAATTGGCATATACGCGGCCCGTATCTTACCGAAGGCGGATTGTATGGTTTATTCGCCTCGGTAATCGCCTTGGCCGTATTTTATCCTTCAATTTATCTTGTCTCGGATAAGGTCGCAGCATTTGTACCTACGGTTGATCTTTTTGATTACTTTTTCACAGGCTTGCCCCAGGTTGTATTGATGGTTGCCTTTTTAGGTATAATTCTGGGCATGGCATCTAGCACCATCGCCATAAGGAAGCATCTCAAGGTTTAGAAAACAAAAAACGGCTTAAGCCGTTTTTTGTTTTTAACTCAAACGATATCAGTATCTCCTGGCCTTAATTGTGAGAATATTGTATTGGTATTTGATTTCATAAGTTGGGACATTCAGGAATTAGTTACTTAATCATATTAAGCTTTCCTGTATTTGTAAATTTATGTTGAAATCTCTAAAACAGTGATATATGATTGCGGTAACTTTAACATTTAAACAATGGTGGAATGTGGCCATAACTAATGAGCTTTTTCTTAAGGTATTGATTCAGAAGGAAGATATTGAGTGGCATAGGCATCCTAATGGGGGTTTTGTCTCGATCAGTAACGGTGTGTCGCTTTATTTAAATGGGGGAGGTCATGCAAATTTTGGTTACCTTAATATAAGTAATGGATTTAAAAGATACGTTATAAATGAACCTAGGGAGCATATTTTTAAAACACCTTCAGAAGCCAAGGTTTTACTCGGAGAATTAGTTAGTATTGCGGTGAACCAATGTAACAAGCGAGATACAGATGAATACGCTCAAAAAACGAGAGAGGAGCTACTTAGGCAAGCCGCTGGCTGGGGTAATGACCCAACATAAAATGAACGGGAAATTTTCCCGTTTTTAATTTTTAAACGCAGGTTGTAAAAACACAGTTTTTGTTGTATATTTTAGGAAATTTTGCGGGGTCGTCTAATGGTAGGACACATGACTCTGAATCATGGAATCCTGGTTCGAGCCCAGGCCCCGCAGCCGCGTAAAATAAAATTGTGAAACAATTTTATCACGCGGCCCCGTGATGGCTGTAGGCCATTTTACGGGGCATGTGTGTTTTATGTATTACATATATATTTTAGAAAATTTAGATGACAAAAGTTGGTATATTGGAAGTACCTCTAATTTAGATAGGAGGGTCGAAGAACATCTCAATGGATCTGGTGGAAGGACCACCAGAATAAAGAAAAATTGGAAACTAATTTATTGCGAAGGTTATCTGGAAAAGAAAGATGCTCTTGGTCGTGAAAAGTTTTTAAAGAGCGGAGCTGGCAGAAGATTTATAAAGAAACAGTTAAACAACTATTTATCTTTGAAATAAACATGCTTACACTCGAACAAGAGAAGTGGATTGAATCTCTTTCAGATAGAATAATATCTATTGTTCCTTATGACTCCAAAACCGAGCAACTATTTGAAAGAGTCAAGAGGAAAATACAGAACATTTTGGGTCCAGAAGCAATAATAGAACATACGGGCGCAAGCAGTCTTGGTATTTCCGGCCAAGATGAGATTGATGTTTCAGTTGTAGCTAACAAAGATGAGTTTCTTGATTATATTCAAAAACTTGAAACGGAGTTTGGTCCTGTACGGTCGCAATATCCTGATAGGGCTAGATTTGAGGCAAAAGAAGAAGATAAGAAAATTGACCTTAAGATAGTTGATGCCAATCACCCGAATTATTTAATGGGAAAAGTTTTTGAAGAATATCTTAGAAATCATACAGATGACCTGAAGCGCTACGAACTTTTAAAAGAAAAATGCAATGGCATGACGGCAAAAGAATATAATCGAAATAAAACTGAGTTTGTAAACGAAATTTTAGCAAAAGCTTAGTGCTCGAGACCTATCGTTATGGTAAAATTGGAATAGCTTAAAAACACCTTACTGGGCTTGATCGTCAAAAGGTTCTAGCTCAAGGAGGTCAGCTACGTTGAGACAGGTTCGGATACCGAAGAGTATAAGAAGAGTATAAGGTTTGTAATAACACATGAAGCCTAAAAAATTCGAAATAATTGGCAAAGATTTATCAAAGGAGGACAAGGGGGTGTTTTCTGAGCGTGTAAGAGAGAAAAGAATTAAGTCCGAAGAAAGACTTGAAGGAGAACTTGAAAAGACAGAATTAGAAATACGAATGGCCGGCTTGATTAATAAATATTTAGAGCAGGAATTAGTAGGTTTAAACTTGGAATATGAAGAGGTTAGACTAGGTCAGTTACACATTTTATCTCCGGAATCTTTTGAAAAACATTTTCCCGGCCTACATTCCAATGCTTTTTATCATTCTGCTGATGACCGGATTTATATAAGAAAAGGTACGCAAGCTAATGAACTAGAATATTTTAAACAAGTTTTCCACGAGATTATCCATCTCGTATCTTTTCATAAGTTTTTAATTGATAAAAAGGCTGACCGAACAGGAACTTATAGGCTTGGATATGCCAACACAGACCCGAGACGGGAATCAGACACATTCCGTGGCTTGAATGAAGCCGTTGTTGACAGGATAGCCATGGAAGCTGTTTTTAAAAACAGTACGGAAATTATTTCTGTTCTTGGGGCGGATAAAGATAAGCAAACGGTTACAACATGGTATCCGAAGCAGTTAGAGGTTTTAGATATTATATTAAAAAAAATTGCTACTATTAGCGGGGAAAATATCGAGGAGGTTTGGAAAAGGTTTAAGTTCGAAGAATTTCATGGCGATATGATGCATTTGAGAGATATAGAGAAGACTCTGGGCAAGGGAGGATTAAGGATTATTGCCCTGCTTCCCACTGGTCGCTCACCAGATAAATTATCTTTAATAAAAGACATCATAGGTTACCTGAATATTGATGATAAAGAATCTAGAGAAAAAATGGCACAGCAAGTTTTAGATAAAAGTCTAAAAAATAATCAGTCCGAGGAGCGTCGAAATCAAGATTAAAAATACACCGCAGAAACCCATATGGGGTCTAGCTTTCAAAAAGTTCTAGAACGAGGTGTTCAGCCAAGTCATACCGACTGCCTGCCCGTCCGAAGCTTTTTAGTGTAAGCGGGAGTGCAGTATTCAAGACAAAAAATCACCATCATGGTGATTTTTTGTCTTAGAAACAAAATTTATTTTAATGTCTTTTTATGATATAACTTAACTATGTTTTTCAAGAAAATAATTAGTATACATAACATAATAGCTTTGGTCATTTTGGTTGGTTCTGCTTTCTGGCTTTACAATTCTTTGCCACAGGGCAATGGAAGAAGTGATTTATATACCTCAAAAATATTTGAAGCTAGAGTCACTCAAATTATTAAAGAGGAGAAAAACGATAGCCCATTTTCCCGCAGTTCTGATATTGTGCAAACTCTTAAGATTGAAGTTAAATTGCCTGACAAAGAGAAGGAAGCGATTATAGAGAATGATTTAATCGAAGTTGATGAGGATGACTCAATTTATGTTCGTGTCTCTTCTTTGGGTACGTCAGATGAGACTTACGATATCATTGATGCCAACAGGAACAATGGAATGCTCTGGCTGGCAGCACTTTTTGCCGTAATCATTACCCTAATAGGTGGCGTTAAGGGATTCAGTGAAGCTATGTTTACATTTATTTTGCCCATGATCTTACTCAGTGCTACTCTTATTAGAATCTGTTATAAAAAGGGACAGAAACCTCGTTGGCAGTGGGGCATAGATACGGAGATTGATTAATTTGTAATTAAAAAAGCCAGACATTCAATGTCTGGCGTGGCGTGCAGTGTTTAGTATATTTTACCTGCCATTACTTCATCAGTAGTGGTCATTATAGCGCCGGCTTTCTTCATGTCTTCGATTGCTCTCTCTTCATCGCCTGGTTTTAGGTTAACTGCTCGGCAAGCATCAAGGCAAACATAAGTTTTGAAGCCTAGATCTGAACCAATTTTTGCGGCATCGCAAGTTCCCGCGCTAACACAATGATCGGTTGTTAGGCCTAGATTAAACAAGTTTTTTATCCTGGCGATTGTTAGGGCAGTAGCTAAATCTCGGGACATGGCCAATGCTATTAAAAAATAATCAGGTAGGTGTAATTTGCTCGTTCCTGTCGTTGGACGGGGAAGAGTATTGATAATTTTGCCGTCATGATAAATTCCTAACATTACATCTTTTTCAAATGCAGAATAACCTGCCCTGTTGTTAGGTCCGCACCCCTTTGAAATTACAATTGTGCCGGAGGGGACTAGTAAGTTTTTGTGGAATTCAGCTCCGAGGGTGTCTTTGACACAGTGTTTCGACCAATCTTGAAAATGTACACTGTTCTCATCGTGCCAGTCGCGTGAGGCCAGAATTAGCCAATCATTTTTAACGCCATGTCTGATAATGCGATTGGTCGGTGCAATAATTTGTTCGGCACCGATTACACCAAGTGGTCCGGGAATAAAAAAGTCGTTTTGAGGATCAGTAATAAGTATTGCGTTTTCAAACATCTTTCCTCCTATACGATTATCATGTTCAAAGTTTCAAGATGAGATCGCCAAGCCATTGGTGGTAAGTTTTTCAATGGCCAATAGCTTATTGATGAATTTTCTTCAGGTTCGTTATTGCGGGGCGTGCCTATATGGTTGGCTATGTAGAAAAATTGGACAAGTACTCCTCCGCTGCGTGGGTCATCGTAAGACACTACCTCTCTTAGGAATCTAGAATCTACTAGATCAATCGCCAATTCTTCTTTAAGTTCTCTGATCAAGGCTTCCATTATGGTTTCGCCCTGATCTTTGAATCCGGAAGTTAACTGCCACAGGCCCTTAAAGGGTTCCCGATTTCTTTGAACCAGGAGGACATTGCCATTTTTAATTATAATACCGCATGGGGCAATACCCTCAACTGGATAATGTGTCCACCTGCAGGATGAGCAGTACTTTCGTTCTTTATCTTCTTTCACTCTTATGCCTAAAGATTTGGCACAATGAGGACAGTATTTATAATTATCCTCTGGGACTTGAATTAGTGCGCTCATTCAGATTCTCCAATGCTTGTAAAAGTTCAAAAAACTCGGGCTTAATCTAACATTTAAATATGGTATAAGTCAAGTCATTATATTGACTATTTAATAATTTTGTGCTATTTATCTCTTAAGATTTTTTAAAATTAAGTGGAGAAAAAATGTCAAAATTAAACGGATTAAAAATAGGCCTGTGCCAGATGCCGGTTATTCCTGGCAGGCCTGATCTTAACTCCAGATATATGAGGAAAGAAATCCAGTCTGCGAATGAAAGAGGATTGGATATGATAATTTTCCCAGAGATGTCCGTCAGTGGTTACTTACTCGGAGACAAACCCGAAGACGATACTTTTGTAAGAGATGTCCAGAGAGAAAATAATAATATCATTGAATCCACCAGGTTTGTCGGAGGAGGTGGTAAAAAAAGCGCGAATGCTATTTTTGGCACGATAACCATTAACCCTCATAAGAAAGGTCGTGACGGTAGGATGAGAAAATACAATTCAGCTTTATTGGCTGAGGGCGGACGCTTGATTGGCAAAACAAGTAAAACCTTGCAGCCGGATTACCAGGTGTTTGACGATGACCGGCACTTTTATTCAATCTCCAGCGAGATTCTTGAAGGTTTGGCATCGGCTCGAGATGGTATTGAATCTACAGTATCAATTGATATCCGAGACTACTTCAAGTTTTTTACTCTGGATACAAATATTGGTCCAATCAGGGTTGCCGTAATTATATGTGAGGATTTGTGGGCAAAGAACTATCCATTTAATCCAGGCAAGATTATAGCAGAGATGGGTGTTGATTTATTGGTTGCTATTTCACAATCACCGTTTTCCTGGCAGAAAAATCGCCGGCGCCATCAAGAAGTTAAGAGTCTTGCTGCCGCATGTCGTGAGGCGGGCTGTCCTGTGCCGATAGTTTATGTAAACAATGTAGGAATACAAAACAATGTTAAGACCATAGTCATTTTTGACGGGGCTTCGACAATATACAATGAAGATGGCGACATTGTATTTGAGGTTGAACCGTATGTCGAAGGAACCTTTGATTTTGCCTTCGGCGACAATGTGCCGGTCTTAGAGCCAAGAGAAGAGGATGATTCAAGAGATTTGTTTGAAGCTCTTGAATATGCCGGTAAAAAACATGTAGAGAGTTTGGATGCCTCTTTGCGCAAGATAGTAATAGGAATAAGCGGGGGCATAGATTCAAGCGTTGCGGCAGCATACTGGGCCCACATTGTGGGACCGAAGAATGTTCACGGTTTTAGTATGCCTGGTCCTTACACAAGTGATAAAACCATAGGGCTTGGCAAAAGGCTGGCAAAAAATCTCGGTATAAACTTTGATATCATTCCGATAACTGATGCTGCAGATTTGATTGCTAAAAAAACAGGCATCCAGCGAGGTACGGATGCATACGGAAATATAATGGCCCGTCTGCGCAGGGAAATATTGTCCGCACAGGCTGAAAAATTAGGCGGTGTGATCTCATGCAACGGAAATAAGGTTGAGAATGCTGTAGGCTATTGTACCAGATACGGTGATAACGCTGGTTTCTTGGCGATATTCGGTGATTGCCTAAAGCGAGAAGTCTATCAAGCGGGGGATTATCTTAATCGCGTTATTTATCAAAGAGGGGTTATACCAGCGGAATGTTTTAAGATCAAACCAACCGCTGAATTGAAGGAGGCTCAGACTGACCCTTTCTATTATGGCAATCTTGAGGGTTACAATTATCATGACCAATTGATCAGAGCCTGGGTGGAGTTCAGGTGGAGTCCGGAAACTGTTTTGGAACACTATATTAAGGGTACGCTTGAAAAAGAATTTAGATTGAACGAAAAACATTTAGCACAGCTATTCGTGACCCCCCATGATTTTGTGAAGGATTTGGAAAGATGCTGGAGATTGTATCACATAGCAATATCAAAAAGAGGCGAGGGCCCACCAATTCCAAAAGTAAGCAGGCGCTCATTTGGGTTCGATCTTAGGGAATCGATGGTTTCGCCACACCTTACGATTAGGTACTATGATTTAAAGATGGTTATCCTGTCTAGGCCGATTGAGAAGAAAAGAATTGTTATTTTTGGGGGCAGTTTCCGGCCGACAAGTTTGGCCCACCTGTCTATTGCAAGAAGATTGTCCGAAACCTTTGACAAGGTTATCGTGGTTCCCTGTGGGAGTGCTAGGGAAGACAAGATTATCGATGACGTTCCTGATTCGGCGCGCAAACTTATTGCCGAAACAGCTTTTGCCGTAATTCCTAAGGTGAGACTTGATACATTAGATTTGGATAAAGGATCATTTACCCACACTTGGGAGCTCCAAAAAATTTATCAAGAAGAATTTCCTGATGCTCAGATATGGCATGTTGTGGGCGGAGATATAATTGCTGGAGGTCATGATGGTAATTCTGAAATTCAGCGTGTATGGGAGAGGGGAAATTATATCTGGAGTAACTTAAACTTTGTTGTTATTCATCGGCCTGGATATGTAGTCGAAAGACATGACCTTCCGCCATCTTCAGAACTGGTCCAGATTGAGGGGATATTTGGTTCCGGCACTTTGATAAGATCCAGATTATCTAAGGGCGAGCCTATAGATGATCTGGTTTCGCCTGAAACTGAAGATCTAATAAAAAGTATATTTGGCCCGTCTCAAGTTAATGTGTCTGATTAAATTTAAAAACCCAGTTTAGCTGGGTTTTATATTTATTTGAATATTTTATTTGGCCTATATTGATACAATATTTCTCTCTCTTATCTGGCTTAGTATCGAGTCCAGGTTTGGTATTAGGTTGCGTCTTTGTATGCCATCCACTATTTTCACAATGTTGTTTGGAAGCAGTTCTCTTGATGAAGATTCAAGCAGACTGACCATTGTCATGTAGTCTATATCGGCCTGGCTAGCACTGGGTATAAAATCTCTTATCGCCGCCACCAGAGCGGCATCGTCAACTATGGTTTCTTCATCTTCACTGTTCTGATTGCGGCCAGCAAAGTCTAACGCCGAAAGACTTATTGCTTCGATGTCCGCACCAGATCTGCCATCTATCATTTCTGCGTATTTGCCGAAGTCTTTTATGTTTGTTTTTATTGAATATCTTCTAAACATAACTTCAAAAATTGCAGGCATTTCTTCTACTGCGGGCATGGGAAGGAGAATCCTTTTGTCGCTACGGCCGCTGCGTTTGAGTGCCGGGTCTATTCTGTCGGCTCTATTCGTGCAATTGATTACAATAACCTTGCCTCTGATTCTCGGGTCAGATAAGAAGGTCATCCATGACTGCATCATTCTCTCTGATACGCCAGAATCTCCCTTGGGGGAGTCGCGATTTGCTTCTCCAAGGTCTGCTTCATCATTCATGATTACTATTGGAACAAGCGAACGAACGCCGTTGATAAATTTTTCATTTCTGTCTTCTGAATCACCGACCCACTTAGACCTTAGGTTCTTTTTCTTTACCATGTGGAATCCAGCTTCTTTTGCTAGTGCTTCTACGATCGCAGTCTTGCCGGTACCAGGCGGCCCCATTAATGTTATTCCCATGGGTACGCGTCTGGTATCTCCCTTTCTGATTGCATCTAGAATGGATATCAAGAATTTCTTGATATGATCCATTCCGCCGATATCTTCAAAACCCTTAATTGGATTAACAATCTCCATTACATCGCTGTATTCGCTGGAGAGTATGTCATGTTTTTTTTCATTTACAGTACTTAGGCTTAGGGGTAGGCCACTTTTTCTGTTTTGTACTAGAATTTCTTTGATTTGTGTGAGACTCAGTCCTTGGGTTGCCACAGTAAATATCTCTAAGTTCAGATCCGGATCTAGCTCGTAGAGATCGGGGAATGCTTTTATCTGTTCCTCAAGACCGGAGATCTGCTGGTTCAGGAAAGATGTATCTGAACCACTTTCTTGTCTTGAGAATATTTTCCTTAATGTGCGTAGCTTCCTCAGTATATTTTTTTGGGTTTCAGATCCGCTCGTATATGTTTTAATAAAAATTCTACGTTCATTGGCTTCAGGTTTGGGTATGTAAGCAATTCTTATTTCATTGCCGTTAAGTCTTAGTTCTTCTGATATTTTTGAAGCCTGATCGCTTACCAGAACTACCAAATTTCCATTCTCTCTTATTTTCTCACTTTGACTCCAATTGCGTAATCGTTCTGTGTTTATTCTGTCATTGGGCGTTATGGGTGTTCCACCGCTTGTGGGGGCGATGAAATGTGCCGAATTTATTATTGTAACAATTCCCTTTCTGTTTCTAAGGGCTTTATCGATCAACTCCAGACATAATGCGGGTTCGTTTGGCAGTGCTCTTTTGTTTGCAAGATCAGCTCTTGCGGCGGATACCGCACTTGCACCTGTCGAGGTAGGCGGATCTATTATTCCCGCGGCCTTTTTAAACTCAGTCTCCATGCCCGGTTTTAAAAAACCGATTCCTGATGCGATGTTATAAAATATAACCATCTCATTGTCCATTAGGATTTTACGCCAGAACTCCCTGAATTTTATATATGACCTGTTTTCTTGATCTTGGGTATATGGGTCTGAAATCAGGCAATTTATGTCACCGTGCAGTATGAAAACAGAGGCTAACCCGGAATCAAAAGGTTCCAGGATTTCTTTGGTAAGCCAGTTGGGCAGTTTATCACGTGGTATATTTTTTGCGATTTCCATATCTCCTCCCTGCTGATTACTCTTCATGTTTGTGAGTGTGACCATGTCCATGCTGGTGGTCGTGTGCATGATCATGGGTTGTGGGCGGTGGTTGCCCTGTTATGGGTGATGTTGTGAGGCCAATCTTTATTCCCAGTTTTTGTGATAATGCAGTAAACTTAACTTTTTCTTTCTCCAGATCCTCAGGAGTGTCAAAATGTTCAAAAGTTATTTCCCCATTTCCGTTGGTGGATTTGCTGACCCTAATATATTTGCATGGATGAGTTTTGCCGTACTCTTCGGCGACGAGGGTTAATACTTCATTACCGCTAGAAGATTCTGTCTTTATAACTGTGTCATAGCCCAGAAGTTCTGTTACAATTTGAAATATTTGTATCTGCCAGTTACTTAGTGTTTTTTCTGCCAGAGCTTCAGCCACTATTTTTTCTCCTTGAGTCGTGTGCTCATATTCTGTGCTGATGCCGCCAGACTTGGTTATTGAGAACTTTATTTTTCCCGGCGAGTTTGTTTCAAGAGTTCTTTTTAGGGCCTCTTCAAGCAGGGGAATTATGTCGAGATTACTGATCCAAGATAAGAACTCTTTATCATCAATACCCAGTTTATCAAGAAGGTCTGCGTCAACCGAAGGCGCAGGGAGGGATTTTTTTACTACTTGCGGTTTGGGTTGCGGTATCCGCACCGGTGTATAAGTTTTGTAGCCTATATCGCAGGGCATGTTCTACTTCCTTTTTGTAGTATTTTTAATGTAGCTGTCATTGTTTTAATCAAATATATCATTTTTGTCAATGTCTTGACTTGATTGATATGTTGGTATAAATTATGGCCACGCTCATTTAAAAATTCTTACTTTATGAGGAGAAATGGAAGATCTGTCCAAGCTCATACAAAACATACTTGATGTTGCTGAACCAGCCCAAATTTTCAAGAGTGTTTACAAAAATAAAAAGAAGGGAGTATCTGACAGGCTGCTATCGCTAGAAAAAGAATTCCAGTCTTTAAGCGGGCGGTTGGCCGTTGACGAAACATCTCTGGGTGATGCGGTTCGTGAAAAATTACTAGATGCCAGAACTGCTCTTGGTGTGCTGTATGATTGGACAAAAGCACAAATTATTTCTGAGGCATCTTCTATCGCTTCTGTTGGCCCAGACTCCAAAGGTGCGCCAAAACCAGATACAAATATGTCGCGGCCTGCAAGCGATTTTCAGGTAACAACCAAAAAAGGTGTTTGTTATTTGAGTGGCGGAGTATCTGATGAGATATTCTCTTCTTATGGCGGGTACCTTATTGGAGAATCCGGAACGCCTATCGATATAATAACGCCTATCGATATAATTCTTAAGTTGGTTAACAGCAAAGAAGACAATCCGTTTTCCAAAAGAGAGGCAGACGCCTTGGCTCTTTTGCGCTCCGAACCAAACAATGAGGGTAAGCAGTTTAAGCATTTACCAGTTCTGGTTGATAGTTTTTTGGGCGATGGACGCCGAGGAAATATACTGAGCGGGACGCAGGATTGTTTTGACCTCCTTGCCGTAAAAGAAAAATACAAGGATGGGGTGGATCCAAAACACATGGTCTGGATGCTTAGTCGGTTGTTAAGTATTGTTGGCTATGCTCATAGTCGGAAATTAATTCACAGGAATATCAAGCCATCAAATGTCTTGGTTAGGCCACAGGATCACAATTGTCTGCTTCTGGGCTGGGAGTGCAGCGTGATGGATCCGATTAAAAATGGTCTGAAGTCTTACCTGTCCGATGAGGATTTTAGCGCTCCAGAGATTGCCGCAAAAACATACATACCACCTGCTAGAGAATGTGATTCTCAGCAGGATCTGATGTATTTGGAGGCCGCTTGTTCAGCGGATATTTATTCAATTGGAAAATGTATGATTTATATTTTGGGGGGTGACCTAAAAACAAATGAAATGCCAGATTCTGTTCCGCTTCAGATCAAAAGATTCCTGGAGACGTTTGTAATAGATAGTCCTCTTCAGCGGTCGCGTGATGCTTGGGAGTTATATGGAGTTTTGCGCAAAATCATTGTTTCAATCTGGGGTCCCAGAAAGTTTTTGGAATTTAAGATGAGTTGATTTGACAGTTAACCATAAGGATTATATATTCTTATCTGGGCAGTTTTTTAAAAAGGTGGTGTATCGTGTCCATGCCTAGTATTTCATCTGCTATGGCTGAGATCCATTCATTGGATATGCGCAAGGCTGAACTGATGTTTTCTATTGCTGTTGTAAGTGCAAAGTCTGGTCATATGCATATGGCCGAAGGTTTTGCCAGAGAGGCTCTTGAACTACTTAATCGTATGGTGTGCCGTTCCTATGAGGACTGTGCCACAGGTGATATATCCATTTTGGGTGTTTTGCTTCCAGAGTTTTTTCACGAGGGGACGGTGCGTGAGCGCCTCTCCTTGTTAAATATAAAACTTAATTAATCAAATAGACAAAAAAGAAGGAGGACTCATATGGGCGGTGGATACTATGAAGGTGATATTGCGGAGAGGCTTAGATCCTCTACTACGGATGATCAAATTTTCCGAAGCCAGGGAATGGGTGCAAGAAATGCTATAGACCCCACGTTGAATATTAAAGGTAAGACTCGGGAGTGTCGTGATTCTGGTGAACATCCAAGAACGACGCCTATTGTGGTAGCTATGGATTTCACTCTTTCTAGGGGAGACGATGCTAAAGTTGTATTCAGTAAGGTTCCCATGTTTTTTGGACAAATTAAATTGCGACAGTATGCCGCTGGTCCGGAAATTTGTTGGGTTGGCATAGGCGATGCTACTTCTGATAAGGCGCCGATTCAGGTGGCTCAATTCGAGTCCGACAACAAACTGGATGACTGGCTTGCGAAAATGTGGCTTGAAGGCGGCG
>DATDXQ010000017.1:0-13071 GCA_036517175.1 Minisyncoccota bacterium
GGCAGGGTCATGAACTTCCGCATGTACCAGAGGCCACTTAATGACATATACGATCAGGTTTATCTTTTTTAAAAATATGTTTAATGGAATTAAAAAAATAATAAAGGAGGTCAGAATATTAAAGAAAGCTTATTATAAGCACAAAAATAAAGTCATAATGATGACCGTACTTGGGTTTGGAAGTGGTCTCGTCGGTGGTATCGGCATAGGCGCAATCGTGCCGCTTTTCTCCTTTGTAATAAAAGAACACCCAGAAGAAGCCGATCCTATTTCCAAGATGATTGCTGGATTATTTTCTTTTGTGGGCATTGAATATAGGCTTCGCTATCTGATAATTTTTATAGCCCTACTTTTTTTGTTTAAGGCAGTTTTTAACTTTCTCGCCAACTACCTCAATTATAGGGCGGCGGTTGATTATGAGAGGGAGGCACGCCAGGAGATTTTTGAACATGCCATGAGGGCTGATTGGCCACACCTTTTAAAGCAGAAGGTCGGTCATCTATCAACTGTTGTAATGGAGAATATTAATTCAGCATCAGCTCTGCTAAACAATATCAGCTTAATGATTTTATTTTTGACCAGCTTAATCATGTATGCCATTGTGGCGTTGAATATAGCTCTTGATGTTACTCTTTTGACTTTTGTGCTCGGCTTCCTCCTCTTTGTGTGTTTGAAACCGCTTTTTAAAAAAATAAGAAAACTTTCCCATGAGGGTGTCATTATTTCTAGGGAGGCCAACCACTATATTAATCAACATATCATTGGTGCCAAGACTATTAAGGCCATGGCAGTTGAAAAAGATGTCATAAAGAAGAGTAAGTCTCATTTTAGTGAATTGGGAGCAGCCAGGCTTCAAATATATAAGTACAATTCTGTCCTAGGAACTTTTCTAGAGCCGATAACTCTTCTTGTTATAATTCCCATATTCGCCCTGTCTTATCACAGTCCAGACTTTAATATAGCTTCCTTTGCAGCGATTCTCTATCTTGTCCAAAAGATGTTTTCTTTTATGCAGTCTGCTCAAATACGCCTCAGTTTGATAAACGAGGGGATGCCTCACTTGATAAGCGTTCTTGATTATCAGGATGAGTCCAGGCAATACAAAGAGCGTGATATGGGTGGTTTGCCTTTTTCTTTTAAGTCAACCTTAAGTTTAGAGGGTTTGGTGTTTGCTTACGGTTCAAATAAGCCGGTTCTCGATGGAGTTGGTTTTGATATACAAAATGGTCAAACTGTCGGCTTGATAGGTCCATCTGGTTCTGGTAAAACAACATTGGTTGACCTCATTTTGAGGCTACTTGTTCCAGCAGCCGGTCATATATATGTTGATGGTGAAGATATTTCCAAAATAGATTTGGCAGATTGGCGAAAGCACATAGGTTACGTTTCTCAGGATATTTTTCTGCTTAATGACACGATAGAGAACAATATAAGGTTTTATAATTCTAAAATAACTGATCATCAGATAGGGGAAGCTGCAAAGAGGGCTCAAATTTACGATTTTATAATGGAGCAGCCTGGTAAATTCAAGGCTGAGGTTGGGGAGCGTGGACTTCAACTTTCGGTAGGACAGAGACAAAGAATAGTTTTGGCAAGAGTTTTGGCGGCTCAGCCAGAAATATTGATTTTAGATGAAGCAACCAGCGCTTTGGATAACGAATCAGAAGCTGCTATCCAGGATGCAATAGCCGGGTTGCGGGGACGCATGACTATAATAATAATTGCGCACCGACTAACTACTGTTACGAACACGGATAATATATTTGTTCTTGGTGAGGGTAGGGTCGTGGAGAGCGGTGAACCGAGTAAGCTTTTGGAAGATAAGAAATCTTATTTTTATCGTCTGTATAATATATGAAGAATTTTTTACGGTTAATACTTGGCCGTTGTAAAAGTTTTTTGTCTAATAGTGGTCTTGTGAGGTCTTTGGTATTATTTCAGCACAAGTTAGTGCCTATGCCTTTGGTAATGTTTGATTGGATTTTCCGTTCCGGATTTAGGCGTCGTATTTTTGATTTCTATGGCTCTAGTATTGCTAAGAACTTTTACAATAACAGGGGTAGTAATCAGCTAAATTTTTGGTTGAGCAAGGAATCTTTGTATTGGCACTTTTGGCGGCAGACGGACACTAATGATAGAGTTTTGGCCGAAATATTGAGTTTGGATCAGATTAAAAAAAAATTTGAAACAGATGGTCTTGTGGTAGCCGAGCTTGGTTTTGGTATGGGTAAAAATTATGCCAAGTTTCTAAGGCCAAATAACTTCAAAAAATATATTGCGGTTGAGCCCAACACATATCTGTGTGACTATGTTTCAAGAAAATTTGAATCGGATAAAAACCTTGAGGTTGTAAACTCTTCAGCGATTGATTTCGTGAATTATAAAAGGAAAATTGATGTTTTGTTGTGCTCAGGTGGCGTCCTTATGTATCTGGACAAGATTGCCATAGATGCAGTATTTTGTTCTTTGGCTACATCTGGGGCGAATACATTAATAATCTTAAACGAGGGGACTTGGACAGAAGACATCAGCCGTGAAGATGGAACAACCATGTATAATTTTAAAAAACGTCTGATAGAATTAGGATTTGAAAAAACTTTTATTGAAAATCAAAAGGCCGAGGGTATTTATAGTTATTTTGTTATGTGCTAATTTCGAAAATCAATAATGACTAATAAAAATAAATTGGAAAAAGTTATTGTCACCGGTGGAGCTGGCTTTATAGGTTCTTACGTTGTTGATGGACTTGTCGGTCTTGGTTTTAAGGTGCTCGTAATTGATGATCTTAGCACTGGAAAGTTATCCAATGTTAACAATAAGGCCGAATTCACAAAACTTGATTTGGGTTCAAGTGAAGCACCCAAGGTTTTAAGCACAATTACTAAGGGCGCAAGCTATGTTTTTAATTTGGCAGCCATACCGAGAATGCAATATAGCGTGGAGAATCCGGTGGAATGTCACAATGCTAATGTAACGGGTATTCTTAACTTGCTGGAAGCTTGCGTCAAAAATAATATAAAGAAATTTATACATTCATCTTCGTGCGCTATTTATGGTTTGCAGGAAAAGATGCCAATATCCGAAACTGCACCTTTGAGTTTACCGGGCACACCTTATGCTCTGCAGAAGCTAATGCAAGAGCAGTATGTTAAATTATATGCCAATCTTTACGGATTGCCGGCCATCATGCTAAGGTACTTTAATGTTTATGGAACAAGAAGGCAGTCCGAATCAGGTTCCTATCCAAATGTTTTAGCTGCTTTTTCTCAACAGAAACAGCAGCACGGGAAAGTCTTTGTTACAGGTGATGGAACTCAACAGAGAGACATGATTCATGTTTTTGATGTAGCCGAGGCTAATTTAAATGCCATGAACTCAAAATTTAAAAATGGAGAGACTTTTAATATAGGTACAGGAAAGGCCGTTTCGATAAACGAAGCTGCCAGGTTCTTCGGATGTCCAATAAAGTATATTCCACAAAGACCAGGAGACGCAAAATGTTACTTGGCAGATATTAAAAAAGCAAAAAAATTATTAAAATGGAGCCCCAAGGTATCATTCAGTGAGGGAATGGCAGGTTACATTACACAAATTGAAGAAAAATAAAAAAATATTAGTTACAGGTGGAGCTGGATTTATCGGTTCTCATCTTGCGGACGATCTTATAAGACTTGGTTACGATCTCACAATCGTTGACGATTTGAGCACGGGCAATATTAAGAACGTAAACAAAAAAGCAAGGTTTATGAAATTAGACCTTGGTTCACCTGGTGCCACAAAGATTTTAATTAATATCTTAAAGGGGATTGATTATGTTTTTCATTTGGCCACGATCCCCAGAATACAGTATTGTACCGAGAATCCTGTTGAGGCGCATAACTCTAACGTAAATGGTACCTTGAATTTGCTAAAAGCGTGTGCTACAAATAATAATATTAAGAAGTTTATTCAAATATCGACCTGCATGGTTTATGGAAATTCTGACCAACTGACTATTTCTGAAGATGAACCCAAAAGACCTAAGACTATGTACGGTACACAAAAATACATACAAGAGTTGTACGTAATTGCATATACAAAACTCTATGGTTTGCCATCGGTAATATTAAGATATTTTGGAGTATATGGAACGAAGCGACATTCTGAAAGTGGTTCATACCCAAATGTCACAGCAGCATTCGCACGAGACAAAAGAACAAAAAATAAATTATGTATTTATGGTGATGGTAAGCAGAGTAGAGATTTTGTACACGTTTTCGATATAATTAAGGCAACTATATTAGCCATGAAGTCAAAGTTTGTTGATGCCGAGGTTTTCAATATAGGTACTGGTAAGCCTGTTACTATAAATGAGATAGCGCAATACTACGAGTGCCTGATTGAGTATAAGAAGGCTAGGCCTGATGATGTGAGATATTGTACTGCTAATATTAAAAAAGCAAAAAAATTATTAAAATGGCAACCCAGAATATCTTTCGACGAAGGTATTAAGGGTTACCTTAATCAGTAGTAATGACAAACAAAAATACAAATAAAAAGAAAAAAATATTGATTACAGGAGGTCAAGGTTTTATAGGTTCTCATCTCGTCGATAATTTGGTGGCCAAGGGACACAAGGTTACTATTTTTGACAGATATTATGATGAAAAGAAGTTCAAGGACTACAACTGGAAAGGTGTGGTTTCCTTTCGCTTGGGTGATCTCAAAGACCGTGATGCAGTACTTGAGGCGGTTGGCCACAATGATATTACAGTAAATCTTGGCGGACTTTTGGGTACAGCTGAGACAGTCCACAATCCATTACCGCCCATAGACGTCAATATCATGGGCGCTATAAATGTTTTTCACGCCATTAAGGAGCACAAAAAAAGGGGTCTTCAAATAGCTGTTGGTAATTATTGGATGAACAATCCTTACTCAATAACTAAAAATACTGCCGAAAGGTTTGCTCTGATGTACAACAAGGAGCATGGCACAGACATAAGGGTATTAAGGGGTATGAATGTTTTTGGTGAAAGACAACACCATAGGCCGGTTCGTAAGATATTTCCAAATGTTGTGATTCCTGCTTTGTTGGGCAAAGAAATAACAATATACGGTACTGGTGATCAAGTGATGGATCTAATCTATGTTAAAGATTTTGCGGAGATTCTTTCAAGAGTAATTCTAGCTGACGGCATACCTAATAATATAATATATGAAGGTGGTGTTGGCGGCGGTATGACAATAAACAAGGCCGTGGACCTAATATTAAAAACCACTAAATCAAAATCAAAAGTTAACCGTGTAGCCATGAGAGCTGGAGAGGATAAACACTCGGTGGTTGAAATTTCTGAAAACGGTTGGAAAGATCTTAAGCAGCACCTCAAGTTTTATCCTAAGGATATTACTCCTATGAATAAAGCCGTTGCTCAAAGTGTTGCCTGGTACAAGAAGCACTTAAAAGAATTTCCTTGGGACTAAATTTTGAAAATGAGTGATAATTCAGAAATTACAATTATCATCCCGATACATAATCGAACATTATTTTTACCTCAAGTTCTGGAGTATTATAGCCGTTCTAAAAATGATTTAAGGCCTCAGATTATTGTTGCTGACTCGAGTTCAGATGAAAATTTTCTCAAAAGCGCAGCCGTTATAGGGAGGTATTCTGATTTAGATATTCGACACCTCTCGATTCGAGGTACTGGCCAGACTTTATACGATAAAATAATTAGTGCGCTGGAGCATGTTAAAACAGATTTTTGTGTATGCTGCGCAGATGATGATTTTGTTACTGTTGACGGTCTTGGGGGTGCTTGTGAATTCTTAAAAAATAACCCTGATTTTGTTGTGGCCCATGGGGCTTACATATCTTTTCACACGAGACTTTCTGGACCAATAGATAAATTTTACTGGAGGCCAGCTTATTTTAATCACTCGGTGACCGCTGATGACGCAGGTGAGAGATTGAAGGATGAGTTTTTGAATTGCAAGCATACTCTTTACGCAGTTCATAGGACGAATGAATTGAAATATATTTTTCAGGAAGTGCGTCGAGTTTTAGACTCCAATGTTAAGATACTTTTGTTTGGGGAACTTTTGTCTACAATGCTTGCCGCGGTCAGGGGTAAAATAATGGATATGGATGTTTTTTATTCTGCGAGACGAGAAGATGCCTATTATCAAGGGCAACACATAAAATGGCCTCTTGTCCGTGAATATGTAGAAAATGGTCAATTTGATCATGAGAGCATGAGTTTTAAAAAATGTCTTGTCGAAAATCTAATTGCCGTATCAAGTTTGGGGCGTGATGAGGCAACTATGCTGGTAGACGCTGGTTCTGAATCAATAAAAAATGGATTTTCTCCAGACCGTTTCCGCCACCTTGTTTTAAATACTTCTAACTTCTTAAAAAACAAAAATGCTCCCGGCTGGATTTATTCAATATTTAAAAAGGTATATAGAACTTTTGTTCCTGAAAAACGTGGAGGCAGTGCCCAGGACTTCCTGGATACTGATTTGCATGAGTACAATGATGATCTCAAAATTTTAAGAGAAGTAGTCTTACATCACATTGTGTGATATAAATTGGGGAAGTCTCTAAGGTACCTTAAAAAAGGAGTTTTGTGGGTTTAGTGAAAATAATCGGTAGTGTTGAAGATAAACATCGGAACTTTAATATAGTCTCTAATATAAGGGAACCAAGATTTTTGTTGCTTTACCCACCTCAATCATTTGATGCAAGTCTGGGTGTAGTTAAGCCCGAGGGTTCTCTGGGCGTCTTATACCTAGCCGGTGCCCTAAGGAGGGCGGGTTTTGAAGTTGGTGTTTTAGACTGTTGCGTGGGTAATGATAAATACAGTCTACAAGAAACCTTCTTTAAGCAAACATTATTACCCAATGGTATGGTTAGAGTTGGCATGGATCCAGAGGCCATTATTAGCGAGGTGGCTGAGTGCGATGTGGTTGGTATCAGCTCGATTTTTACTCCTCAGACAAGAATGGTCGAGGAATTAGTAAGACTTATATCAACGGCATATCCAGAAAAGTTAATAATTCTAGGGGGTATTAATGCAAGGTCTCAGGTGGATAGATTTTTTGACGCCGGTGCTAATCTGATCTGTATTTCAGAAGCGGAAGATACAATTATTTCTGTTGGAGAAATTTTGCGGCATGGTGGAAGTGATTTTTCTTCTTTGCGCGGAGTTGCCTTTAGGAAAAATGGCAAAGTTCATGTTAATCCGATGGGATTTATAGACCCGAACTTGGACAAACTCCCCATTCCAGCCTGGGACATGCTTCAGTTACGCCGCTATTGGGAGATAAACAGGCCACACAACAGCGGACTTTCGTTTGATACTCCTCCGGCCTATGCGCCCGCCATGACATCTCGTGGTTGTCCCTATACATGTAAGTTTTGTCATATCTCAGGTGAAGGTAAGGATTCTGACTCTGGATTCATCGGTAAGTTTAGATATAAATCAATAGAGCGCGTGGAAGAGGAGATGGAGTTTCTCCGTAGTCTGGGCGTTGAGTATGTTTTTATTGAAGATGACTCGCTTCTAGCAAAAAAGAAGAGAGCGCTAGATATTTTCAAAATGCTGATTAAGTTCGGTTTTAAATTAGGCGATGTTAATGGTGTGAACTTGTCGCATTTACACAAGAACAACGGCACCAAGATAGTGCCGGATGATGAAATGATAGAGACGATGGCTGAGGCTGGATTCAATAAACTCCTATTTCCAGTAGAGTCTGGCTCTCAACGCATTATTGATAAGTGGGCTTCAGGAAAGATCAGTCATGAAATTTACGACATATCTGCCCTTATAAAAAAGTCTCATGCGATGGGTATTGATGTTGCAAGCTGTTATTTGATCGGTTACCCAGACGAGACTTATGAGGAGTTGATGCAGACTCTCGTTTGCGCTAAAAAACATATGGATGCCGGGTCCGGGTGTGTTAACTTTACGATGGTTACTCCATTCCCAGGCACGGCACTATATAATCATGTGATCGATAACGATTTGCTTTTGCCGGGCCTTGAACTAGCCGACATGACATGGATGAGGCCATCAATGAAGACACTGATTGAGCCGTGGATATTACAGTTCGTTCAGAATAAGGCCTGGGAGTTTCTTAACGATCCCAAGAGAGTAAATGCAGTACGTTCATTGGCACCTCAGATATCAACTTAGGTCTATCAACCTCCGCCTCGGCGGAGTTTTTTTTGACGTTAAGGGCTCATTTTGCTAGGATTTTTCAAGAACTTTTAAAAATAATGGAGAACTAACATGGCAGATCCAAGGATGGACATTTTTGATTTTAGTAAGAAGTTGTTTTTCCACCCAGAGCAAATAGTTAAGTACAAAGAGGGAGGGCGCCCTTTTCCTATTACCATGGAAATAGATCTTACCAATAACTGCAACCACAAATGTACTTGGTGCTATGACCTTGATAAGCACATGCAATCCGCCTCAGAATTTCTGGACACTCATATTCTCAAAGAAAGATTGAGAGAGGCATATGCTCTTGGAACCAGGGGTCTTAATTTTTCCGGCGGCGGGGAGCCGATGCTCCATAGGGACTTTCTTGAAATAATACGTTTTGCTAAAGAAATAGGTTTTGACATTGGTGTAATAACAAACGGTTCTGCAATTCATTCCGGTAATGCGGATGAGCTTTGTGATATTTTGTCATGGATCAGAATATCTATGGCGGGTGGTGACAGGGATAGTTATAAAGAAATTCAAGGTGTTGATCAGTTTGATTTGGTGATCAGGAAAATAGATTTGCTTTCTCAAAGAAAAAAAATAAAAGGGTCTAATCTGGTAATCGGAGTTAGGGTACTTGTTCTAGAAAAAAATTTGCAAAGCCTGGAAAACATGGCACATATTGTTGGGGGTATTGGCGTGGACTATTTACAGCTGGCCCCGGATCAGTTCACGAATGACGGTGGTATTTTTTGGAACGGTGCTGCTAATTTAAAAGTACAAACAACTGTTGGTCAAATTTTGTCATCGAGTGGTGTGTCATTACTCAAGGCCGGTTTTACCGTTATGCCAGAACCACTTGTCAAAATAGTTGGCTTGAGAAGTGAAAATGCATCTTCTGGATCTCCTCTTGATTATCCAAGAACTTGCTATGCTCACTTTTTCCAGGCTGTTATTACTGCCAAGGGTGAGCTGCGGTTTTGTAAAAACTCCAGAGGCGATGATACGTATATTGTTGGTAATATTAATGAAAGATCGCTTAAGGAAATTTGGGACGGCGAAACCAATAGAGACATAGAAAGTTGGGTAAGGCCTAACAATTGCGGCCTTTTTTGCAAGAATATGTCTTTGAACAATACAATGGAAGACATGCTTTACCCTGATCCTAGGATTTCCCCTAATTTTGTAAACTAGGGAGCCGATCGAGATGATATACGTCATAGGAAGTACTGGTCTTGTCGGTTCTGCTATCTGCGATTATTTTGAAAAAATAGGCACAGATTATATTGGGATAAACAGAGGTAACTACCAAAAGTACATGGGGACTACGGCAGATGTTCTTGTTAACGCAAATGGAAGCGGGTTTAAGGGGAGAGCTAACGAAGATCCAAAGACTGATTTTGGGAATAACGTGCAGTCAACGGTTAACTTAGCTTTTGATTTTAAATTTAAGACTTTTATTCATGTGAGTTCTGTTGATGTATATCCTCAACCGTACTCGATTAAAGCCACATCAGAAGATGTGGCGATAGATCCTATGACTCTTCACCCATATGGGTTTCACAAGTACCTTTCTGAGTTGATCGTGAGGCGTTATTGTCCTAATTGGGTAATTCTAAGATTGGGTGGTCTAGTCGGTAAAAAGCTCAAAAAGAATCCTATATACGATTGGACTCATGACAAGCCGCTACTTATAAGCGCCAAGTCAGAACTTACTTTTATACACACTGATATTGTGGCAGAAATAGTGAATCTGCTTATTGCCAAGGATGTCGACAAAGAGATAATAAATGTTTGTAGCTCGGACAGTATTAGATTACAAGATTTGGATTCTGTTTCTGGATTCAAAATTAGAGAAAGCTTAATGCAAGCGGGATTAGCAGTTCAGAAGTACCATATTAACGGGGATAAGTTAAGGAGATTTTTTCCAGTAAAGACATCAAGAGAATATATAGGAAAATATTTACGAGAAAACCTATAATTTGGCCGCTTTTATAAGGCGGTTTTTAATTTGAATTGACCCAATCTATGTGTTATGGTCAAAGCTGGCAAAGAATGCTTTTCTTAATACTTTTTAGGTGTAAACATCGTCTAAGCTAACTGAAGATCAAATATATCTATGCAAGTCTCAAAAAAAATAATAGCGATAATTCCTGCGCGCGGCGGATCCAAAAGGGTGCCACGCAAAAACATTAAGCTTCTCAATGGTAAGCCGCTTATCAGTTATGCAATCAAGGCTGCCAAAAAATCCAAGTATGTTGATAGGGTTATAGTTTCTACGGACGATTTAGAAATAGCTAGTGTGGCCAAGAAGTACGGCGCCGAGGTTCCATTTATACGTCAGGCGGAACTCGCAACGGATACCGCGCTTGCCTTGTCTGTTATGCAGCATGCCATTAACTATATTGAAGCGGTAGATAAAAATAAAGTTGATCTTGTGGTATTAATTCAGGCAACATCACCTATGGTGTTGAGTGAAGACATTGATGCGGCCATTGAACGACTTATTGAAATAAAAGCCAATTCTTGTGTGAGCGTCTGTTCGATAGCTGAGAGGCCTGAATGGATGTACGAATTTAGGGGGCAAAAAATTAGACCTTTTATTAAAACAAAAGGTGAGGAAATCAGGAGAAGTCAGGATTTGCCTAAATTATTCAGATTGAATGGGGCTGTCTATGTGATTAGAAGAGATACTCTAATGAAAAAGGGTAGAATACTAGATAAAGATAATGCTACAGCAATAGTTATGCCAAGGGAACGTTCTTTCGATATTGATGAGCCGATTGATTTTAAAATTATTGAATCAATGTGGTCAAAAACAAATAAATGAAAAAACGCATAATAGCCCGCCTAGACGTAAAGGGTCCGAATGTGATTAAGGGCATACAATTCGAGTGTTTGCGTGTAATGGGTAAGCCAGAAGATTTGGCTCGCGAATATTATTTACAAGGTGCAGATGAATTAATTTATCTAGATACCGTAGCCAGTTTGTATCAGAGGAACAATCTGCTTAATATTGTCCGACAAGCATCGGAGAATATTTTTATTCCCTTTACTGCTGGGGGCGGTGTGAGATCCATATCTGACATACGCTCGCTTCTTTCTGCTGGTGCTGAAAAAGTGGCCATCAACACGGCAGCTACGAAGAACCCTAATCTTATACGTCAGGCGGCCAGGATGTTTGGTTCTCAATGCATAGTACTTTCGATTGAGGCAAAACAAATCGCTCCTGGTCGTTGGGAGGCATATACCGATAATGGCCGCAATCGAACAGGTCTGGATGTACTAAAATGGGCCAAGCGCGCTGAATCTCTTGGCGCCGGAGAGATACTTCTGACTTCAGTTGACATGGAGGGGACTGAACGTGGTTTAGATTCTGAACTTGCTAAGCAAGTTGTAAAAGCTGTTTCTATCCCGGTTATCATTTCAGGAGGTGCTGGATCACCTAAGGACATTTCGGAATGCTTTGAACAATCCAGTGCTGATGCGATTGCTCTGGCAAGTCTACTGCATTATGGTAAGTGCGGAGTGGATGATATCAAGAGGGAGCTTGTTAAAAATAAGTTGGACGTACGTGTAACAGAAAACTTTTCAAAAAATAAAAATAAAAAAGGTCAAAATTATGATCTTGGTAATTACAACAAATACACATTGCAGCACCTGTCTGGAGTTACTGGTTCAGCTGCAAACAAGATTGAGGAGAAGGATTTTTTGAATTTCGAAAAAGACTACCCAAAGAGCCCAGCGGATATTGGCATAATTGATTACAAAGTTAACAATGTTCGAAGTGTCTTAAGGGCATTTCAGAAAATTGGTAAAAAGGTTTCGATTGTTGAAACTCCAGCCGAATTGAAAAAAATGAAAGCCATTGTACTTCCTGGGGTCGGTTCATTTGGTGAGGGAATGCGAGCTCTTTCAACGGCTCATCTGGTTGAGCCGTTGAAAGAGCATGTTAAACAAGGCAAGCCTATTCTCGGTCTTTGTTTGGGGATGCAGATGCTGTTCTCGGAAAGCTTGGAATTTGGCAAACACAAGGGCCTTGATTTGATTGCCGGCAAGGTAGTACCATTAAAACCAGTCAGTGAAGTTAAGGTGATTGGCTATAAGCTGCCGCATATTGGCTGGAATGATATTCGTCCAAGCAAGAAAGCTCTAGCTAGCAGCTTAACTTATGGCTTGGGCAACCCAGCAAGTGTTTATTTCGTCCATTCTTTTTATCCGAGTCCAGCTAAAAAGTCTGTGGTGTTAGCAACCACGAAGTATGGAGGGCAAGAGTTCTGCTCAATTGTCCATAAAGATAATATAATGGGTACTCAGTTTCATCCGGAAAAAAGCGGTGAAGTCGGGCTGGGTATTTTGAAACAATTTTGTGAGTTAGCAAAAGTTTAAATTATATAATTATATGGACGTAAAATATAAATTTCCAAAATTAAATATAGATGAGAAAAAATACAAGAACTATCCCTTCAAGACCGTTGATAGGCAACTTGCAATACTTCCGAAGAAGATACGGTTTTGTGCGAAATGCGTTGGTTCCAATCAGCGACCTCGAACCGAGTTTGATGCTGAAGGAGTTTGTAGTGCTTGTCGTTATGCCGAGAAAAAATTCGGTGGCGGTATAGACTGGGATAAACGCGAGAAGGAGTTGCTTAAACTTCTCAATAAGCATCGCTCTAAGGATGGAAGTTGGGATGTCGTTGTTCCGGGTAGCGCCGGTAAAGATAGTAGTCTTGTAACGCACCAACTTAAGGAAAAATACGGCATGCATCCACTGGCCGTGACTTGGGCACCTTTTATTTATACAGATATTGGCTGGCAGAACTATTACAACATGATCCAGTCTGGTTTTGACGGAACTATTATTTGGCCAAATGGTCTT